>JBDVXS010000109.1:0-19328 GCA_039964305.1 Hyphomicrobiales bacterium
TGACTGAACCATTCTCATCAGCGTGTTTGAGAATACGTAATTTGCGTTGAATTTCCCGTTGATCGGCTTTCATGAACATCTCCTTCATCCCAGTTCTGGGAGTTTATGGGAAATGTCCCGCGAGTAACGGCATATCTACAACGCGTCAGATAATACAGCCCTCGGCAACCTCAACGCAACTTGCGATGAGATGGCAGCAAACGGCATCAGAATTTATGCGATTGGCTTTGAAATTACGAATGCTCAGGACTTAGCCACACTGGAAAATTGCGTTGCCAATGGCGGGGCCTTTTTTCCGGTTCAATCTCTAGACTTAGCCCAAGCGTTTGAGGCGATCAGAGCATCCATTTCTGCACTTCGCGTTTCAGGTTAAGACCATGTTTTTATGTAAATTTAAAAAGAAAACAGAGCCCTTCTTTACGTCTGAAAGTGGTGTAACTGCGATAGAATTTGCGATCATCGCGCCTATTTTTTTTATAATCATCATCTCAATCCTCGAAGTTGGCTATACCTTTAGTAAGGTCGCGATGTTGGATTATTCGGTATCGGTTACAACAAGGGAGTTATATACAGGCACGGCCGCAAACGGCCAAATCGCCCATGATGAGATAGAACAAAATATATGTAACAACATGTCTGTATTGGCTGGATCGAACTGCACCGCAAACTTGTTGGTGGAATTGATAACCATCAATGACGTAACAGATCTTCCGAGTGATGATGCGCAATGCCGAGATGAAGCGCTGAACATTAATCCAGTCGTGCAATTTGATCCTGGCGGGTCCTCTGAAACAGTGTTTATGCGCGTTTGTTTTTTGACAAATTTCTTAGTTCCCGGAATTGGGTTTGGGCTTCAATTGCCAGTAGAAGCATCGGGCAAATATGCAATCATCGCTTCTTCAGCCTTTGTCAATGAACCGTTTTGATTGGCATTTCAGGGATAGCTAAAATGAAATATTCACTATTCAATTCAATTCAAGCATGTGCCAAGTGTTCAAAGCAGGTTTTGATTTCTGCCAGCGCTCAGTTTGCAAAAAATGTAAAAGGCGTTGCCGCAATAGAATTCGCCTTAGTGGCACCAATATTGATATTGTTGCTTATTGCGTCGCTCGCAGTTATCGACGGTTTTCGAGCACGACAAGCTTACAATGAATCAGCAACCATAGTTGTAGACTTGGTGACTAGGCAGACGACGGTAAATGACGGATCAATCGATCTTTTTTTTGCAACGGCAAGGTCTTTGTTAGGTCGCTATGACAATGCCGCAAATTACCGCGCAAGCATCACAAGCATTGAAAATGAATTTGACAGTGATGGCGATCCAACTTTGTCGGTCTTGTGGAGCAGAACAAGTGATGGACAAGAAGAACTCGGCGATGAAGATTTGCAAAAATTTAATCTGCCGACCCTATCCGAAGGTGAAACAGTAATTCTTGTTTCTGTGGTTGGAGACTATGCTCCTTTATTTACCACAGCTAATTTGAGAGTTTTCACTTTTGAAAACAACGCCGTTCGCCGACCACGGTTTGTGACGCAGGTTAAATTCGACAACAACTAGAGTGTTGATTTAGTTTAGAGAAAATTTGACCCGTCGTGGCCATGAATTTTTCCGAAAACAAATAAATGGCTGTGAAGCGCCCTCGCTTGATGACTTCGGATAAACCGTGCCTCGCGCGCGGTAGTGGTCGCGAAACGCTTGCAGCCCCGCTTAACAACGTCGAAAAATTACAAGCTACATATAGCATTTCACCGTCCCAACATTTCTGCTGGCGAGAGGTTGGAGTCCACTATCGAGAGCAACCCATAATTCCCTCACCAATCAAGAAAAGCTTCCCACCAACACAGTTGGCCCGTCTTCTGATTGGTCGTAAGATTGCCTCTGCTTGTGTAGGTGTGAACCGCGGGCGTTTGGCTCGTCGGTCAAACATAATTGTCCAAAACAAGCTAGCGTCATGGTCTGTAGTAAGTGTCCGCGTATAAAGGAAACCATGCTCATAACGGAGGTGAATACTTCCCTGCTGTGCGAGCTTGATAGCTGTTTCAATAGGTACGTCATACCCTGCTGCATCAAGTGCAGCATTTCGATGTCCTGCATCAACTGCAATCTTGATGAATTTTTTGAATTGGGCATTAAAAAACACATCACGCAACCTCAAGGCTGCTTCGATGTCCCCCGCTGCGAGGCCTTTCCTATACCAAGCTTCAGCTTGCTGAAGGTTATCAACAACCCCATACCCATGATAATACATAATCCCAATATTAGTCATGGCTATTGGGTCACCCAATGCTTCAGCCTTTGAAAAAGCTAACAGAGCATGAGAATAATTTTGCTTGTTATTAAAGCCCCGTGTGTGAAACGCACCAGTGTTGGTAATTGCAGGCGGATAATTTTGGCTGGCAGCTTTTTGCATCCACTGCCAAGCTATTTCATCATTTAGCGGCACGCCGTACCCTCTACTATAGGCCACGCCAATTGCATTTTGAGCGGGCGCATATCCCGCACTGGCTGATTTTTGAAACCACTCAACTGCTTCGTTAAAATTCCGACCTTCCGCTATAAGGGCGCGCCCAAGATTATATTGGAATACATGATTTTCCGGTTCTGAAATGACAGCTTGCTTGCAAAACTCCACTGCTTTTACCGCATATGTTTTCAGCGTTTGGAAGGTAACAGGTTCATTATCTGCAAATGAAGCGATAGGACCTCGTACAAGTTTAGTACAAGCTTCTTGAAAGGTTGAAAATGTTTGAGCTTTCGTCTTATCCACCGTTACAAAAAATGAAAAGAAAAAGAGAAAGAATGATGTCGAAAATTTCAAAATATATTTATGGTCAGGCATATTTAAACTCATTCGGATCCTAGCGATAACAGAATAAGTAATACTGGTTACGGCAATACTATCAACTAATTTTAATGACAGGGTTTTTGTTAGATTATCATCAAAGCCCGCTAGCAACGAGACCTATATGCTTTGTGTTCATGACTAGCGATGGAAAACAGTTTCAACCTTTCATGTTAGAAAGAAACTACGACGCCTTGCATCGGTGAACCAAACGAACTGCTCACCCTCTGGTGGTCGGTTCTTTGCGCGTTGCTTGTTTGTCTTGCCACTGCGTGCGCCTTTGGAAAGTTGGGAGCTTTCTATGCATTTGCCACCTATCGCTCACACCGTTCTCTAGGGCATGTTTGGCGACCAGTGCGCGGCCAAAGCTGCGAAACGATAGTGTGACTTTAACTAAACATGGGTTTGTCGCTTCGTTGGTAGATAGGGCGCAAAGCGCCCACGCTCGCATTAGCACACGGCGCTTGTCTAAGGCTGCACTTCGTCTATAAGCTTGTTTGGCTGCATCCCCAATGCGATGGGATAAAGCCAGCTCTACAGTCTCACGATCAAAGTTCGTTGTTTCACCGCACCAATCACGTAACGTCGACCCTAGCCCGTGAAGCGTTTGGCCATCGCCACCATATCGTTTCAGTGTTTTGTCCACTGCCATCCTGAAATTGGCCTGTTAGGCTTTTGACCTGCAAACACATATTCTGTTGTTGCCTCAACTCATAGAATGGCCTCAAAAGAGCTACTGCCCTGAGAGCGGCATTTCACCCCTTCCATCTGTCGGCTGGTATCGACCACATAGCCCCGTCTAAATCGATTTCAGTCCATCGCGCATTTATGGCCTCTCCAGAACGGCTAGCGTTCAAGATAATGAACAATAAAACCGTGGCGCTCAAAGCTTTAGACCGTGTCAAGGTTATGACAAGGGTCTGCACTTGCTCGAAGGGCAACGCCTTGTGATGCTTAACCCGCTTAGATTTGGGGATATGTGGAAGTGAGCCGTGTAGTTCCCCTTCATAGTCGCGGGGTTTAATCCATCGCGCAAACACTTTTCGGCTGCATAGTCCAAAACGGTTTCAATGCGCCCTTGAATGCGCTCTTCGGTTTCGGTCTTTTCCCTCCATATGGATATTAAGATTGCCAGCACGGCATCGTGGGTGATTTCATTGACGGACTTAGAGCGAATTGCTCGGCAAAAATCAGGTGAAGCATTTTTGATGTTCTCACCACGCATGGTGAAACGCCATTGCCGGCGGTGCGCTTTACTTTCCCAGTTTGTTTCGTTCGCCTCGATATATTCCAACGCGATGGAACCAAAGGTGTGCAGTTTCTTTGCAGCGTCTTTCTTTGCTTCATCGTTGCTTTGGTCGCGGTGGCGCTTAGGGTCTATTCCCCCGATTACCAGTGCACGACATTCAACCGCTACTTCCCGCGCTTTCTTCAGCAAACGTCGTAACAAGCGTGTCGCAGCATTTGTATTACGGTGGATTTTTATGATTTCATCAAGAACGTGCCTGTCCTGACCAACGGCACGTCACAGGCAGTACTTCTTGTCAGCAATGGAAATTACCATTTTATCCAGATGCCAGATGCCAGATGCCATATGTCAGTTGGGTTTGGTATTTTACGTTGTATTCTGCGGGCGTACTGGGGAGCAAATTTCAAACTTTAGCGCCGTTTCGCTTGCTGCTATTTTATCTTAAATCTTGGGCCTGACAGTGATTACCATCAGGCCCGTTATTCTTAGTTTGAAGAGGCAAGTTGTTTTGGCAATTTGAAGGTCCAAAGTGTTCCGCCTTGATTGAGGTAGTTCACCTTCTTGGCAACTTCACCACCCCAAAGTGGAACAGCGCCGCCCCAACCCGAGATAACCGAGACATATTGCTCGCCGTCTTGTTCCCAAGTAACGGGCTGGCCAACAATGCCTGAACCAGTTTGGAAAGACCAAAGCTGCTCACCTGTTTCATCATCAAACGCGATGAACTCACCTTCTGGTGTTCCCGTAAAGACGAGACCGCCAGCAGTTGTCATAACGCCTGCCCAAAGAGGAGCATTGTTTTTGAATTCCCATTTAACCTCACCCGTGTCTGGGTCAATGGCTTTAAGTGATCCAATATGATCTTTAAAGATCGGCTTGATGGTGAAGCCAGAACCCAAATAAGCGGCACCCTTTTTATAGGTCACAGGTTCATTCCAAATATCCATGCCCCATTCATTGGAAGGAACATAGAAGTTGCCTGTTTTTGGCGAGTGCGCCATTGGCATCCAGTTTTTACCACCTAGGAAAGAGGGGACTGTAAAGGTTGTCTCTCCTTTTTTACCATCAGCGGCAGCAGATGGGTCGCCGGGGCGATTATCTTCGTTGAAAATAGGTCGGCCATTGTCATCAATGCCCTTTGCCCATGTGATGTTTTTTACAAACGGGGTTGCTGAAACAAATTTCCCATCTTGACGATCGAGCACATAGAAGAACCCATTGCGGTCTGCTGTGGCCCAGCGTTTGTTGCCAGACTTATCTGTGTAAGCGACCATTTCATTCACACCATCATAATCCCAGCCTTCGCGAGGGGTGGTTTGAAAGTGCCATTTGATTTCGCCTGTCGCCGGATCCATGCCGATGCGGCTGGCGGCATAAAGGTTGTCTCCTTCGTTGCCTTTTGGATTTCCTGCTGATCTTAGCCATGAATTCCAAGGCGCTGGATTGCCTGCGCCAAATACGATTGTATCAGTGTCGGCATCATAAGAGCCGCCAAGCCAAGTTGCGCCGCCGCCCGTTTTCCAAAGATCCCCGGGCCAAGTTGCGTTAAGCGTTCCGGTTCTGGTCGATTGTTCGCCGTTTAAAGTCCCAAAGTGGCCTTCAATAACTGGGCGCGTCCAAACAAGGTCGCCTGTTTCTGCGTTGCGTGCTTGCACTTCGCCGACAATGCCAAATTCGCCACCAGAGTTACCTGTAATGACAAGACCATTTACGATGAGGGGTGCAGATGTATAGGAGTAGCCTGCTTTATAATCAGCAATTTTCTTGCGCCAAGCAACTTTGCCAGTTTTAGCATCTAGGGCAACAATGCGGGCATCCAGTGTGCCGAAATAGACTTTATCACCGTAGATTGCAGCGCCACGATTGACCACATCACAACAAGGCAAAATGCCTTCTGGCAAGCGGGCATCATATTGCCATACTTCTCTACCTGTTTTCACATCAATCGCGTAAAGGCGAGAGTAAGAACCCGTAATAAACATCAACCCATCATGGATAAGCGGCTGGGTTTCCTGACCGCGTTGTTTTTCACCGCCGAGAGAGAAAGCCCAAGCAGGGAGAAGGTTTTTAACATTGGTCTTATTCAATGTTTCAAGTGGTGAATGGCGCTGTAAATGCCGGCCCATACCATTTGTCAAAATACTGGTCGTGGTTGCTGTATCATTTGCAAGATCAGCTTCAGTCACTCCTTCAGCCAAAGCCGTCGTGGCCATTAGTGCTGCTGCAAGGCTTGTGATAATTAGCTTTTTCATTTCTTCCTCCCTCGAATGTAAATAATAATTTCAAACGGCCTCCTACCATTTCAAGAATGTTAACTTAAGAATTCTTGACTAGCAAATAGTTCAAAATTAAATTTTCGTGTGTGAACGAGTGATTTAAAAATCAGTGTATTTTTAATACTGTATTTTGTTGCTGAAAACCAAATCAAACGACAAACAAAAGTGCAATCTTGTCTAAGTAGCTTTTCGCGCAAGCCCAGTTCTGGCTGGGTTATAGCCCCAGACACTTGCCCATAAAAACACCAATAAGGCGCAAACCACAACGATAAGCGCTGTGCCATTAAACTGGCCGTAAAGCGCGAAACGGAGCAATTCAACGGCATGTGAAAAAGGGTTCCATGCGCATATGTTCTTCAACAAAACAGACGCTTCGGCCATTTTCCAAAGCGGATATAAGGCTGTCGATAAAAAGAACATTGGGAAGATCACAAAATTCATAACGCCTGCAAAGTTCTCAAGTTGTTTGATCGTTGCAGATAGAAACAAGCCCAAACCGCCAAGCATCAATCCGTTTAATAATAAGATGGGCAGGGCCAAGAGATATCCATGGATCGGGAATGTGATGCCAACCAAAGCTGCGATTGCCAAAAAGCAATAGACTTGCACGATGGATACAAACGTTCCTGCAAGCAGTTTTGAAAACAGGAGCCACCAGCGCGGAATAGGGCTGGTTAAAAGCAATCTCATTGATCCCATTTCGCGATCATAAACCAGACTGAGCGAAGACTGCATACCGTTAAAGAGCTGCACCATTCCGCAAAGGCCCGGCACGATATAAACTTCATAGGTGATGTAGGTTTCATAGGGCGGCGCAATGGAAAGGCCGAGGGCCGCTCTAAAGCCTGCGGCAAACACAATCAACCAAACGAGAGGGCGTACCAGCGAGGCAATGAACCGACCCCGTTGCGAAACAAACCGCAGTGCCTCGCGTTTAATAATGGCTCGTGTGCCAATCAATGCATGCTTCATGCGACTTGGCTTTCTGTTAATTCTGCAAAGCGGGCGGATAGTGATTGTTCGCCTGTTATGTCTTTGCAAATGCCATCTTTGAGTATTTTGCCTTGATGCAAAATAACCAGCTGATCATCAGGTAAAACCTCATCAACCAAATGGGTGGCCCATAATACTGTAATGCCTTGCTCGGATGTGATTTTATGAGCGTGGTCAGTAATCATGCGGCGCGTTTCCGCGTCCAACCCAACGGTCGGTTCATCCAATAAAAGCACCTGCGGTTGATGAATTAAAGCGCGTGCAATTTCCGTGCGCCGAAGGTGCCCGCCGTTTAATGCGCGCACGGTTTCATGCGCCCTATGTTGCATATCAAGCCGCTCTAAAGCGCCTTCAATGGCGCGGCTTGCTGCTTTGCCTGAAAGGCCGTGAAGGGCTGCTGCATAGAGCAGATTTTGGCGGACGGTTAGATCCTTGTCTAACGTTGGCTGTTGGAACACGACGCCAATTTTGGACAGGGCAAGATTTGGTTTTTGAAAGAGGTCTACCCCATCGATATGAACGCGCCCGCTGGAGGGTGTGAACAGCCGTGTCAAAAGCGCAAACAGCGTCGATTTTCCAGCGCCATTAGGACCGAGCAAGGCACAAAAAGCACCCTTAGCTACAGTAAAACTGATACCATCTAAGGCATTCTTATTGCCATAAGAATGCAGCAAACTTTCAACCTTAAGGCCTTCATTCACTCGATGATTATCTCCACTTGTTGCAACTGGCTGCCCGGCACGCCAAACTTATAGGTCCCAGGTTTAATTGCAAGAAAGCTGATCTCTGCTGTGCCTGCTTCGTCAAATTCGAGGCTATCAACGCCCAAAGGTCTGATCTCGATGCCTTCTATGACAATTTCATCAATCCAAATGGCCCGAAAGAAACCAGCGCCTGCAAGGGCTAATTCTTGGCTGCCATCTGCCGTGATCTCGAGTTCATAATAGGTGCCTGATTTAAGCTTGATCTGCTTTTCATCCAAAAGAGGTTCACCAGAAGAAAGCGAAAGTTCCAAGGTTTCGCCACGGTTCTTTTTTGACAAGACCCCCGCTTGACCAAACCCGCTATCGTCATGGGCAATAGCAATTTGAAGAGCTCCGAAGATAAAGGTTATTGCTAAGATTAGTGTTTTCATCTTATTTCCTATTTTGTCGTTGGCCTAAACGCAGCACCCCATGGGAACCTGCCAACTTTTACGCTTTTGGTTGCTTTCAAGCCTTCGACATCAATGATCGTAACATCACCCGATACGCCATTTGTTGTAAACAGCTTGCTTTCATCTGCATTAAAAGCCATGTGCCAAACGCGCCTTCCAACCAGAATATAATCAATCACTTTGTAGGTTTTGGGATCCACCACCGCGATATGATTGGAGGGGCCAAGTGCCACGAAAACATATTTGCCGTCTTTGGTTTTTTCAAAGCCTACAGGTTGAACTTTATCTTTATGGACACCGGTAATTTCAAAAAGAATTTTGGCTTTTTCTTCTTTTGTTTCGGTATCAAACACCGTGATCGTTCCGCCGATCTCAGCGCTTACCCAAAGTTCGGAGCCATCATGGGAAAACTCTGCATGGCGCGGGCGTTGGTCGACCAAAGTATTGGCGATAATTTTCTGGGTTTCGGTATCAATCCAATGGGCCATATTGGTGGTTTCAGAGGTCGTAATAACCGTTTTCCCATCGGGTGAAACCGCCATGCCTTCAGGTTCAATACCCACATCAATTTGAGCAATAACCCGACGCTCATCAACATCAACAACAGTTGTAATCGCGTCGTCTTCATTGGCGATATATAAGAGCTTATTATTGGGGTGAAGCACAAATTGTTCGGGGTCTTCGCCCGATGGCAATTCATGTAAAACTTTACCTGTGTCTGGGTCGATGACTTGAACTGTATCGCTATCAGAAGCGCAGACAAAGACGACAGAATAGTCTTGTGCAAAGGTTATCCCGCGCGGTCGTTCGCCAACCTCAATTGTTCTAATAACCTTCTCACTTTCAACATCAATAATGCTGATCGTATCGTCTTTCTCATTGGTCACCCAAATTTCGTCCGCCGCGACGGTCGTTGAAAAAAGGGATAAGGCTAAAATTGTTACAAAACGCATGTGTTATTCCGTAAATGTTGCACAGGAAGATTCTGCTTGATCCAAACCCAATGTATCAAGCTCATTTCGCTGATGTAAAAATCCATCAAGAGGCGCGATTGCGACCACCGCCCGCGCATGAGACAGCACGATTGGTTGGCGCATTTGACCGTTCCATTTTCGATAGGTGAGCGGACGGCCTTTAAAGCCGCCCAAAGCAAATTTATCCGATAAAATGTAGGATTTCACCGCGTCCAAATCAGCTGAATTTGTGCGTGTTACCGCTTCGCCCACGGTGCGAACAGCAGCCCATGCCGCGTAATCGATTGGGCGCATTTGCCGACTATGTTCTTTGTGAAACCGACTTTGCAATTGGGCCGCACCATGCTGCTCAACAGAAGCACTCCATGCAGAAGGCACCACCCCTTCAGACCCTGCAATGGGGCGCGGTATCCACGTGTTGTAAATGACATAACGCCCGAAATCGCCACGTTCGTCAGCAATAACCATCATGTCATGGTTGGGCAAATCTTGGGTAAACAGCGGCACTTCTTGAGCCGCATTGCGACGCATATCAGCATCAAAATTCCACTGTTTCTTCTCGACAATGGTGACGCCGAATTTCTTCGCTGATTTTTCTAAAGCGGTAAGATAAAATTTGTCCGCGTCATAAGCGCCATGAATGAGCGCCCATTTCGACCATCGTTTTTTAACGGCAAATTGTGCCAGCGCGTCAGACAGCATCGTGCGGGATGGCATGGTATGAAGCAAATTGGCACGACAGGCTTCACCTCGTAGTTTTGTCGCGCGTGAACTCACATTGAACAAAAGGGCATTTTTAGCTTCTGGCAGTTTTGCAATTTTTGAAATGATCTCTTGAGGGGCATTGAGCAGCAAATAAGGGCTGACTTTGAGCATTGTTTGAGCTGCGGCTAAAGCATCGCCGCCCTCTTCGACAATCTGTTTTTCAAGCGCATAACTATGGCCTAAAAACTTGCCCGTTGTGCTGTTGTCAGACAAGCCAATCTCAGCCCCTGCAAAGCCTTCATTTTCAGGTATTTCATCTAAGTTTGAAAGAATGGGTGGCCTTGGAACAAGTTGTTCAAGGTAGCCTATTTGAATGGTTTCTTCTGCACGGATTTGGTGTGCCAAGAGGCAAAAGCTCAACGCTACAACCAACGTTCGTAAAACCATCAAATACTCCCCAATTGATAGTTTAGATAATCATATTAAATGGTTTTAATGCAAGTCGTATGAATAAAAGATTGTTCAACTTTTCAAGTATTGTTGCCTGCCAACAAACTATCACTTAAGCTTGTTCGAATTCATTGGAGGATGAAATGGGTTTGAATAAATATGCTTTGGTTGTTTTAGGTATTGGGGCTGCCGGTATGGCGATCACCCCCCTTGATTATGTGAAAGCGCATAGTGACGTCACACCGCAGGCGGTTGATACATCACAATTGCCAGATATTGGCGAAGAGTGGCTTGAAGAAAACCCATGGCGAGACCCGACAAGTAAACAATGGGCGACAGCGGTTGAAGTTGGTGCCTCAGGCTACAATCAAAACTGCGCGCGCTGTCATGGGCTGGAAGTGATTTCTGGGGGATTAGCACCCGACCTGCGCTTTCTTGAAGCCAACATTGATGGGGACGAATGGTACGCGGAGCGCTATCAATTTGGTTATACGCAAAATGGCACAACCAAAATGCCAGCATTTGGAGAATTGCTAGGTCAGAAGGCAGCGTGGGCTATTCGCACTTATATTGAAACGAGGCCTGACGATGGGGCATTGGATGATCATGCTGTTAGGCTAGTAAAAATCCGCGACCAGCTTAGCGCTCATGTCAAAGCGGGAAAATCGGCAGGCGATGTCAGCGAAGAAATTGCTCCGCTTATCAAGGAAATGGATGAGATTGCAAAATCTGTTGCGACAGCCTCAGAGGCGCCCATTGCGGATTCTGCAGCTTCCAGAGCGGTGAACCATTTAAGTGGTGAAACACCTGACCTTGCCAAAGCAGTCGATGCTTTGACCGTTGGCCTTTCTGCGGCTCAATAATGCTTGTGCGTTTTATCTCTTCTTTTGTGAGCCTCGTCTTACTGAGCGCCCTGTTTGCAATGGTGCAGTTAAGCGCGGGTGGTGAGGCTTACGCGCAAGCGAACAACTGCGAGAATGTGAAATTTGGGTTTGGCCATTATCGCAAACCGCAAAACACAGGCCGTGATATTCACGGTAAAAGTCTCGATGATTTGCAAGAACAAGGCTGGATGCGCTTTGCCGTTTATTCAGACTTTCCGCCATACTCCTATAAGAAGAATGGCAAACTCATTGGCGTTGATATTGACCTTGCCCGTTTGATTGCAAAAGAGCTGCAAGTAGAGGCGCGGTTTTATGAAGCCGCAGCCGGTGAGAATGTGGATGCTGATCTGCGCAATCATGTCTGGAAAGGCGGCATTGTTGGGGGCGCTGTTTCTAATGTGATGATGCATATCCCGTATAACCGCGAGCTTGTTTGCCGCAATGAGCAAGTTGTTTTGGGCGGGCAATATTTCAATGAGAAGATTGCGATTGCTTACGCCAAACACGAATACGAAGATGGCAGCAAACCAACACCTGCTTATTTTCGCTTTGACGAAGTTGGCGTTGAAAACGACACCCTTGCAGACTTTTATCTCTCCGGCATTCTCGGCGGGCAACTTATCCCGAAAATGACGCGGTTTAAAAATGTTGAGGAAGCAATGATTGCTTTGGATGCAGGGCACGTCAAAGCGGTGATGGGCCCGCTTGGCCAGCTTGAACATGGACTGACGGACAAGCTTGCTGTTCATACCCCACCGCTGCCAGGGCTCGCCCTTGGCACATGGACATTATCTGTCGCGACAAACTTTCGCTGGCGGCCATTGGGTTATGCGGTTGATGATGCAATTGTTGCAGCTATCAATGACGGTCGGATGGAAGCAATTTTCAAAAAACATGGCCTCACATTTACAAAGCCTGATTGGTGATTTTATCCAATGTGACTGACGTGGCCGTTTGTATCTTTCAAGATTATTTTTTGAACGAGGCCCCTTGCGACTAGCCTTTTTGCAAGCGCTTCATCGGCTGCTAAGGCGAGGGCGGTTGAATAGCCATCAGCCAACATTGCGTTTTCAGCAACGACACTCACAGTATCCCATATAGCTGCTTTCTTGCTGCCACTGGGGTGCAGAATATGGCTTGTGCCATCGGGGAAAAGATAGGTAGAAGGCGACGATGTTGCTATTGCTTGGTTGCGCAAAACGGCAATATCAAAAACATCGCCATGGGCATCTGCAATACCAATTTTCGCAGGGCGTGTGCCCGCGCTATATTCGCCAATATTGATAAGCGCATGGCCATAACCTGACCTATTGAGCGACTGGCGAACTTTGTCCGTGATGAACCCTTGCGCAATGCCATTAAAGGTGAGGGCCATTCCCTTTTGTTGAAATTTCAAGTGCGAGGCATTTGAGGTTTCAACTTTATCAATGCCAATGAGAGCCTTTGCTTTTTCCAAATCAGCCTTTGATGGATAGCCTTTGTTTTTTGCGTAGACCTCAAAGAGAGGCTGAATGGTAGGGTCAAACAACCCGTCGGTGTTTTGATTGATTATCTTTGACTGAAGGGCCAGCTGATACAGGGAGCTATCCCGCGTTTCATGCAGGTCAAGCTTGCCCGATTTATTCAACCGCGACAGGCTGGAACTTGGATCATAAATCGACAATTGGGTTTCGTGTTCTTCAATCACGCTTAAAGCCGTTTTGATGGCAAGATCTGCCTTGGCTTCATCACCGTAGATTTTAATGGAAGCGTCAGCCCCCAGAACAATGCCAGTCCAAATAATGGGCGCCTTTGTTTGCGCCATCAATCGAGCTGGCGCGAGGGCTGCGGCACTTGTTGCAACTGATATGGTGAGAAATCGCCTTCTGCTTAAATTTGCCATGTCTAATCTGTTCTCACAAATTGAGGGATGGGCTGACCTAATCCGCTAGGCTTTAGTTTTGTTCCTCTTGCTGCAAGAACCTGAGGGACACATTGTTCGTCATCGTCATGGATGGTTATACATTCCAGACATTGAAAACATTCGTCATAGCGAATTTCGCCCGTCTTTTTGATCGCATTATAATCGCAACTAACTTTGCAAAGCTGACAAGGCGACCCGCATTCGATGCGTCTGTCTATCCATTTTGAAATTCTGAGCACCCCGCCAATGGCCATAACCGCACCAAGTGGGCAGACATAACGGCAAAAGCCTTTGAAGATAAACATGCTGAAAATGAGCAACCCAACCGCATAGGCGACATAATACCATTCCCGCACGAAGTAGACGGTGACAGCCGTTTTAAAAGGCTCAATCTCATTGAGCTTTTCGGTAAGGGCGGGCGCGAATAAGGCGGCATATACCAATCCAGCAAGCACGAAATATTTTGTGTAGCGAAGCCAATAATCAAGCCGCTCAGGCACGCGGTATTGAGCAATGCCAATCATCTCGCCAAGCTTGCTTGCAAATTCCTGCATGGCGCCAAACGGACACAACCACCCACAAAACAAACCGCGCCCCCATAAAACAAAGGAGACAATGACAGCGCCCCATATCAAAAGAGAAAAGGGATCATAAACCAAAAACTCAAGGCTTTGCCCCTGAAGCACAGCGCGCATCACCCCAAGTACAGTTGCAATGGACAGCTGCCCTTGTCCCCACCAGCCAACAAACCCGATCATAATGGCGAGGATGGTGAAGCGGATTGTTGTGTAATTTGGCAGCGAAGCAAGCCATTGCATACGGCCTAGCATCAACCAATATAATCCGATGAGACCGATCGTTAAGGCGATCAAATCAGGTGCACGTTGTTCGATTGCTTGTCGCCATGCAGGCGGTGGGGCTTCGACCGTGTCTGTCTTAAAAAAACGACCATCGGTTACATGGGTGATGGTAAAATCACGGGTGCCAATTTCAGGCCGAAACACGCCATGCTCACGAATGGCACGCACTGATAATTGCCATGGTTTTGTGGGGTCAAATCCGAGCCTTCGGTCTGTACGTAAAATCATCGCAATCTCACCGGGCACACCATTGGCAAGTTCCACATCAAGATCGGCATCTCTTAGGGCGATTGGAAATTTATCCTGCTTGGCAAAAATAAGATCAGGGCTGGTGTTGCGAATAAAATCAGGGCCAACCAATCCGTGCCGCCCCGCATCAATCACTAAAATTGGTTCGTCATTGTCTGAGATTTCTTTAAACCGCTCCAGCTCCTCAAAACTATCTTGTGTTAAAACAGCCTTTGCAATTGAGGTGGGGCCTAAATCAACCACCCATAGATCGAGATAAGGATCATCGGGATAGTCCGCCGCCTCAGCATCGTCGTCTTCCCATGTGCTATCTTTGAAAGCCTCTTGAACATCCGCATTGGTAATGAGTTTGCGTTTCGCAATGCCTTGTTCAACAAGCATGTCCCAGGTTAGCTCTTCGCTATACTCTGGATCGGGGCGTGTTGGTTGTCTGGCGGCGATGCCTGCCATTTTTTCACGGGCAATGGCAAAAGACGCGGCCAAAATAGTTTCATGGGCAATACGTACACTTGCCGTGGCTTTTGTTACGCCATCTAAATAGACAAGCGAACTGCCTTTGCTTTTGCCGCCATAAGGAACGCCCACAACAATCGTGTCGGTTATTGATAGGCCGCGATATTGGGTGACAAAATTATGAAACGCTGCCTCGCCTAATCCTGAGACAAAGATGGGTTCATTGTGAGTGATGATTTCGGCATTGATGAACTTTCCTTCAAGGGTTACTTGAACGAAAAGATTAATGGGTGCGCCTGAAAAGCCGGGCAGGGCTGCACGTGGCTGTGTTTCAAAGCCGTAGCCTGCAACGCGACTATCGAGATTAATTAACTCCCAAACACCCGGGCCAATTTCATCACCAAGATCATAAGGCGGTCTTAAATAAGAAAAAGCGCTCTCTCTATCGAGTTCCTGCGCATGGGCCTTGCTTGTATCAATGATTGCATGGTCAAGAATGCTAAACGTGAGTAGCAGAATTAGACACTTTAAAATCATCCAAAAACGAAAAGCCATGCAGCATTTTTTTCTAATGGCTTCGATTGGTCAAGAACTTTATAATATATCGGGAAGTTAATGCGGCTTTTATCGCCCGCGATAGATAAAGGGTGTTTGATTATCTATTGGTATTTGCTCGCGCGTCAGTTCTATTATTTTTTCTTTATAAGGTGATTTATGGCAGGCAGGGTCTGTTGCTTTGGCATTTCCTGCAATGGCCATTGCCTGGCATCTGCAACCACCAAAATCGACTAATTTTCGATCACAGGAACGACAAGGTTCTTGCATCCAATCAGTGCCGCGAAACGCATTGAAACTTTCAGAATAGTACCAAATATCTTGCAGCGATTTTTCTTTTACAGTCTCAAACTTCAAATTTGGAATGCTCTCCGCGGCATGGCATGGCAGGACCAAACCTGTGGGGTCAACATTAATGCCGATCCGTCCCCAGCCGCCCATGCAGGCTTTTGGGTATGTGGCATAATAATCGGCTGGCACATAATCAATGACCAGTTTGCCCTCGAGTTCTTTGCGTGACTTTTCAACCAGAGCTGTCGTGCTTTTTACTTGCTCTTCTGTCGGCATTAATTGGCCACGATTTTTGACCGCCCAGCCATGAAACTGAACCGTGGCAATTTCCAACCGCCGTGCACCCAGTTCCTGTGCCAAGTCAATAATGGCTGGTACCTGATCCATGTTTGAGCGGTGGCAGACTGCATTGACTGTGAGAGGGATTCCAGTGGCATGAACCCAAGCCGCCAGTTCTAACTTTCGCTGATATCCACCCTTATAACCACCAACCAAATCGGCCGTTTTTTGGTCAACGCCTTGGATTGATAATTGCACATGATCAAGGCCCGCTTCTGCCAATGCATCAAGCCGCTTTTCATTGATGCCAATGCCTGAAGTGATGAGGTTTGTATAAAGGCCGCACTCAACTGCTGCCTTAACAAGCTCCACTAAATCCCGCCTTGATGCGGGTTCACCGCCTGATAGATGCAAATGAAGAACACCCATGTCGGCTGCTTGTTGAAACACCTTTATCCAGTCTTGTGTTTCAAGCTCTTGCGCGGCTGATTTGAGTTGGATTGGGTTTGAGCAATAGGGGCAGGCTAGAGGGCATCGGTGCGTCAGTTCGGCAAGCATGGCCATGGGCGGCGGGGCAATGTCGGATTGTTCTTTTGATGAGGTGCTCATGGTTTCACATCCAAATAACCGCGATTTTGCAAATCCCTCAAAAAGGCAACAACATCATTGCCAATTTCTTGTTTGGGCGCATTATATTTAATGCTCAATTCTTCAACGATATCAGCAAGTGTTTTCTCGCCATCCACAATGGCTAAAATCGCAACGCCCGTTTCATCCAACGCAACCGTGCGTTCTGGTGCAACAAGGACGGTTCTTTCTCGCACCTTATCTTCTCTAATCCGCACGCCGCGGGGCAAATAAACAATACTATCTTTTGTGAGCGGTGTGGTTGTCATCATTTAACCTGTTTGATCGTGCCAAGCCCCGGGCGGAATTCTTCCTGGCTCAACATAAGCGGAATGGAGCGCATCTAATTGCGCCCATAAAACATCTGTCTTGAAGATAAGGGCGTTTGCTGCGGCATCTTGTTTTTCTTTTGTGTCCGCATGGCGCAAAACCCAATCAAGACCAAATGCTACATCTTTCGGCGCTTCTTTTAAGCGGTGCTTAAAATAAGAAAGTGAGGCATCATCCGCAAAATCATAATTAGCCATCAAGCCTTCGATGCGGTTTGCATGAATTTTCGGGGCAAACAGTTCAGTAAGAGAGGCTGCCATGGCTTCCAGCATTGGCTTATCACGCACAAAACTGACATAGGCATCCACGCAGAATTTTGTGGCTGGTAACACGCCGTCACAGCTTTCAACATAATCAGGATCAAGCCCAACGGCCTCAGCAAGTTTGAGCCAACGACGAATACCGCCGCCTTCTTGCGTTCCCCCATCATGGTCTTCAATTCGAGATCGCCATGCCCGTCTTAATTCGGTGCTTTCACAACGGGACAAGAAGGCTGCGTCTTTCATGGGAATGCGGCTTTGATAATAAAACCGATTAATCACCCAAGCCCGAACCTGCGTGGGTGTGCATTTTCCACCATGTAACAAGGCATGAAAGGGGTGTTTGTCATGGTAGCGTTCTGCTCCAATTTGGCGCAGTCGCGCTTCAAAATCTGCGTTGGTTTGGGGGGCTGTCAAAGTTGGACCTCCATGCCGTCAAACCCAATTTCCCAGCCTGCTTGCTCTATGGTTTTGCGTTCAACAGATTGCTTGTCCCACACTGGGTTGGTGTTGTTGATGTGAACATATATCTTCCGCCCAACATTCAATTTTGCAAAACCTTCAAGCGAACCATCCGCCCCTGCCATGCTGATATGACCCATGCGTGCGCCCGTCTTGGCGCCTACTTTTGCTTTTTTCATTTCATCATTATTGAAAACAGTACCGTCGAAAAACACGATAGCTTCATCTTGCAAACGCTGCTTTAGGTCATCGGTGAGCTTTGCACATCCTGGAATATACCAAAGGCACCCGCTGTCATTATACAGCTTAACGCCAACGGTTTGCTCCCCTTCAATATCCGTTGCAACGTCCCCCTTTTCCATGAACAAAGGCACTTTGCCTGGGACGGAAAAAAGCTCGGCAGTGATGCCGCTTACAAGTTCAAAAGGGGTGTCCAACACAATTTCGTGAAATTTGACAAATTGTGGATCAAGGGCGTTAAAAATTGGATTTTCTGCAATCAGTTTTGCAATCTCAACCGTCAGGAAAACGTTGAAAGGCTGCTTCTCGCGCAAAATAAGAAGGCCCGCAATGTGATCAATATCGCCATTGGTGAGCAAAACGCTTTTAACCGGACTGTCGCGAAGACCCGTTGGATGCAGTTGCGCATTATCTTGGATTTGAGTGCGAATATCAGGCGACGTGTTTAAAATCGCCCAATCTGTGTTGTTTGCTGAAACGGCGATAGAAGATTGTGTTTGAGGTACTATTTCCTCGCCCAACCGCGCTTTAACGCAGTTAGAACAGCCACAATTCCACTGCGGTAGGCCGCCGCCAGCTGCGGAACCCAAAACTAAAGCACGCAAACTTTTTGGCATTTACGCGCTCCAGAAAAATTATTTTCTTAAAAAAGAACTGGCTCGTTTTCATCCGCAGGCATATAGCGGCTAATTTCCATGCCACAGCATACTTCAATGATTTTCGGTGCATTCCATTTCATGACTATATCCTCCGTAGATTTAATATTTATTATGCTATCGCGCTAAGAACTTATTGGCAAGTTCCTCGAAAAGCTTGTAATTGGCTTTGTTACTACAATTTAAAAGTCGTGATTGAAGCTGCCGTTTGTTCTCGGTGCTGACGACCAGATTGCGAGCACTAGCAATCAACGTGATAAAGCCGCCTTACAAAGCCGCCTTATTGCCAATCGTGTGAGCCATGCTCATCTGCCCAAAGGTGCGGATAATGACCACTAGAACTTGAATGTAAATTTAACATTTCCTGCGTGTGATCTTGATGTTTCGCTATAGCGGCCATCATAACCAAGCTTGGCCGTAAAATTTTCACCAACTAGTGCAGTGAGACCCACGTTAACGTCACCAAACAAATTATCAAATTCTTGCGTTGTTGTGTAGATATGCCGTTACTCGCGGGACATTTCCCATAAACTCCCAGAACTGGGATGAAGGAGATGTTCATGAAAGCCGATCAACGGGAAATTCAACGCAAATTACGTATTCTCAAACACGCTGATGAGAATGGTTCAGTCA
>JBDVXS010000110.1:0-28051 GCA_039964305.1 Hyphomicrobiales bacterium
AGGGTGGGATCAATTTCTTTGAAATAGCATCCGAAGCGCAAAGCGATAGCAAGAGCGAACGTTTCGTCTCTAGTCATGCCTATATGAGGCCTGCGGGTTGGACCCTCTATGTTATTACACCAGCCTCAAAAGCCCGCACCCTAACCTACACAGTCATACTTTTCACCGCCCTTGGTTTAGCAGTGCTCGCCTTGATTGTTGGTTTGGTTTGGTATCGACGAAAAAAATTGATCGAAAATATTGATGCCCAGCAGCGCGTCCAGCAAGAACTGGAATTGCGCGTTGAACAGCGCACACAGGATTTGCAGTCAGCAAACCAGAACTTGAAACTTGAGGTTCAAGAGCGCACCCAAGCAGAACAGCGCTTGCGTCAAACACAACGTGAGTTGGTTCAAGCAGGCAAGCTGGCCGCTCTTGGCAAAATGGCCGCATCATTATCGCATGAAATAAACCAACCCCTTGCCGCCATTCGAGCTTATGCAGGCAATGCCAACACGTTCATCGAGCGCGGCAATATAAAACAAGCGGGCGAGAACATCGGGCATATAGAAACAATGGCCGACAGAATGGGTGGACTGATTGGGCATTTAAAAAACTTTGCCCGAAAACCCAAAGAGGCCGTTGGTGAAGTCGACCTCAATGCTGTGCTGATTGCTGTTGAAACAATCATGAGCCCTGAGATGAAGAATAAGAATGCGACGTTGTTGCTTAATATGAGCGATAGCCCCATCCCAGTTCGTGGCGGATTGGTTCGCTTGCAGCAGGTTTTTGTCAATCTCATCAATAACGGCCTTGATGCCATGTCGGGACAAGATGCACCGCATATCGAGGTCAATGTCGAACACACAGATGACAATCAGGTGCTCGTGACTGTTCGTGATTTTGGCGACGGTATCGATGCCGCATTGGCCGAGAAAATATTCGATCCGTTCTTCACGACCAAAGAAGTCAATGAAGGGCTGGGCCTTGGCTTGTCGATTTCATATAACATAATCCAAGATTGCGACGGCGAACTTAGCTGCGCGAACCATCCTGAGAAAGGGGCAATTTTCACCATTCGGTTGGAAAGCGCAATGTCTCAGCAATTGGCTGCCGAATGAAAAAAAATCCGCTCATTCTTTTCGTTGACGATGAAGAACATCTTCGCAACGCCGTCTCCCAAAGCCTCACCTTGGCAGATCTTGAACACCAATGTTTTGAAAAAGCCGAAGATGCCATCGCTATGGTGAGCCGAGATTTTGATGGCATTCTCATCACTGATATCCGCATGCCGGAAATGAGTGGAACAGACTTAATGGCCCAAGCGCTGGAAATCGACTTTGATTTACCCGTCATTTTAGTCACAGGTCACGGCGATATAAAACTTGCGGTCGAAGCCATGCGTGCGGGGGCTTATGACTTCATCGAAAAGCCATTCGACCCACAACGGCTGGTAACCGTTGCAAAACGCGCACTTGAAAAACGTCGCCTGACACAGGAAAATCGTGCTCTGCGTAAAAACGCCACGAACCGCGACTTGCTTGAAACGCGGCTGATGGGGCGCACGCCGATTATTGAAGATTTACGTCAGACCATTCGATCTGTTGCGGATGCTGGAATGGATATTACCATCACGGGAGCAACAGGTGTCGGCAAGGAAATGGTTGCCCGCATTATCCATGAAACAAGCCTGCGCCGCGAAAAACCATTCATCGTCATCAGTTGCGCGGCCCTTCCCGACGAACAGTTTGAAAGTGAACTCTTCGGCCATGAACAAGGCGCCTTTGTTGGCGCCATGCGCACGCGGGTTGGTCGGTTTGAACATGCCCGAGGTGGCACGATTTTACTGGATGAAATCGATCAAGCCTCCTCAAAGCTACAGGCAAAACTTGTATCTGTATTAGAGCAAGGTGTCATACAGCGCTTAGGTGGAAGTGAGACGATTGACCTCAACGTGCGCTTTATCGCCTCCAGCAAGCAAACCTTAGCTAGTCTGGCAAAAGCGGGCACCCTTCGCGAAAACTTATACCACCGCCTAAATGCTGTTGAGCTTCAAGTGCCCGCATTAGAAGAGCGCCGCCAAGATATTCCAAAGCTGTTCACCCAACTGGTCAATGAGGCATGCATCAAATACCGTCGTGATTTCATTTCAATCCCAACGGACGTTTTATCTCAGCTCTCTCACCAAACGTGGTCGGGCAATGTAAGGGAACTTAAAAACGCAGCAGACCGCTATGTACTGGGCTTAGAAATCACCCCTTCCGCCCATGATGAAAAAGGTGCTGGCACTTTATCTGACCGCATGAACGCCTTTGAAAAGCAACTCGTCAGTTCTGAACTAACAGCACAAAACGGGGTTCTGCGAAAAACCCATGCAGCACTGGGTATCTCACGCAAATCTCTTTATGAAAAAATGCAAAAGCACGGCATCGATAAAGAAGCTTTTCGAGACACGAAGTAGCCGCCGCCTAAAATGTCCCCCAATCCACCCATTCAAACGGATGAATGTTACCAATTCCACCCATTTTCATTAAATAGCCATAGAAACCTGCCCAAAAACCAAGCAAGCTGACTGTTTTGGGAGCCTTTGATCGTGTTCCCTTGTCCCATGCTCCGCAAGAGGAAGTCGGAGTTCATATGGGAGAGTATCTATGAAATTTTTAAAGAAAACAGCAATTGCTGTTGGCGTTTTGCTGTCTACAGCTGTGGTCGCAAATGCAGCCTGTGACCCAGGCGAAACTGTCATCAAATTTAGCCATGTAACGAACACAGACAAGCACCCTAAAGGCATTGCCGCAAGCTTGCTTGAAAAGCGTGTGAATGAAGAAATGAACGGCAAGGCTTGTATGGAAGTCTTCCCTAACTCCACACTTTACAATGACAACAAAGTCCTTGAAGCCCTATTGAACGGCGACGTTCACCTCGCAGCGCCTTCATTGTCGAAATTTGAAAAGTTCACAAAGAAATTCCGCATTTTTGATCTCCCATTCATGTTCAACGACATCAATGCAGTGGACGCGTTTCAAGCATCTGAAAAGGGGCAAGCATTGCTCAATTCAATGCAAAAACGCGGCCTTCAAGGTCTTGGCTACTGGCATAATGGCATGAAGCAGATTTCTGCGAGCAAGCCCCTTCTTTTGCCAACAGATGCGGATGGTTTGAAATTCCGTGTTCAGTCGTCTGATGTGCTTGCTGCAACAATGGCAGCGATTGGTGGTTCACCACAAAAAATGGCGTTCTCAGAAGTTTATGGCGCGCTTCAACAAGGCGTTGTGGATGGTCAGGCAAACACATGGTCGAACATCTTCGGTAAGAAATTCTTCGAAGTTCAAGACGGCGTAACTGAATCAGGCCACGGCATTATCGATTACCTCGTGGTAACATCTGTCGACTTTATGGACAGCCTAAAGCCTGATGTTCGTGACCAGCTTGTCACAATCCTCAATGAAGTCACAGAAGCGCGTAACAAAGAATCGACCCGCGTTAATGAGGAAGCAAAACAAGCTGTCATCTCAGCTGGTGGTGTTGTACGCCAGTTGAACGCAGAACAGCGTGCTGCATGGGTGTCAGCCATGAAACCAGTCTGGAAGCAGTTTGAAGGCGATGTTGGTAAGGATACGATTGAAGCGATCCAAGCGATCAACGCTTCATCAAACTAATCCTCCAAAGCACAATCAAGCGGCCCTGAATTTTCGGGGCCGCTATGATCTCCTAGGACTGGACAAATGAGTGACACTTCCAAACCTTCTTCTTTCATCGATAGGATTGAAGAAACGTTGATTGCCAGCATCCTCGGCATCATGACGATTATGACGTTTGCCAATGTGGTGGCGCGTTATGTTTTTAATTCCAATATTTTTTATGCGTTGGAACTCACCGTGTTCCTATTCGCTTGGCTCGTGTTGCTTGGTGCCAGTTATGCGGTGAAGAAAACCGCGCATCTGGGTGTCGACGCCGTGCTTCACATGTTGTCAGCACCAACCAAACGCATCGTTGGTTTGATCGTTGCAGCGGTCTGTATCCTCTACGCCTTCCTCCTCCTCAAAGGGTCGTGGGACTATTGGGCACCCTTTGCCAATTTAGCGCCAACAGAAGGTCGTTGGTTCCCGCTTGGCTTTGCCGAAAAATTCCGCCCTCAAGGCTGGTATGAAACCCAAGACCTTCCCGTTCCTTTCTTTTTGGAATGGTTGGAAGATGTGTTCAACGACGGCGAAGAATATGAGAAAATGCCCAAGGTTGTGCCTTATCTCGTCATGCCGCTTTCTATGGCTCTTTTATTGTACCGCTTCATTCAGGCTTTCATCCGCGTTTATAAGGGTGAGCAAACCATGTTGATCGTCAGCCACGAGGCTGAAGAAGAAGTTGCGGAAGCTGCCGAAATCCTCAAAAAGTCGGAGGGTTAGTGCAATGGAAGTCTTACTCCTTTTCGTTCTCATCATTGGCTTAATGCTGATCGGCGTACCAATTGCCGTTTCACTCGGCGTTTCATCAATCCTCTTTCTTTTGTGGTTTTCAGATAGTTCACTGGCCTCTGTTGCACAGACCCTGTTTGAAGCCTTTGAAGGACACGCGACATTGCTCGCAATCCCCTTCTTCATTCTAGCCTCATCCTTCATGTCGACAGGCGGTGTCGCGCAACGCATTATCCGTTTTTCCATTGCGCTGGTCGGCCATTTCCGTGGCGGGCTAGCAATCGCGGGCGTTCTTGCTTGCATGATTTTTGCAGCTCTTTCTGGCTCATCCCCCGCCACAGTCGTAGCGATTGGTACGATCGTTATCGCCGCCATGCGCCAAGTCGGTTACACCAAAGAATTCGCAGCAGGTGTTATTGCTAATGCAGGCACGCTTGGCATTTTGATCCCGCCTTCCATTGTCATGGTTGTTTATGCCGCAGCTGTAGAAGTATCGGTAGGCCGCATGTTCTTGGCAGGCGTTATTCCGGGCCTTCTTGCAGGCTTCATGTTGATGATTGGCATTTATGTCATCGCCCGTTTTCGCAATATGCCGATTGGCGAATGGAAAGGCTGGAAAGAAGTCGGCGCTGCCGGTGCTGATGCATCTTGGGGTTTGCTTCTGATCGTCATCATTATGATCGGCATTTACGGCATACCGGGCATTACAGGCGCGATCTTCACACCGACTGAAGCAGCAGCTGTCGCCTCCGTCTATGCCTTCCTTGTTGCCATCTTCATTTACCGTGACATGGGGCCATTGACCAACAAAGAGACTGGCGAGAAGTTCTCGCTTCTACAACGCCCCCAAGCCTTGGTCACAGCCTTTTGGCATAAGGATACGGTGGATACGTTGTTTGCCGCAGGTAAGTTGGTCGTGACGCTGATGTTCGTGATTGCCAATGCGCTCATCTTGAAGCACGTGATCACCGAAGAACAAATCCCGCAGCAGATCACTGAAGTGATGCTCTCTTATGGATTTGGGCCCATCATGTTCTTGATCATCGTCAACTTGATCTTGTTGGTTGGCGGTCAATTCATGGAGCCATCAGGCCTTCTCGTAATTGTTGCACCGCTGGTGTTTCCAATCGCGCTGGAACTGGGCATCGATCCCATTCATCTGGGCATCATCATGGTTGTGAATATGGAAATTGGCATGATCACACCGCCTGTGGGTCTCAACCTGTTTGTTACCTCTGGTGTCGCGGGCATGTCGATGATGGCCGTGGTGCGTGCGGCCCTTCCCTTCCTCGCCATCATGTTCGTCTTCTTAATCATGGTGACTTACATACCCGCCATATCAACTTGGCTGCCTAATATGGTTATGGGGCCGGAGCTTATAACCAAATAATGTAGGCAGGTTCGAACACGTATGGCGGTATGGGGCCAGTCTTGTTTCAAACGAGGCTGGCCTTCATTTTTGTCACCTTGAAATTGTGCTTGAAATTTCTAGCCAATCTCCAATTGATTTAAAATCGTTCGAAGGGCGTCAATATCTATATTACGACCAATTACGACGACCTTGGAGCGATGATCATCACTTGGCCACCGCTCTAATCTTTCAACGGGGTGAACAAGGTGCTGGACACCGTGCACCACGAGAGGACGGTTAGGGTTATCTGACAAAGCGAACAGTCCCTTCAATCGAAGGAGGTCCGTGCCAAGCATCATCTTCAACGTATCGAGAAAGAACGAAAAAGCGACAGGGCTTATTGGCTTTTCTGCAATGATGACATGACTATGAATGTCATCTCCATGCCGATTACTGTCTTGATGATCGTGATCGTGATGGTGGTGATGACCGTGACCGTGATGATCGTGATGGTCGTGTGCTTGTTCAAGAGCCAGCCATTCAAGCGCATCTTCCCCTTTCGCCCTTAAATCATAGGCGGTATCTTCAAGAAACAACCGCTGCATTTCGGGCCAATCGCTTTGGCGATCTAGGATTGTTGCTTCTGCATTGATCTTTAAAATTCGTTGGCGGTCTTCAGTAATATCATGCAGCGTTGCGGGGTCTTTGGCTAAATCAGTTTTGGTCAACAAAACAACATCGGCAACGGCCAACTGCTTTAGTGCCTCTTCATGGTAGTCTAATGTGTTTGGACCATTGACGATATCGAATAAGGTGACCACACGAGAAAGAGCAAATTCTCCACGAAGAGGTCCGCCCTTTGCGTCATAGCCAGATTGAGTGAGAAACGGAACAAGGACAGGGATTGGGTCCATCAACCCCGTCGTTTCAACGATAACGCGCTTAAACGGAACACCCGTTTCGTTTTTCTGCTTTTCCAACAAGTCGAGCAAAGATTGGCTAATATCACTTGAGGCTGTGCAACAAAGACAGCCTGTTGTCGTCATAATCACTTCGTCACTAAAGTCAGCAACCAGGTCATGGTCAATCTGCACATCGCCAAACTCATTGATGAGCACGGCGGTTCCGGCAAAGGCTGGATCGCGTAGAAGCTGATTAACAAGCGTGGTTTTTCCTGCGCCGAGAAAACCCGTGACGATGGTGACTGGTATTGGAGATGTCATCAATTTTGTTCCACTCAGCGTCGAATTTTATCTTGGAGATTTCAAGGTTGCGCAAGGTGCCTCAAAACTAGTCATTAGGCAAGGCTAGCAGTTGACGATCGATGATCAAAACCACCACCAGCAATCATTGTGCAAAATTTAGGCAATCGATCAAGGGTAAGGCAGTTTAGAGATTTTATTTTCTATACAATACAGCCAGCCAGCAATAAAATATCGCCATGAAGGCTAAAAAATGCCTCAATAATCATAGTGGAAGCGATCCGCTATGCTGTCTTTGTCAGGCGCATCCATTCGCTTCTAAGTTAAGGAGTGGTCCAGTTTGAATATCGCAGAAAATGCGTCATGCTTTCAGCAGCAAACAGACCACCAACGCGTTTCAGCATCTGCTTTGGTCTGCTTTGATCATCGAGATACGCAAACGAGATTAGATACCTTGTATCAACAAGGAAGCGCGAAAGTGCGATTTCCCAAAAGCTACGACGACCAGTTGGAAGCTGTGCTCATCAATACGGCTGGCGGCCTAACGGGTGGCGACCAACTTGATTGGCACTTGCACTTAAAACCGAATTCGAATGTCGTGGTAACAACCCAAGCTTGTGAGAAAGCTTATAAAGCATCGTCAGGCACGGCTGAGGTTAAAACCGACATGAAGCTAGAGCACAACAGTGTTCTGCATTGGCTGCCGCAAGAGACGATCTTATATGATCAGTCTTCGTTGAAGCGATGTTTTGATGTGGAGCTGGATGCCTCTGCTACATTGCTTGCCGTCGAAAGTGTTCAACTTGGTCGCGATGCGATGGGGGAGACAATTGATGCGCTCGCTTTCCATGATCGCTGGCGTATCAAACAAAATGGAAAACTCATTTTCGCCGATGATCTTCGTCTTGGTGGCCATGAAGCATCCAATGCGAAACTACGCGACAATCACGCCCTTGCAAGTTTGGTGTTCATCTCACCGCTTGATCAAGAGCAGCTAACTGGGTTGGCTGAAAAACTGCGTGAAATATGCCCATCCAAAATGACTGGTTTTAGCGTCATGGGTAGTAAGCTGACAGGGCGGATTTTAGCGCCTGATAGTTATCTACTCAGACAAGCCCTTACCCCTGTTTTAAGAGAAATTCGTGGCTGTGAGTTGCCACGTGTTTGGAGGATTTAATCAATGCATCTCACCCCTCGAGAAAAAGACAAACTGCTGATTGCCATGGCAGCAGAAGTTGCCCGAAAGAGGCTCGCGCGCGGCGTGACCCTCAACCACCCTGAAGCCATCGCGCTGATTACAGATTTTGTAGTTGAAGGCGCGCGGGATGGTCGCTCGGTCGCTGACCTCATGGAAGCAGGTGCCCATGTGATTACCCGTGACCAAGTCATGGAAGGCATTGCTGAAATGATACACGATATACAGGTTGAAGCGACATTCCCTGATGGGGTCAAGCTTGTCACTGTGCATGAGCCAATTAGATAGGAGGATGTCATGATCCCTGGAGAAATTATCACCCAAGCTGGTGACATCACCCTAAACGACGGCGCATCCACTGTGACGTTGAAAGTGTCGAATACAGGTGACCGACCTGTGCAAGTTGGCAGCCATTACCATTTTTATGAAACAAATGAAGGCCTCTCTTTTGACCGCGAACAAGCGCGTGGCATGCGGTTAGATATTGCCGCTGGAACGGCTGTACGGTTTGAACCGGGGCAAGCGCGCGATGTGACGCTTGTGCCGCTTGGCGGAAACCGCAAAGTCTTCGGCTTCAATCAAAAAATCATGGGAGACCTCTAATGCCCGCTACTATTTCCCGCGCAGCCTATGCGGATATGTTTGGCCCAACCACTGGCGATAAAGTGCGCTTGGCAGATACCGAGCTTTTCATCGAAGTTGAAAAAGACCTCACCACCTATGGCGAAGAAGTAAAATTTGGTGGTGGTAAAGTCATCCGCGACGGTATGGGGCAAGCCCAAACAACACGGGCTGATGGCGCTGTTGATACTGTTATTACCAACGCGCTGATTGTTGATCATACGGGTATTTATAAGGCCGATATTGGCTTGAAAGACGGTGAAATTATCGCCATCGGCAAGGCCGGCAATCCAGACACGCAACCCAATGTGGACATCATCATTGGGCCAGGCACAGAGGCGATTGCGGCGGAAGGTAAGATCGTAACCGCTGGCGGGTTTGACAGTCACATCCATTATATTTGCCCGCAGCAAATTGATGAAGCGCTGATGTCTGGTGTTACCACAATGCTCGGCGGCGGCACTGGGCCAGCCCACGGAACTTTAGCAACAACATGCACACCGGGTCCGTGGCACATTGGTCGTATGATCCAATCAGCCGACGCCTTCCCGATGAACCTTGCCTTTTCTGGCAAAGGCAATGCCTCGCAACCAGCCGCGTTAGAAGAAATGGTAAAAGGTGGTGCCTGTGCGCTGAAGCTGCATGAAGACTGGGGCACAACACCTGCTGCGATTGATTGCTGTTTATCTGTTGCCGATGAGTATGATGTTCAGGTGATGATCCACACGGATACATTGAACGAATCTGGTTTTGTTGAAAACACAATCAACGCCATTGATGGTCGCACCATCCACGCGTTCCACACCGAGGGCGCTGGTGGTGGCCATGCGCCTGACATTATCAAGGTTTGTGGCCTTCCCAATATCCTCCCCTCATCCACCAACCCAACCCGTCCTTATACGGTGAACACGCTTGATGAGCATTTGGATATGTTGATGGTCTGCCATCACCTCGACAACAACATTCCTGAAGACATCGCCTTCGCTGAAAGCCGCATTCGAAAAGAGACGATTGCCGCAGAAGACATTTTGCATGATATGGGTGCGTTCTCGATCATCGCGTCTGACAGTCAGGCTATGGGTCGCGTTGGTGAAGTTTTGATCCGCACGTGGCAAACGGCTGATAAAATGAAACGTCAACGGGGAAGCCTTGCAGATGAAGTTGGCGAGAATGATAATTTCCGTGTGCGCCGCTATATCGCGAAATATACGATCAACCCTGCCATCGCTCACGGCATTGATGGGCACATTGGGTCGATTGAAGTTGGCAAGCGTGCTGACCTTGTCATGTGGTCACCCGCCTTCTTTGGTGTGAAGCCCGATATGGTTTTGATCGGCGGCTCTATCGCCGCCGCTCCTATGGGTGATCCCAACGCATCGATCCCAACACCACAACCCGTCCACATGCGGCCAATGTTTGGAGCCTTCGGCAAAGCGCTCACCAATTCGTCTGTCACCTTTGTTTCCAAGGCAGCACATGATGCAAACCTTGCCTCCACATTGGGTACAGAAAAGAAGATGGTCGCCGTTAGCAACACACGCGGCGGAATTGGAAAATCATCCATGGTGCTAAACAATGCCATGCCTGATATTGAAGTCCACCCAGAAACCTATGAAGTGCGGGCAAACGGCGAATTGCTCACCTGCGAACCAGCTGACGTGGTGCCAATGGCGCAACGCTACTTCTTGTTCTAGCTATGTTAACTGCGAGCCGTATTCTTTCTCACACGCATCATCCAGCAGACACGATCACGCTGGATGAAACCGCGCGTCATCGTCGTCGCATCAAGTTGACGTCGGATAACGGCATCGCGTTCCTTCTCGACCTTCCCGCCGCGCGTTTATTGCTGCACGGCGAAGGGATCGAACTGGATGATGGGCGTGTGATTGAGGTGATTGCAGAACCTGAACCGCTTTATGAGATACGCGCAAAAGATGCCCATCACCTTCTGCAACTCTCTTGGCAATTGGGCAATCGACATTTGCCGACACAAATTTTGCAAGACCATCTACGCATTCGGCAGGATCATGTTATCCGCGAGATGCTTCTAGGGTTGGGCGCAGAGGTGACTGAGGTTGTCGCGTCGTTCAATCCTGAGGGCGGCGCTTACGGCAATCATCACGGGCATTCACATGACTGATCTCAAATCCATGATCCGCCTGCAAACATGGCTTTCACCCGCCTTCCCCGTCGGCGCGTTCAGCTATAGCAGTGGCTTGGAAGCGGCGATTGATGAGGCTTATGTGATTGACGCAGATAGTTTGACAGTTTGGCTTACCGATATTTTGAAAAGCGGCACAGTTTGGAACGATGCCGTTTTGCTGGCCGAAGCGTGGCGATGTGCTGCGGATAAAGAGGCGCTTCGTGACTTGGTCGACTTAGCGCAAGCGATGAGCTTTTCATCTGAACGGTATTTGGAAACCATGGACCAAGGCAGCGCGTTTCTTTTGGCCTCGAAAGCGTGGCATGAGGATGAGCTATTGCCTCAAAAATGTCCGTTACCTATTGCCATTGGCGTCTTGGCGAAACGCATGGATGTGCCCCTTGAAGACACAGTGGCGGCCTCTCTTCATGCCGTTTTATCCAATCAAATTCAGGCAGCCCTTCGGTTGATGAAACTTGGGCAACAAGGCGGGCTGGATGTGCTCGCAGGTTTGGAAGACGAGGTGCTTCAAACTGCACAAAGAGCTGCCACCTCTTCGCTCGATGATCTTGGTGGTTGCGCTATCATTGCTGATATTGCCTCTATGAAACATGAAACAATGCAAAGTAGGATTTTTAGGTCATGAGTAGCAACGGCCCTCTTCGAGTTGGTATTGGCGGACCTGTTGGCTCTGGCAAAACAACCATCACTGCTGCTTTGTGCAAGGCGATGCGCGATGAGTTTTCGCTGGGCGTTGTAACGAACGACATCTACACACAAGAAGACCGCGATGCGCTGGTGCGTATGCAGGCGTTACCGTCTGATCGCGTGATTGGCGTTGAGACGGGTGGTTGTCCGCATACAGCTATCCGCGAAGATGCGTCAATCAATCTTCGGGCCATTGCCGATTTGAACGAGCAACATCCTGATTTGGACGTGGTGTTTATCGAATCTGGTGGCGACAATTTGGCTGCAACCTTTTCTCCAGAACTTGCCGATATCACGCTTTATGTGATTTCCGTTTGCCAAGGTGAAGAAATACCCCGCAAAGGTGGCCCCGGCATCACGCGGTCTGATCTCCTCATCATCAACAAGCAAGATCTTGCACCTTATGTGGGCGCTGACCTTAATGTTATGGACCGAGATGCGACCAAACAACGAGCGGGAAAACCATTCGTCTTTGCCGACGCCAAAAAAGGTGAAAGCTGCGATGCCGTAGTGGCATTCCTCAAAGAACAAGGCGGACTTGTCTGAGTAATTTAGACAGACACGCCCGCTAAGAGTGTTTGTTTATCAAGTTCATTCTTGGCCCCAGAAAGCTCGATGGCACCGCGTTTCATAACGTAGAACTCATCGGCCAATCCATAAGCAAATTCGAAATATTGCTCGACCAGTATAATCGCCATCGACCCTTGATCACGCAGATATTCGATAACGCGACCAATCTGTTGAATGATGTTTGGCTGGATGCCCTCGGTCGGTTCATCAAGCAGCAAAAGCTTCGGCTTTGTGACAAGCGCGCGCCCGATAGAAAGCTGTTGTTGTTGCCCGCCTGACAAATCTCCACCACGGCGATTTTCCATTTCTTTTAAGACGGGAAAGAGCTCAAAGATTTCATCAGGAACAATCCGCTCACTGCGCGGCAAACAAGCAAACCCAGTTTCCAAATTTTCACGCACGGTTAGCAACGGAAAAATTTCACGGCCCTGAGGCACATAAGCCACCCCCTTTTGCGCCAGCAATCGGGCCGGTGTTTTGCCAAGCACTTCACTGTCGAGCGAAACACCACCGCTTGAGCGTTGATGCACACCAGCAATGGCTTTTAGCAAGCTCGTTTTGCCAACGCCATTCGTCCCCATAATACAGGTAACAGCACCGCGCTCGGCATTGATGGAAACATCATAGAGAATTTGGGACTGTCCATAATGCAAAGTAAGATTGTCGATATTCAACATGGTTTAACGCCCTAAATAAACTTCAATGACGGATTCATTTGCGGTTACATGATCCAAACTACCTTCCGCCAAAACGGACCCCTCGTGCAGAACTGTCACCTTACAATCGAGACGTCGCACGAACTCCATGTCGTGCTCCACAACGATGACCGCGCGGGTTTCAGCTGCTTTTTTCAAAATGTCAGTGGTCTTTTCCCGCTCACCAACCGTCATGCCTGCCGCAGGTTCATCGACCAACAAAACCTTAGGGTTTTGGGCCAGCAACATACCAATTTCGAGCCATTGTTTTTGACCGTGGGAAAGTTCGCCAGATTGACGGTGCAGTTGATCGGCAAGGCCGACCTCTTCTGATAGCGCTTCAATCTTACTCATGTCATTTGATGAGCGTTTATAAAACAGAACCTCTAACGGACCACGCTGATTGGCAAGCGCCATTTGAAGGTTTTCAAGCACGGTTTGATTTTCAAACACAGTTGGTCGCTGGAATTTACGCCCAATGCCAAGCCGTGCAATCGCGCTTTCATTTTCTCGCAGCAAATTGCGTGGCGGCGAACCGTAAGAAACCACACCCTCATCTGGTTTAGTTTTACCCGTTACAATATCCATAAAGGTCGTCTTGCCTGCCCCGTTCGGCCCAATCACTGCACGCAGTTCTGCTTCGTTAATTGAAAACGAAAGGTTGTTGATTGCCTTAAACCCATCAAAAGAAACAGACACGCCTGATACTTCTAAAAGCGCACTCATGGTGCTTCCTTTCTGACGAGTTTATCAATCAATCCGCCAATGCCTGATGGCGCGTAAAGAGTGACGGCAACAAAGCCGAAGCCAAGAAGGACAAGCCACCAATCCACCCATTTGACGGTGTAAAAACCAAGCGGCACATCAGGTGCTTGACCGCCCGTGAACCAGCTTGAAAGAAGCGACACAAGTGCAGCCCCGATGACGGCACCATAAAGCTTGCCGCGCCCGCCAATAGCGACCCAGACAGCGAGATAAATTGAGGCGATAGGTGCGACTTCTGCAGGGTTGATAATGCCCGCCTGCGGGTAGTAAAGCGCGCCAGCGATCGCTGCGATTATAGCGGTGATGGTGAAGACGAAGAGTTTGTATCCTTCCACGGAATAACCCAAGAACCGCACCCGCGTTTCATCATCACGAATGCCTTCCACCACAGAGCCAAACTTGCCAGATGTGATGAAAGCCGCGCCGATATAAACAAGGCCAAGTGTGATGGCGGATGCCCAGAAGAAAATGATCGAAATCGTCGCTTGAGGCACGGCGTCAAAGCCTGGAATATTTTGCAAACCAGAAAGACCGTTATTGCCGCGCAAGCCACTATCGTTTTGGAACAGGTAAAGCGAGAGCGCCAATGTCATAGCTTGTGTTAAAATGGAGAGGTAAACACCCGTCACGCGAGAGCGAAATGCAAGCCACCCAAACACAAAGGCCAACAGACCGGGCACAAGCACGACGAGTAATAATTGCACCAATAGACTATCTGCAAAAAACCAAATCAGCGGTATGTCAGCCCCACCGACAACACCAAAAATCTGCGTCCCAATCGCATCGCTGACTTCTTGTGCCGTGGGAGGCAATTCGGCATTTTCAAAAGACGTAACGACGATGTCTTTCGTGCGCTCATACATCAGCCACATGCCGATCATATAGCCACCAAGACCGAAGAAGGCGAAATGGCCGAGCGAAAGAATGCCGCAATAACCCCAGACCAAATCCATGGCGATTGCGATGAGGCAGAGGCACAATGTTTTGCCGAGTGTCTTCACAAAGCTGGTTGATAAAAACGCAACGCCAAAGGCTTCTGACATAATGGTCACGGCCACGGTGAAGACAGCCAGCAACGCGAGGAAAATCAGAACGGACGGGTTTTGAGCAATGAAACTTTTTTGCATGATCAATCTCCCGCCGCGCGACCTTTGAGGGCGATGATGCCCTTTGGTCTGAACTGAATGAATATAATGATGAAGATGATCATGTAGGTTTGGGCTGCCAGCGTGTTGGATGGGTTCAACCATTCAACCGCCTTTTGGAACGACCCAATCATGCCAGCGCCCGCAAGGGTGCCCCAGATGTTGCCTACACCGCCAACCACAACGGTCATAAAACTCTGCACGATATAGCTCGAGCCTAGTTCGGATGTAACCTGCGCAAACAATCCAATCGCGACACCAGCAATACCCGCAATGCCTGAGCCAAGACCAAAGGTCAGCATGTTGACGCGGTCTGTGTTGATGCCCATGGAACTTGCCATACGCGGGTTTTGTGTAACAGCGCGCACTTCAAGGCCGAGGCGGGTTTTGTTCAAGATGAAAAGCAAGAGGAACAGGAACAAGACGGCGAGAACGAAAATCGCGATGCGAATATAGCTGATCGAAATCACATCATTCACTACCCATGATCCATCCAACCATGCTGGAGATGTGAGCGGGCGTGCTTGTGTGCCGAAGATGTTTTTGGCGATCTGCTGAAGCGCCACCGATATGCCGAAGGTTGCAAGCAGCGTTTCAAGCGGGCGATGCATAAGATGCCGGATCACCAAGCGTTCCAATGCCACACCCGCTGCTGCTGCAATGATAAAGGCAAGCGGCAGGGCGATGATGATGGAGGCTGTATAGTTCGGCACATATTGCTGCACCACATAGCCTGTATAAGCGCCAATCATTATGAACTCGCCGTGCGCCATATTGATAACACCCATCACACCAAAGGTGATGGCAAGACCGATGGCTGCAAGAAAATAGATTGAAGCAAGCGAAAGGCCATCCAGCGAGAGGTCGAGAAAACTGAAAAAACCAACCGTGTTTTCGATGTCTTTAAGCGTCTCACTTGCTGCATCAGTGACGGCTTTATCTTGCTCTGCGTAAGCTGTGTAAAACACATGATTTTCTAAAGTGGCTGTTTGTTCTTTCTTTGTGGGCAAAGGCGGAGCCAGCTTTTGTTCAACCAGCGCTTTATAGGCTTTGTCGCGGTTTGCTTGGTCAGCTAAATCAGCCACAGGAAATCCAGCCACAGCACCATTTGAAATGTTATCGACCAGCGCTTTTTTGCGCGCCTCAATGCTTGGGATTGGCTCGACTAAATTGCCTGCAACGAGAAGTTCATAGGCGGCATTGGCTTCAATGTCTTGACCGAGCTGCAAAACCTTCGCCACATTATCTGCATTCTCTGCGGCCTTTGAAACCTTTGTTTGCGATGCAAGGATTGTGTTCAACATCGCTCGAACATCGACAGCCACATCACCTTGAAAGCTCTCAATCGCCTCCACGCGTGCAGCACTGTCTTTATCAAAACGCGCGGTTAATAAGCGCTCTAATCGTTCTTTGCGACTTTTCAAATCAGCGTTTGGTTCGCCATCAATCGAGGCACGCAAGGCTGCTAATTGTGATACTTCAGGATCGCGCTCAATGGCCGTTAGCGCTGCAAGGCGGCGCTCATCATTGGGGTCGGATAATTGAAATTGTACCAAGGCTGCTGCGATCACACCGCGCACGCCGCTATTTGGTTTTAATTGTTTGATGTCACGTTTACCGGCGCCCCCTGTGGTCTCACCCGTTTCAATATCGATCAGCGAAAATGTCTTGGCATCTTGCTTGTCAGCAAAGAAGAAGAGCCGGTCTTCCTTGCGCATATACACTTCCTTGTTGCGCCATTTTTCAAGAAAAGACGCAAGATTTGGATTGCCGCTAGCGATAAGTCGATCAAGCACTGCACCAACTGTCTTACGCGATGCACGCTCGATTTTTTTGCTGTCTTCTTGAAGGAGCGTTTGTAGTGATTGCGCGCTGACTTGTGGCGTCCACAGGACCAGCGCGATAACGAAAATTAGGTGTCGAAGCATAAAAATTCAACTTGTTCAGGGCATAAAAAGAGAGGCCCGAAACGGGCCTCTCCATCGTGCTTTGAGAGGTTTAGTAGATTGACTTAAGCTGAACGCAAGACTTCGTTTCAGTATTGTACATACCGCAACCAAGGTCTTTCCAATCTGATTTCAAGATTTTTGATTCAGGAAGGAAATCAGTCCATGCATCGCCAGCAACTTCTTTTGTTTGGCTAATGATATCAAACTGACCATCTTCTTGGATTTCACCAATCAACACAGGTTTTGCAAGGTGGTGGTTTGGCAACATAACGGCTTTACCGCCTGTTAGGTTATCAAACTCTTGGCCGTACATAGCCGTGCGAACTGCGTCGACATCTGTAGTGCCTGCTTTTTCAACAGCATTCACCCACATATTAAAGCCAATGAAATGCGCTTCCATCGGATCGTTCGTCACGCGCTTTTCGCCCATGCGTGCTTTCCATGTTTTTATAAACTCAGCGTTGGCTTCGGTATCTGCTGATTGGAAGTAGTTCCAAGCGGCAAGGTGACCAACAAGGTTTGCTGTGTCGAGGCCAGAAAGCTCTTCTTCACCCACAGAGAAAGCAACAACTGGAATGTCGTCTGCTGAGATGCCTGCGGCAGCAAGCTCTTTATAGAAGCCAACATTCGCGTCACCATTGATGGTTGAGATCACGCCAACTTTTTTGCCATCAGCGCCAAGAGCGACAACGTCCGCTACAATTTTTGACCAATCAGAATGGCCGAATGGTGTGTAGTTGACGAAAATGTCTTCTTTCTTGATGCCTTTGTCTTGGAGGTACTGATCAAGAATTTTGTTTGTTGTACGTGGGTAGACATAATCTGTGCCGAGAAGCGCGAATTTTTCAACGCCAAGCTCTTCAAGGAAATAATCTGTTGCAGGGATAGCCTGTTGGTTTGGCGCTGCGCCTGTGTAGAAAACGTTCTTTGACGATTCTTCGCCTTCATACTGCACAGGGTAGAAGAGCAAGCCGTTCAATTCTTCAATGACAGGAAGAACAGATTTGCGAGACACGGATGTCCAGTTACCAAAAGTAACATCCACTTTGTGAACAGATAGAAGCTCGCGCGCTTTTTCTGCAAAGAGAGGCCAATCTGATGCTGGATCAACAACAACAGCTTCAAGCTGCTTGCCTAGAACGCCACCCTTTTTGTTCTGTTGCTCGATGAGCATCAACATGGTGTCTTTAAGTGTCGTTTCTGAAATGGCCATTGTGCCAGACAAAGAATGGAGCACGCCGACTTTAATAGTGTCAGCAGCATGAGCGGCGAACGTGACCATGGCAGTGGATGCCATTACTGCGCCAGCAATGAGAGATTTAGATGGGAGTTTAAACATGATGATCCTCGTGATTTACAATACGATGAGGACTTTGCAGGTTCCATGCCAGTTTCAGAATACTAGTTAATATATTGTTATGTTTATGTAATTTTATTTTTTTAAATTTCTCGCATTCATTTTTGCTTAAAAAATAGACATGCCTATTTTTTATGCTCAACTTTTGGACAGATATGATTAGCGTTGAACCAAGTCTTTCCGTCGCCAAACAACCACGGACCTTACAGAGAGCATCAGCACAAAACTGATGATGGCAGCACTGGTTTCGCCAAGCGGGCTCACTAATACCAAATAGATAGCGCCACCGAGCAGAGAAATCGTTGCGTACAAATCTTCGTAAAGGACACTTGGCTTCACACCGCACAACACATCACGGATCATCCCGCCCATTGAACCCGTGATGCAACCTAAAACGATTGCAACAATCCAATGCACATCAGCCTCAAGAGCAACTTGCACACCAATCAGCGTGAAAAGTGACAACCCAACCGCATCAAAATACTGAAGCAGAGCATTGCGCTGCCCAGAACCAGACGGCAGACGTTTAGCAACAAAGAAGGCCACGAGAGCAACAGGGACAACGGTCAGAAGAAAACCCAAATCCTTGATCCAAAACACAGGCACGTTGCCAAGCATTAAATCGCGCGCTGTGCCGCCTCCCATAGCAGTAGCGCAGGCTAAAACGGTCGCTCCAAATGGGTCGAGATTATAACGCACCGCTTGTAACGCCGCCGAAATCGCCATAACCGCTGACGCCAGATATGTCATGAAGGCTATTAAAATAAGTGGATTGGTAAAAAGATCAGCGACCATAAGCCCCCCGTTTCTCGAATGTCTACTTCATTGCAATAGCCCCATTTGTGATGGAGTATCTGGTTTCATTGAGCGCTTCTTGAAAGGCCTGAAGCCCCTGTGCAAAAATTACGTTCTCCATGATTAGGATGATTGCATTCAATTCATGTAAGCGCTTACACTTCTCTCACTAAATAAACCAGATGGTCAAAGTATCCTTCTTTAATTTCTTTATTGTCTTCGTTGTTGGTTTTACCAATGTGGCAGTCTGGGTTTTTAACGAGCATGTCTATTGCGACAAACGAGCTGCCAGAATTTATCCATAAAGGTTAGAATTGATGACGAGAGAATATCTAAAACGCGCAACGCTGACGGCTCAATCCAGCGCCTCTGATGTGCATGAAACTGTTGTTTCCATTCTAAACGATATCGAAAATGGCGGCGATGCCAAAGCGCTGGAATATGCAGCGAAGTTTGATCAATATGATGGCAACATCGTCCTGACACCTGAAGAAATTGATGCCGCAATTGCGCTGGTTCCTGAAAAATTAAAGGCAGATATTCGCTTTGCCCATGACAATGTGAAACGGTTTGCCGAATTACAAAAAGGCACTGTGTCAGACGTTGAAATGGAAATTCAACCGGGGTTTGTTGCTGGTCAAAAAGCGATCCCTGTGGACACGGCAGGCTGTTATATTCCTGGGGGGCGATACAGCCATATTGCCTCTGCCATTATGACCGTCACCACAGCGAAGGTTGCTGGCTGCAACAACATCGTTGCTTGCTCACCCCCACGCCCCGAGATCGGCATCGCGCCAGCAATCGTCTATACGTCCCATATATGTGGCGCAGATAAGATTGTAGCAATGGGCGGCGTGCAAGGTGTTGCGGCCATGACCTTTGGCCTGTTTGGCCTCCCAAAAGCCAACATCCTTGTTGGACCAGGCAATCAGTTTGTGGCAGAAGCCAAGCGCATTTTGTTTGGGCGCGTGGGCATCGACATGATCGCAGGCCCAACAGATAGCCTCATTCTGGCCGATAAAGACGCCGACGCTCATATTGTCGCAACGGACTTGGTAAGCCAAGCAGAGCATGGTTATAACTCTCCCGTCTGGCTCATTACGGATGACCGCGTGTTAGCTGAAAAAGTAATGAACCTCGTGCCAGACATGATTGACGATTTGCCTGAGCTAAACGGTGATAATGCGCGGGCTGCATGGCGTGATTATGCGGAAGTGATCTTATGCTCTGACCGCGATGAAATGGCGGCAACATCAGATGAATACGCGCCTGAGCATCTAACCGTTCAAGCTGCCGACACTGACTGGTGGCTAGACCGCCTTACCTGCTATGGCTCTCTCTTCTTGGGCGAAGAAACAACCGTGTCTTACGGCGACAAGGCGACAGGCACCAATCACGTCCTGCCAACATCAGGCGCCGCAAGCTATACGGGCGGCTTGAGCGTCCACAAATACATGAAGATTGTTACGTGGCAGCGCACGACACAAGAAGCGTCAAAAGAAGTGGCAATCGCGACTGCACGCATTAGTCGTCTAGAAGGTATGGAAGGCCATGCGCGGGCTGCTGATGTTCGGCTTGCCAAGTATTTTCCAGACGAAAACTTTGATCTTTCGGCTGAAGAATAAGCATGATGCAAAACCCACACTCTCTTTTTGACCTGACAGGTTGGGTCGCCTGCGTGACGGGGCAATTGCTTATGGTCGATGGAGGGGGCACCGCGAAATGAAGGCACTGATTTATGACGGTGTTGAAACGCTAAACTACCGTGACGCGCCAGATGCTATCCCTGCGGAAGACGAGCATTTGATCCGCGTTGATGCGGTGGGCATTTGCGGTTCTGATATGCATGCTTACCTTGGACATGACGAGCGGCGCCCTGCCCCGTTGATCCTCGGCCATGAAGCAGCAGGCACAATTGTTGGCGGACCTCGCGATGGCGCACGGGTAACCATCAACCCGCTGGTTACTTGCATGTCATGTGACGCGTGTAAGGCGGGACGAGAAAACCTTTGTGCAAGCCGTCAAATTATTTCAATGCAGCCGCGCCAAGGAGCGTTTGCTGAATTCGTTTCAATGCCGCAGCGCAATCTTGTGACTGTGCCAGATCATGTGTCACTAGACATTGCTGCCTTGGCGGAACCGCTCGCGGTGAGTTGGCATACGGTGCGCCTCGCGCTCGAAGCTGTGCATCCGTCTATGGAGCGTTCAGCACTTGTGATCGGCGGCGGCGCCATTGGCCTTGCTGCATCTCTCGCACTCAAGGCACAAGGCCTTGAAGATGTGACGCTGGTTGAACCGAACGCCAAGCGCCGAAACTTTCTGCTGGAGACATGCGCAGAAAAGGCGGTTGCCAAAACGGAGGGATCCTATCCAATTGTGATTGATGCTGTTGGCTATGCCGCCACGCGCGCGCTTGCCAGTGCGCAGGTAACAGCTGGTGGCGTAATAGCCCATGTCGGTCTAGGTGATAGCGACGGCGGCTTGGATATCCGCCGTTTGACCTTGCAAGAAATCACGGTGATTGGAACCTACACCTACACAGCACAAGATTTCATCAATGCTGCTCACGCCTTATTTGATGGGCGGCTTGGTCCTACTAATTGGATAGAAGCACGCCCATTATCTAAGGGAGCACAAGCATTTAAAGACATTCGCTCAGGCCAAGTGCCCGCCCCAAAAATCATTCTCAAACCATAGGGCAGCCGAGCACCATGTCGCAGCCACTCGAACGTTTCACCAGCCCATAAAAAAACTCCCAACCGTCATACTTATGAAGATTGGGAGTTTGTTTTTTAACGATCAAACAAGATCAATAGTGAGTAGAACGAGCGCCTGCTGCTTTTTGAAGCGGAGGAGAGAACTTGGTTAGGTCAATACCTTCCACTGCATCCTTATATTCCTCAATTGTCGGCGTGCGGCCAAGAATTGCGGACAGAACAACCACTGGTGTTGAAGCAAGCAAAGACTCACCTTTTTTCTCAGCGGAATCTTCCACAACACGACCTTGGAAAAGGCGCGTTGACGTTGCAAGAACGGTGTCGCCTTTTTCGGCCTTCTCTTGGTTACCCATACAAAGGTTACAACCAGGACGCTCAAGATAGAGGATGTTTTCATATTCCAAACGCGCGTCATTTTTTGGCGAAACGTCATCAAACTCAAAACCAGAGTATTTCTGCAAGACGGCCCAGTCGCCCTCTTCCTTCAACTCATCAATGATGTTGTAAGTAGGTGCCGCAACAACCAACGGTGCTTTGAACTCTACGTTGCCAGATTCTTTTTCAAGGTTTTTCAGCATTTGAGAGACGATCTTCATGTCACCCTTATGCACCATGCATGAACCGACAAAACCAAGGTCGACCTTCTTATCAGCGTTGTAATAAGAAATCGGACGGATGGTGTCGTGGGTATAACGCTTAGAAACGTCGATATTGTTGACGTCTGGATCGGCGATCATTGGTTCGTTGATTTCACCGAGATCAACAACTACTTCTGCAAAATATTTCGCATTTGCATCAGGTGTGAGCGCTGGTTTCTCGCCAGACTTAATTTCATTAATCCGGTTGTCAGCAATATCAATCAAGCCCTGTAGCGTTTGAGCCTTATTGTCCATGCCTTTTTCAATCATGATTGCAATGCGGTGTTTCGCGATTTCCAATGATTCAATCAGGGTTGCATCTTCTGAAATACAGATCGACGCTTTCGCCTTCATTTCCGCAGTCCAGTCGGTGAATGTAAAGGCTTGGTCAGCGAGAAGCGTGCCGATGTGAACTTCGATGATACGGCCTTGGAAAACATTGTCGCCAAATTGCTGTAGCATTTGCGCCTGTGTTGCGTGAACAACGTCGCGGAAATCCATGTGGTCGGCCATCTTGCCTTTAAAGGTCACTTTCACTGATTCAGGGATCGGCATGGTCGCCTCACCTGTCGCGAGTGCCAAAGCAACCGTTCCAGAATCCGCACCAAAGGCAACACCTTTTGACATGCGTGTATGACTGTCACCACCAATGATGATCGCCCAGTCATCGACCGTAATATCGTTGAGCACTTTGTGGATCACGTCCGTCATGGCGTGGTATTCACCTTCAGGGTCACGCGCGGTAATCAAACCAAATTTGTTCATGAAGCTCATGAGTTTTGGAATGTTTGTCTGAGACTTCAAATCCCAAACAGATGCGGTGTGACAACCAGATTGATAAGCGCCATCGACGATTGGAGAGATGACAGTCGCAGCCATCGCTTCAAGTTCTTGAGATGTCATAAGGCCCGTTGTGTCTTGTGAGCCAACAATGTTGACCTCTACGCGCACATCAGAACCAGCGTGCAAGACTTTACCTTTAGCAACGCCCACAGAGTTACGGTTGAAGATTTTTTCAACAGCTGTCAGGCCTTGGCCTTCGTGTGAAATCTCTCGTGCTTTTGCGAATACGGCAGGCGCTTCAATGCCAAGTGTTTTTGCAGCAAAATTCTGAAGCTTCTTACCAAAAACGATAGCGTAAGAACCGCCCGCTTTCATGAACTCAATTTTTTGCGGCGTAAAGGCAGCAGAGATGTCGACAAGTTCTTTGCCGCCATCTTCATCATAGAGCTTCTTTTCTTTGGTGTTGATTGTGAGAACTGTACCCGTATCAACCGAATATTTCTGCTCAAGAATTGGGCTGTCGTCATTATTCAAAATTGGGTTGCCGTCAGCATCTACTTTCTTGGCCCAGTTTTTAAGATCAAGACCGATGCCGCCTGTAACACCAACAGTTGTAAGGAAGATTGGCGAAATACCATTTGTACCCGCAACAACTGGTGCAATGTTGACGAATGGAACATAAGGGCTTGCCTGCCTACCTGTCCAAAGCGCCACGTTATTCACGCCAGACATACGGGATGAACCAACGCCCATCGTGCCTTTTTCTGCGATCAGCATAACCTGTTTGTCAGGGTGTGCCTTTTGAAGCTCTTGCATTTCAACTTGCGCTTCAGGTGAGATCAAGCATTTACCGTGCAGTTCGCGGTCTGCACGCGAGTGTGCTTGATTGCCTGGAGACAAGAGGTCTGTTGAAATATCGCCTTCACCGGCAATGTAGGTGACAACTTTAACTTCGTCTTCAATATCAGGAAGCTTTGTGAAGAACTCTGCATTGGCATAGCTCTCAAGCAATTCTTTGGCGTTTGCGTTGCCCGCTTTATGGGCTTCTTCGATGCGGTCTGTATCGGCCTCATAAAGGAACACTTGTGTTTTAAGAACTTCACACGCTTGATCAGCAATACCAGTGTCGTCACCCAAAGCGAGATCAAGAAGAACTTCTACTGAAGGGCCGCCTTTCATATGGGACAAGAGTTCAAAAGCGAATGTCGGCGTGATTTCAGCAACGCTCGCCTTGCCCAAGATAATTTCTTTTAGAAAACAAGCCTTTGCGCCAGCAGCACTGGTTGTGCCAGGCAGTGTGTTGTAGATGAAGAATTTGAGCGAATCTTCTCTGTGAGCGTTTTGCGTATCTCTTATCTGTGAAATGAGTTCTTCAACAAGCGCGCTGTCTTCAATTGGCTTAGGGTTAAGTCCTTGAATTTTGCGTGTTTCAATTTCGTCTAAATAGGCTGAATACAAGCTCATTGTTACCTCGAAGTTTTCTGTATTTGGAAATCTGGTACAGCATGCTGATACGACTGCACGTCAGACTACGGATTTGCGTCATACATATTTCAGCTTAACCAGACTTGCAAGTCATCATAAAGGTGAGGAATAACCTGACTTTTTAAGTCAAGTTTCAATTCCTACTCAGCCGCAGCATCTGCGGCAATTTTTGCAAAGATTACGTCTAGCTCTTCCGCCATCACTTTTAGATCAGGCGTTGCAGCTGGATAATAAGGCGCAAAGACGAAACTTGGCTTCTTATATGAAAGCGTCGTTGTCGCGTCTTCATTCTCAGTCAGATAAAAGATGATTGGCGCCTCAATACCTGCCGCCTTGCTTGCTTTGAGCATACGCACGGCGAAGAAATTATTATAGACGCCGATAACGCGGTTTCCTGGAATGACAAGCTTGCGCCCTTTCGCACCAGCAGAGGCGCTCGCGGAAACAATGCGGCCCATTTTATTGGCTTTGATTGCTTTGGTCATTCTCTTGTTGAGATCAGCGAATGCGTGTTTGGTTTCGATGGAAACCCATCCTTCCCGTGCGAAGGTTTCTGCCAAGGCTGCCCCCATGGAAAAAGCACCCAGCATGAAGACCAAAGCTGAGGCTAGGGGTAATTTTCTCATCTCATCGCTCCCTTAAAACTCTAAAGGCCCAGACGTCTTTTGAGCAGTACCGCTAAACAGCTTCCTAAAAAGGCCATGACCGCCCAAGCCCATCCGTGGACACTGCCAGAAACCAGCCCCCCAAGATAAGCGCCAATGTTGCACCCATAAGCAAGGCGCGCGCCGTAGCCCATTAATAGACCGCCAAATATTGCAGTGCTAATGTCGATTTTAGAAAGCGTCCATAAAGGTTTGAACTTTGCAGCAAGGCCAGCGGCGGCCAACGCGCCTGCCATGATGCCGAAATTCATAACTGACGTTGTGTCTTTGAAAACAGTGTTTTCAACCGCATTGGCTTTCCATCCGGACCAAAACGGCCACCCTAAAACATCAACACCCATGAAATGAGCACCCTTCGCACCCCATAAAGCGAAGGCCCACGTAACGCCCCACGGACGGCCCACAACGACGATGGTCAAAATACCCACGATAGCCAGCGCAACGGCGCCCGCGAGTGGTGACCATGGACCCTTGATAAACGAGGTCGTCTTGCGTGGTGCTTCTAGTTTCCCGTGGTTGCGCTTTTCATACCAAATTGACCACAGGGCGATTGCTCCCAATATAGAGACTAAGATTAGAAAGGCGTTTAAAGGCCCAAGCTGGCTAATCATCCCGTAACTAAATTTATCACCGATACCAAAAGTGTTTTGGATAGGCTCTGGAAATGCAAAGGAGTTCCACCAATGTAGGTGCATCGTGCCGAGTACAGAGCCGATGACGAAGAACAACAAGGTGATGCACATGCGGGTTGAACCGCCGCCCGCAACGAACAAGGTTCCTGAGCCGCACCCACCACCGAACTGCATCCCAAAACCAAAGAGGAACGAGCCAAACAACATGCCCATACTGATTGGCAAAACAAAACCTCTGGCATCTGTATAAGCAATCAACGGATAGGCAACAGCACACGTTATAATAATGAGCAAGAACTGATAGCGCAGGCCAACGCCGCGCTTTTCAGCAAATATCCTGCGCCACGCTGCTGTGAAGCCGAACGAGGCATGATAAAGGGCAAAGCCCGCCAACCCGCCGATGAGCACCGCCAGCGCCTGCTTTTGACCTGCAAGATTGGCAGCGGCAATAACCAGCGCAACAAGGATCAAAGCAGCGCCAATTACGGGATAGTTTTGTGAAGGTTTGGGAGCGTTTAACGTTTCGATAGACATGGGTTGATTTGCTTTTATTGGTTAGTTGGTTGCCAAGCAGCCGTTGCAGAAATTTTATAAGACCAAGGCAGGCCAGCATTTCGCCAACCATTTTTGGAACGCGCCCCTGTTGCGGGATCAATACTGCCTTCGAAACCTTCAACCAAGTTCCAAACGTTCGTATATCCTGCTTTATGAAGCAATCTTGCAGCCCCTGCGGAGCGAGGCCCTGATCTGCATGTAACAAAAATGGGGTCGTCTTTGGAAAACCCAAGGCGTTTTATAAGAGCATCAACATCACCAACAAAATTGGCGTTGCTTACCATCTTATAGGCGCCAGACTTGGGGTTGAATTCCCGACTGATCGTGCGTAGCGGCACATTGCCATCCATCGGTTTTGGATGCCCGACGAAACTAATTTCCACGGGGTCGCGCACGTCAATCATAACAATATCTGGATTAGCAGAAATGGCCGCAAAGGCTTCTTTGGGCGTCAGATACAAACCAAACGGCGTTTGCCGTGATTTACTAACTTGGCCAGCATCCAATTCGGTCTTGATCTCGTTTGCCCAACTTGAGGAGGCGAGGAAAAAGGCCAAAAGTACATTTGCTAAAATTACCATCCGCTTCATTTTCAACTCCCAAAATGGTTGGTAACCGAAGTTTGCCGTTTCAAAGCCATACGATAGTCCCTCACTCATCCTTCGCCCCGAAGTATATCAGCGGCTATGGAAAAACCAATATTCGCAGCTTCAACACATAGTGTTTCGGCCTTAAAGCAAGCGGCGCGCAAGAAATTACAGCGCATAGTAGACGGTAAACAAAAGCTTAAGCTTCAATTACAAGAACTTAGGAGGCTAGGTTCTCCAAGAAACGAAAATCAAATAGACACACACGTATCTTAAAGTTTATAGGAATTAAGTCGCATATATCATTTTTTACTTATGCGATTTTTGAAATTTATTATGTGGGGCACAAATGAATAGATTATACCAAATAATTATCTTCTCTTTTCTTTGTGCAATCATTGGCTTTAGCAGCCAATACCGAGCTTTAGAAACTCACTATCTTGAGACAAAAGCCACTGAGAAAACGGCTTACTGGATAAAGCATTTCATTAAACGAATGCCAAAACTGGGTATCAGCCTTCAAGATCAAAATGCAGACCCAATTCTTTCGACCATTGCGGTTGGGAACACCTTAGGGCTTGCCAATGATATTATCGAAAGTTCGGAACTATTTCAGATTGATTACATCCATCCAGACTGCTTATGCGCAGTCTCAGTTGGTTCATATGCCAACAAATTGTCCGGTGTAGATCAATCAAGTCATATTAACCGAAAACTCGCTAAAGCAGTGTTTTTCGGCAATCACGCCATTAAACGACATGGCACGCACATACAAAATAAAAACCTACAAATCCCTATTAATTTTCAGCATGCCAGAATGGTTATAAATACAGATAGCAATGATGCTTTCATTTTTAAAACCAACAATTCTAATCTGCCAACAACCTATGCGGCCGTCTATAAAATTGCAAAAATTCACGGCAAGCCAGGATTACTTATCAGAACGTTCGCCCCGCTTGAAAAAGAAGCCCAATTCTTTCTTTTGGGATGGTATGCCGTTTATAGTGTTCTCGTTATTTTACTGCTTGCTCTGATGTACAATGTGTTCAAGCTTAATGATCTGCAATATTATCCGATAATCGACACTTTCAGCGCGTCGCCT
>JBDVXS010000111.1:0-5351 GCA_039964305.1 Hyphomicrobiales bacterium
ACAGTTGCAATGAGCGCAAACACAGCAAGTGCAAACGGCATGAACGCCTTGTCAAACGTTGAGACAGCAACAGCCATTGAAACAGTTGGCTTCTTTAAAAAGGGCGGCAGATTTACAAATCGCGGTGTTGCAGCCATCGGAGTTAGTGGCGCAGTTGTTGGTGGTTTGCTTGCACGCGAAGCCGTTAAATCACGCAGACATAATCGTGAGCGTCGCCACTATCGAGTAAGCCGCCAAGAAAAGCATTTTGACTGGTGTTACTCAAAGTATCGTTCATATGACCACCGCTCAGACACATACATCTCACGTCGCCACGGCGAAACATACTGCCAGTCTCCTTTTAACTAAGGTGAATATGGTGGGCTTATATTCAGCCCGCTAAATTGAAAAAGCCCCGCTTATACTGGCGGGGCTTTTTTGTTGTCCAAAACAAAAGGTCTAACGAACGTAATCCATAACGATATCCAACACATTCTTTTGTGTTTTCACGTCGCCGTTTTCAACTTCTACATTGAAATAACTGCCAAGATTGTTGAGCACCACATAATTAGATAGCGAACAATCATTCTGGCTTGGCTTCACATATTCATAAATAACATTCACACCCGCTTTCTTGGTGAAATGCTCTAGCGCCCTCGCCTGCCTGCGGTCTTTTCCTGGTGGTTTTGTGCTGGCAATAACGATCAGTGTATCCTCATCAGCAAGACGCCGTGAACGGGCGATACTGGTGATAAATGGACGCATGACCCTGCTGTTGCGATTAATCGAAATTGTGCCGCTGCCACCATTGCCTGACCACCCGTTTGAATTGCTATGAAGCGCGATGATTGGTTGACCTGATTTGCGGTGCTGCATAATAGCGTTTGTGTATTTTGGTGCAGGCGCGCGTTGTTTTGGACATGCTGCTGCGGCTGAACGGGTGGTGCCGAAGTTACGGTTAGGGTCCTGCCCCTTAAAGACGCGTCGCTCGCCTGATTCAACAGCCACCAGCGTGCCACCATATTTGGCTAAGCCGTAAATGGCAGAAGGAAATGCAGAGTTTTCATTGTCATGGGGAATCACGAAGAGCGGTCCCGGACGCTTGGTGTTCTTGATGACATGAAGTTTCCAATTCAATCCGCCTTCGTTCACCCGCGTTTCGGTAATGCAGTATTTCGAACTGCTCAGCGCTTTGCGTTGTCCGCGAATATCAGGATCAGCCACTTGCGATGGATCTAAGCACCCTTTCGCCGATACCTTGGTTGCCTGCGCCGTAGTTTGAGCGGCCTGCTGCGACGGAGCAGCCCGATACTTAGGACGCGGCGTTGGGAATGGAATGATATAATTTGCCTTAGTTACTGAAGCTGTTTGCTCAACTTTCGTGGGCTTGCTCTCACCCAATTCAGGCTTTGCAAGAACCGCTTGAGTTGGATCAAACTGCTTTGCCCGTAATTTTGGAATTGGAATGAAACCGATAGGTGCCACTTTAACTGGTGCTTCGGTCTCGGCTGCTTCAGTTGAGTTGTTTTGCTTTTTCTCAACCCGTTTAGAAGGCGCGGTCTTCTTTTTTACTGGCTTTTGTGCGGTTTGTTTCTCATTTGGTTGCTCAGGCAATAATAGCTTTCGCAACAAAGACACCGCTGCGCCACACCGGGCTGTTTCAACGTGGTTTTCTTGACAAAATGCGGTGTCATTCGCTGAAAAACTGCTGGTAACAGGCACAATTATCGCGGCTGAAAATACGCCCGCCATAAGAATGGAAATATTTCTCGAAATAAACATGATGCATCCTAAAATGCGAGGAATGATTCTAAAATCAATACGATGCCAAATTAGAAAACAAAAATATGGCTGAATTTAATCTTACCAAACCACCGCTTATAAAGCATTAACCATAATAAAATTAAAGAAACGCTGCAAATTTCCATATTCCAAGCATATTTCGCCCTAACATAGACACTCGGTTGTGAATTTCATAAAAATCCAATCGAGGTTACATTCTTGCCGTAAGCTTGTATCTTTGGGAGAATGAACAGCTTATCGGATTCGCAAGAACGTATAGTGGAGGCTAAAAATTTGTTTCGCAAACTGATGTCATGGATTGCAATTCTAGGTGTTATCGCAATAGCTGCGATCATCATCGCCCCCTTCGTCTTGCCTTCTGATACCGTAAAACGCGAGCTTGTGAACCTGATTGAAGACAATACGGGCTGGCGGGTTGAGCTTAATGGTGACGTCGCCATGTCGATTTACCCAAGTCTGGCCCTTGAGGCGAACGACATTCAGGTGAGCCCCCCTAATTCTGATCCGCTTATATCCGCCGAAACAGCGCGGTTTGCATTGTCTGCCACAAAGCTCGTAACGGGCACGATTGCCGTTGAAGAGATCAGCTTTGATACACCTTTCATCAACCTCAAACTTGATGAAAATGGCCAGCCCACTTTCATTGCGAACGGTGAAGGTGACGAAACGGAGGTTACGACCGATGGATCAAATCAACCGCAAGCAGCAAATGGATTGTTTGATTCTCTCTTCAACACATTGAGTGTTGAAAAGCTTGCCATTGATAACGCGCGCATTGAAGTTGGTAAGCAAGGTGAACAACCAACTGTTGTGAAGGATCTGGACCTCGCCGCTTCACTCGCAGATCCGCAAGGTCCGCTGATAATGAAAGGCTCTGCTGCCATCAACGATGAAGTGGTGGCGTTGAGCGGTAATATACCGTCTTTCAAAAAATTTCTGAATGAAGGCAATGGTACAATTGATACAAGTTTGAACTTCAGAGACGCAACGCTAAGCTCCAAAGGGCAAGTGGATTTGAATGCCACAACGCTCTATTCTGGAGACTTAAAACTCGAAGTATTAGACCTTCAAAAGACCGCTGGCAGCACTGCAATTGCAGAAGGACAAGCTGTTGCAAGTGGTAAGGTGAAAGCTGCTGACGGCGTGTTTTCACTGATGCTTGATCAAGGGCGTATTATCGACACATTGTTTTTTGTCGACGTGTCCCTCAACACAAAAACACCGCGCCCACTGCTTTCTGGATCCATCGATTTGGGAGCTGTGGATGTTCAAAAACTCATTCCAAATCAGAATGTTAACTCTGGCACCCCGAGCCAAACTTCGGAACCCTCATCCGAAACCGTAGGGTTTGATTTATCCGCGCTACAAAGTATTGATACAAACATTACCTTTGCATCAGGATCGATTAAATCTGACGAATACAAAATTGAAGATCTATCTGGAAAATTCATTTTAAATGACGGTTCAGCGAACCTAATCATTAATGAAATTCTCGTTGTTGGCGGCTCTGCCAGCGGATCTATTTTTGCTGACACCAAAGCATCGCCACTCACCACATATGGCTCTATTAAAGCTGACCGCCTCTCGCTCAAAACCATCCTTGCCCTTGCTGGTCAAAAAGACCAACTGGACAAGATGGATGGTTTGCTTGCTGCAGATATATCGTTTGGCTTTCAAGGGACCAGCCCCGACAACATTGCAAACACAGCCAATGCAAAAGGCACTGTTTCACTGTTCGACACGACCATTAAAGGGCTCAACCTTTCTGAGGTTGTGGGAGACCCAACAGCCGATGTGCTGAAAAATCTAAACGTCTCCGTGAAGCTCGATGAATTTACAAAACCTGTCACAGTAAGTGGCGACGCGGTTTGGCGCGGTGAGCGGCTCTCCCTTGATGTAACAGCCGACCCTAATGCCCTCCTTAAAGGGGTAAAAGCACCAACCAAAGTCAACCTCTCATCTTCAAAGGCAAAGCTTGGGTTTAACGGTACTATTGCAACGTCCTTGCCCGCATCAGGCACGGTTACTGCAAGCGGGCCATCGCTTAAGAACCTAGCTGGATGGCTTGGGACAGAACTTCCAACAGGTGATGGCTATGGCAAGTTCAACATTAAGACCGACCTCACAGTTGGCGAAAATACAATATCGCTTAAAAAACTCAGCGCAGCACTCGATGACCTAAAAGGAACGGGCGAAGCTTCCGTCAACCTTGCAGGCAAGCCAGATATTAAGGCTGCGATCAACTTCGATCTTTTAGATGTAAACCCATACCTTGCCACGTCAGGCTCTTCTGGTGGCGGGAGCAGCGCATCGTCTTCTGCGCAATGGAGTTCCGATCCGATCGACTTTAGCGCCCTCAATGCCGCCAATATCGATTTGACTGCGAATGTCAAAACCTTGAAAGCGGAAGGTATGAGTGTTGGCCCTCTCACACTGAAAGCCAGCATCAAAAATGGTAAGTTGGATGCGAACCTTGCCAACATGAAGCTTTATAAAGGGTCAGGCACCGCCAGAGTGAAACTTGATGCGACAGGGCCCACGCCTGCGCTCGATCTGTCTTTAACCTCTTCTAATATCAGCGCCCTGCCCTTCCTGACAGATGCCGCTAAATTCTCACGTGTCGAAGGTGGCCTTGCCCTTGACCTTGCAATATCAGCTAAAGGTAAGTCGCAAAAAGCGCTCATCTCAACACTCAATGGCACGTCAAAGTTTGCCTTCACAGATGGTGCGTTGCGCGGTGTCAATATCGCTCGCTCCATGCGCAGTCTTACCTCAGGTGCTTTGTCAGGTTGGAATAATGCTGAGACTGAGAAAACAGACTTCAGCGCCTTCAACGCGTCCTTTGTCATACAGGATGGCATTGCCAGCAATTCTGACCTCAGCATCATCGGCCCACTGGTACGCGTTACCGGCAAAGGCAGCGCCAACATGCCAGCGCAGAGCTTGAAATACCGTGTTAATCCAAAAGTTGTGGCCAGCCTGAAAGGCCAAGGCGGCAACAATGAGCTTTCTGGCTTCTCGGTTCCCGTCGTCATTGACGGACCATGGTCGAAACCACGCATCTATCCAGATATTAGCGGTTTCTTGGAAAATCCCGCAGCAGGTATTGCAAAACTTAAGTCACTTGGCGGCGGCTTTGCAGCGATTGCAGGGAGCAAGCCAGCAGAACTTGTAAGCAAAATTACAGGCGGTGAAGGTGGTATTGCGGGCACGGCGACAAAGGCCATTGGCGGCTTATTGAAAAACGGTAACCTTAGTCAAGAAGGTGGCGGCGGCATTGCCGGTGCCATTGGCGCGCTGGGTGCAGCCCTTGGTAGCAACGGCGCAGCAGGTGCCCCAGCCGCAGCATTAAAGCCTGGTGACGTGCCCGTGCCACGCATCAAACCGAAAGCACCCGCTATACCTAAAAATATTAGCAATGCTGTCGGCAACATTATCAAACAAAAAGTAGGCGGCAGTGCAGGCCAATCTGGCAATGCACAAGTACCCGCAGCCCCTGCTCAACAGGCTGAGAAACTGATCAAAGGCCTCGGCGGTCTTTTGAAAAGGAACTAGGTTGTGGGTCTAAG
>JBDVXS010000112.1:0-10194 GCA_039964305.1 Hyphomicrobiales bacterium
CGCGGCATGGCTGGATCAGGCTTGCGCCCATTGTCCAATATTCCCCACTGCTGCCTCCCGTAGGAGTCTGGGCCGTGTCTCAGTCCCAGTGTGGCTGATCATCCTCTCAGACCAGCTAAAGATCGTCGCCTTGGTGAGCCATTACCTCACCAACTAGCTAATCTAACGCGGGCACATCTATCAGCGATAAATCTTTCTCCCGAAGGACGTATACGGTATTAGCAGTCATTTCTAACTGTTGTTCCGTACTGATAGGTAGTTTCCCACGCGTTACTCACCCGTCTGCCACTCACCCGAAGGTGCGTTCGACTTGCATGTGTTAAGCCTGCCGCCAGCGTTCGTTCTGAGCCAGGATCAAACTCTCAAGTTGAAAATTTGATCTGACTTGTCGTACATTTGACGAGGACACACAGTATACAAAACAAGTTTGTATTGTTATGAACCTAAGTTCATAATGGTGTGTCACAAAAGAAACGTACGACCGTCAAAGTCATTGTGAACCAAAGGATTGGTTCCGCAAGGCCTTCGCCGTCTACGTTTCTCTTTCTTCATATTCAATTTTCAAAGAGCAGATTTCATTACCTTTGCAGGTGAAGAAATCGTCCGATCAAATCGCTTGCGCTTTTCTGATCGAGCAAAGACCGCTTCCGCTTTAGCGAGTGGTGTCTCTGTTTGGATGACCGAGTGTTTGGAGCGGTGTTGGCCGCCCCGTCGTTCGGTGAGCGGGTTATAGGCCGAGCATGGGTAAACTGTCAAACGCTTTTTCCATTTTTTTTCAAAAAAAGTGCATTTTTTTTCGAGGCCGTTTCAAACCCTAGGATTCCTGCGGTTTTTGATTGAAATAAAAGGGAAAATGCACTGCACCATAAGATTCCAGCCCAGAAAAGAACACAATAATTCGGCAGTTGAATTGTGGACAGAATGATGACCGATCTTTCGGTCGTTTTTCGAGGTCAAAGAAGAGCTATATATAGTGTGTTTGTGAGATCTAAATTTCGACTAGTGATGGTGTTTCAAATCGTGTAGTATTTAGGACAGCATGTTTATGCGTTCGGAATTTGGGGGGGGAATTAAGAACTTGGTCCTATTTGCGGCGAATTGGTTATAGCCATTTGTGCTGCCTCGAAGGACAGATACCCCCTTATAAGTAGAATTCGCGCACCAATGATGCCGTCATAAGACGGCAACAAACAAAGATGCCTATAGAGAGAAATGCAAAATTAATCCAATGTCTGCCGAAAAGCCCACCTCACAGAAAGTGTCACCAAGTAGCGAGATAGAAGCGCTTCTTGGAAAGATGCCTGCTCTTTCTACGGAAAAGGGCAAATCTGGGCCGCCAGACATACGGGACGTGAGTTTGCGTTGGCTAGCAGGCACCATTCTTACTGGTGTGACCTCTATTGTCTTAATGGGTGGCGCCTTAATGGCAGCCGTCGATGGGCAAATCTCATTTTCATTTCCACAATTCGCGGATGCGCCTTCTGCCGGCAGACAAGCAGCTGAAGCCAATGCAAGCACAGCGCAATATGCTCAAAAGAGCGATCGCCCTCTTATTGCCAAGCCTGAAACCAAAGAACAAAGCGTCTTAAGGCTCAGCACACTGACCAGATCAGCTGATGGCAATCACGTTAGAACAAGACCATTTGCCCGTTTGAGCGCCACATTGGCCAAACGTGAAGGTGACCGCAGCTTTGATATTCCAGGCTTTGATCCTGTTACAATCTTCTCTGGATCTTCAAAGTTCCGGGAAAAAGGTGACGACGAAGTACTCTATGAGAGCCAAGTTGATGATGAAATCGAAATCCGCGACATCGACTTTCCGTATAATGCAGCAGAAGTCCAAGCTGTTCGTGGTTTCTCAGATGATGAAATCGAAGCCAGAATTCGACAACGGCTCCCGATTTTAAAAGCAGCACTTAATGACGGCACAATTGTCGCGCGTGCGGGGGCCATCGCCTATATCGATCCAAATCGCTTTAATCCAACAGATGCCAAGGAAGAAGCGGGTCCATTTAACGAGCTCGTTGTCATTCGCTCGGAGAATGTATCTTCAGTGAGCAAAACCAGCACAATTGCTCGGCTGCCTTCATCTGATGTGAGCAAAGTCGTCGATATTAAAGAAAAGCGGACCGTTTTCGGCTTGATCAAAGAAGACTTAGATCTTGTAGAAAATGTTGACGGCGCAATCCCTGCCCTACAACAAGCACTGGGACAATCGACGCTTAATAAAAATCATCGCGTTAGAATGAGTTATGCAGGTGGACCAGACAAATCCATCCCTGATGTTTTCAGCATTTATGAAGATGGGCGCCATCTTACATCCATCGCGCGCGCCGATGATGGAACCTTTGTTCCAGCCCGCGAACCTGTTTCTGCGCAAGGTTTGAGAGAAAAGCCAAAGCTTCCAGACTTTACATCCAAACAAACCACGACATATAGATCCATTTTTGAAACTGCCCTTAAGCATGAGATACCACGCCCATTGATACGTGAACTTATCCGTATCTATGCTTTTGATGTTGATTTTAGACGGTCCACCAAAACCGCTGACAATATGGAAGTGTTTTACTCACTCGATCCAAAAGATGAAAAAGCGACAGAAGATTCCGAGATCTTGTACACCGCCCTTTCTCTTGATGGTGTGAAGCGTCGTTATTACCGTTTCAAAACCGGCGATGATAATGTTGTCGACTATTATGATGAGAATGGCCGCAGCGCGAAAAAGTTCCTGATGCGCCAGCCAGTGCCGCGCGCCAAGTTCCGCTCTTCGTTCGGTTGGAGACGTCACCCAATTTTGCGCACATCACGTTTGCATAAGGGCGTTGACTGGTCTGCACCACGCGGAACACCGATCTTTGCCGCAGGTAATGGTGTTATTGAAGACGCTAAGTGGTTCTCAGGCTATGGCCGCTGGATCAAAATCCGTCACGCCAATGGCTATAAGACAGGCTACGCTCATATGAGTCGTTTCGCCAAAGGCATGAAATCAGGCGTACGTGTACGCCAAGGCCAAATCATTGGCTATGTCGGCTCAACAGGGCTCTCAACTGGCCCACACTTGCACTATGAAGTCATCGTCAATGGTCGCCATGTTGATCCAATGCGTATTCGTCTGCCACGCGGGCGTGTGCTTTCAGGGAGTGAACTTGCAGATTTTGAACGTGAGCGCGACAGAATCGATCAATTGCTTGAAAAGCCAGACGATAACGCAAGCCAAGACTTCGCCTTAAACACCGCGAACTAGGTTCAGCCTGCGTTCATTCGCTCCCACATAAAGTTGGCATACCCGCAATATAAGGGTGCACCAATTTTCAGGAGCTTATAATGATCAAATTGATAACCACAGCACTTGCTGTTTGTACAATGACGCTGAGTGTTTCATCTGTCAGCGCGAAACCCTTCAAACACAAATTTGGCGAGTGGCGCGAATATAACAGTGCATGGCTTGCCGTTTGCCCAGAAAAGCTAGAACCTGAAAAAGCCAAATATAGCACTTATTACGATCATTGCTGGGCGGTTGCTGGATCAAAACAGAAGAACTCTATTGGATATCCAGTCTACTCTTTTAGAATCCATCGCCATCGTGTGACAGGAAAATTCCAAGTTTCCTTTACATATGCTGGAGAGAAAACAGACAAGCTGGATCTCTCTCGGCCGATGGACATGTATTTTGATGGGAGCAATGAAACGCGCTTATCATTTTCAACATCACTGGAAACTCGCTTTAATACGGTCAATGAGTACTTCATTAAAAACGAAACACAAAAAGACCTCGTTGTGAAAAACTTGCGAGAGCGCAGTCATCTCACCGTTTCCATACCGCTGATAACAGCACAAGGCGAGGCACACTCTAAGACAGTCAATATCTGGCTGAAGGGTGTGCAGGCCTCAGAAAAATTCATGAAAGCTTATGCCAACGCAAGTCAGTAAGCCTGATTTTAGCTTTGCCAAAAACAAGAAGGGACACCAAACAGGTATCCCTTCTCTTTCCCCTTAAGCTGCAACTTCTCGCAAGACAGGTTTAAAGATCAAACGGTCCGTGCCCGCCGTCACCCGCACTCGCGAACCATCTATGATGCCACCACCCAATATCTGATCTGCAAGCGGGTCTTGCACATAGCGTTGAATGACGCGTTTTAACGGGCGCGCGCCATAAGCTGGATCATACCCTTTATCCGCCAACCAAGTTTGCGCACCCTCATCAAGCTCAAGCGTAATTTTGCGATCCGCCAGCAATGACGACAAGCGACCAAGCTGGATTTCGACAATCTTGGTCATATGTGGACGCTTCAAACGTTCGAATAAAACAATATCATCAAGACGGTTCAAAAATTCAGGGCGGAAATGCCCACGCACAATGCCCATAACATCGTCACGCACCGCTGAGACATCATCATTCTCACCAAGGCCAACCAGATATTCAGCACCCAAGTTTGAAGTCATAATGATCAGCGTGTTTCTAAAGTCGATGGTACGCCCCTGCCCGTCGGTCAATCGACCTTCATCGAGCACTTGAAGCATAACGTTGAAGACATCTGGATGCGCTTTTTCAACTTCATCAAACAAGATGACTTGATAAGGACGACGGCGCACAGCTTCAGTAATCACGCCACCTTCTTCATATCCAACATACCCTGGAGGGGCACCGATTAAGCGAGCAACAGAATGCTTCTCCATAAACTCAGACATATCAACACGCACCATGGCCGTTTCGTCATCAAATAAGAACGACGCCAGTGCTTTGGTAAGTTCTGTCTTACCCACACCTGTTGGGCCTAAGAACATAAACGAGCCAATGGGACGGTTAGGATCTTGCAAGCCCGCCCGCGCACGACGCACAGCGGTGGATACGGCATGAACCGCCTCGCCCTGACCAACAACCGTCTTGCCAAGATCATCCTCCATACGGAGCAGTTTCTCGCGCTCGCCTTCCAACATTTTATCAACCGGAATGCCTGTCCATCGCGAAATGACATGGGCAATGTTTTCAGGCGTCACCGCTTCATGCACCAGCTCATTCTCTCGCGCATCACCAGCGGCTTCAACATCAGCCAGTTTTTTCTCAAGTTCTGGAATAAGCCCATAAGAAAGCTCGCCCGCTCTCGCCAAATTGCCCGTACGTTGCGCGCGTTCTAATTCGATGCGGGCTTGATCGAGTTCTTCTTTCAGCTTTTGCGCATCAGACAGCGACGCTTTTTCTGATTCCCACTTGGTCGTGAGCGCGGCTGCGTCTTCTTCCAAAGCCGTCAGTTCATTTTCAAGCGCACTCAGACGATCTTTAGAAGCCACATCGGTTTCTTTACGAAGCGCTTCACGCTCAATTTTAAGCTGAATGATCTTCCGGTCCAGTTCATCAAGCGCTTCTGGCTTAGAATCAACCTGCATCCGCAATCGTGAGCCTGCTTCATCCATCAAGTCGATGGCTTTATCTGGCAAAAATCGGTTCGTGATGTAGCGATTCGACAAAGTCGCCGCAGAAACAAGAGCGCTATCAGTGATTCTTACACCGTGATGCAGCTCATATTTCTCTTTAATGCCGCGCAAAATCGAGATTGTGTCTTCCACTGTTGGCTCATTAATGAAAACAGGCTGGAATCGACGAGCAAGAGCTGCGTCTTTCTCGACGTATTTTTGATATTCATCAAGCGTGGTCGCCCCAACACAATGGAGTTCACCTCGCGCAAGCGCTGGCTTTAAGAGGTTGGAGGCATCCATCGCGCCATCTGATTTACCAGCGCCGACCAATGTGTGCATCTCATCAATGAACAGCACAATATCGCCATTGGCAGATTGCACTTCATTCAGCACCGACTTTAAGCGTTCTTCAAATTCACCACGATATTTAGCACCCGCAATCAGAGCGCCCATATCAAGCGCCTGCAATTGCTTATCTCGCAAGCTTTCAGGCACATCGCCGTTAATGATACGAAGCGCCAAACCTTCAGCAATGGCTGTTTTACCAACCCCCGGCTCACCGATCAGCACCGGATTGTTTTTCGTGCGGCGTGACAGCACTTGGATGGCACGGCGAATTTCCTCGTCACGGCCAATAACGGGATCAAGTTTGCCATCTCGTGCATCTTGGGTCAGATCACGCGCATATTTTTTCAACGCTTCATAAGCATTTTCAGCCGTCGCACTATCAGCCGTGCGGCCTTTGCGTAAATCATTGATCACTGAATTCAAAGCTTTGGGCGTAACACCACTCTTTTTGAGAATGGATGACGTTTCTGCCGCTTTTTCCATCGCAAGTGCCAAAAGTAGCCGCTCAACAGTCACAAAGCTATCGCCAGCTTTTTTGGCAATATCATCCGCTGTTGCAAAGACCTTGGCGATTGGCTGGCTCAAATACATCTGACCATTGCCACCGCTTACTTTTGGCAGTTTGGAAAGGGCTGCTTCCACAGCAAGCAAGGCCGCCTTTGGGTCACCACCCGCTTGCTCAATTAAACCGCTCGCAAATCCCTCACGGTCATCAAGCATGACTTTAAGCAGATGCTCTGGCAAAAATTGTTGATGTGATTGACCGAGCGCATTTGTCTGGGCGGATTGGATAAACCCGCGTGCGCGCTCTGAATATTGTTCCATGTTCATAAATTGAACTCCTTAAGTCTGCCGCTTTATTTCTCACCGAGGAGCAAACAAAGACATTTCAAACCACCGGCCTCCATTATAGACAACCGCATCCCTCCCAAAATGGCAAAGGACAGTTAAGATATGGGAATTTACGCCATGGATTTCAACCAGCGAACAAACCTATCAGCTTTCTCTTTAAGCAACAGCCGAATTCAAACGCGACACAAGATCATTTGCATTTTGGCTCAGTGCAATCGGTTCGAAGGCGCGCACAATATCCTGATCAAGTTTCCCACCCATTTCCTGCAATACTATATAAGCCTGTTCAGGCGGTAGGGAGTTTTTATAAGACCGCGACTCAATCAACGCAGAAAAAATATCAACAACAGTTATGACCCGAACGATATCAGGAATTTCCACACCCTTTAATTGATCTGGATAACCAGAACCATCTAAATATTCATGGTGGCTGCGAGCGATCATTGCCATTTCTTTTCCAAGGCTAGGATTTTTGGAAAGTATTTCATATCCCGCCATTGGGTGACTACGCATGATCTTTAATTCGCCCGCAGACAATTTACCTGGCTTGTCTAAAATTTTGAGCGGAACCTTCGTTTTGCCAACGTCATGAAGAAGCGCTCCAAGCGTCAGCCGCTCTTTGTCATCTTGGTTCATATTATATAAAAGGCCAAAGGCTGCGGCAAAACCTGTGACAACCATGACATGCTTATAAGTAAACGACGAATGGGAACGAACAGCTGCCAACCAAGTATCCATACCTGTACTACTTACGGTGCGAACAATGTTTGTGGTCGTTTGGGTCAATTCCTCAGTCGGTAGCTTCCCACCACGCAGAATAGAGCTTGAGATACTGTCAAATATATCCGCGATTGCTAGGGTTGTTGTCGCGGCTTTCTTTTCTGGCGCGTTCGCAGCAATGACAGCCAAAATATCAACTTCGTTGGTACAAATGTCCGTGATTTTTTCGACTAAAGCGTCGCTTTCAAGCGGGCGACTAACATTATGTTTCGAGCCTAGAGCATTAACCTGCGATTCAGCGCGACGGTCGTTGCCATCAATAGAGAAGATCGTTTGTGGTTCATATCCAAGCGATTTCTGGATTTCTTTCAGACGAATGATGTTTTCAACATCACTAATATCCACGTCAAAAATAAAAATATGGGAATCAAGCAGGTCGTTTTCCTGCAGGCTTTCCCAAGCAAACAGCTCGATTTCAAGTAAAGAAGACATAGCTGGCATAACGGACGCAGCACGTGCTTTGTCATCCGTTACAAGTGCTGCCTTGATAGAGAACTGGTATTTTTCCTGCATAAAGATAGGCGCCCGAATCGTGTATTAGCGCGGAATATAAGGGGTAAATACAAAGAGTTACTTAAGTTATGGTCAATTAAGCCACGTTTTGTCTTATTTTTCTAATTATATCGTGCGCCTTCTTGTCATAAGCGATTGGTTCAAACCCGCGAACGATTGCTTGATCAAGTTTCGGCCCCATGCTTTGCAATATTTTGTAGGCCATATCCATCGTCAAAGATGCTTTGTAAGAACGCGCTTCTATCAACGCGCAGAAAATATCAACAACGGTCATAATGCGCACAATATCTGGAATTTGCTCTCCACGTAGCCCATCAGGATATCCGGTTCCATCCATAAGCTCGTGATGGTTGCGTACAATCATAATCAACTCATCATCAAACCGACCGTCTTTTTGTAGCAACTCAGCACCTTTTACCGGATGCTCTCGGACAATTTTTTTCTCACGTTTAGTCAGCTTACCCGGTTTATCGAGAATTTTTGCTGGTATGTGGAGTTTGCCAATATCATGCAGCATCGCCCCCAGCGTGAGCTTGTTGGCATCTTCTTCCGCCATTTTAAAACGAACAGCAAAAAGAGCCGCAAACCCTGTGACAATCATAACGTGACGATAGGTATAGGAAGAATGAGCGCGCACGGCTTTAAGCCATGTTTTCATATCCCCGTGACGTATCGAGGTAATAACATTCTCACAGTTTTGATAAATCTCTTCTAATGGAAGCGGTGCACCACTGCGCACGGAAATCATCATTGAGTCCATCATATCGGCGATTTCGAGACAGGTATCCGTCGCGAATTCAATCGACCCCTTCTCTGGGCGCGGTTGAGTATGCGTGATATCGAGGAGCGTTTTTGTCAATTGCGTTGAATTAATCGGACGGGCAATTGTGTGATGGGCACCGAGCGCATAAGCTTGCGCCATCTCAGCATGGTTTGATTTATCAGCAGAAAAAATCAAATCCCCATCAAAGTCCGATGACTTTAAAAGCCCACTCAGTTTGCTCGCAGCGTTCTGTTTTTTGAGATTGAGGTCAATAATGACAATATCATAGGCGGCTAAATCGGTGTCGTCGATAAATTCCCACACAGCCAGCTCAATAGCGACGTCGGTTCTAAGCTCTGCTAGGATACCCAAAGCAGATAACTTGTCGTCAGTAATAAAAGCCGCTTTATTGTTGTCTAATTTCAATGAGCTGACACTACCTAATATATTCCCAAAAAAAATCACACACGTACAAAATCAAAAAAGACTTCGCAGATAATGCGCATGATATTTCACATCAATTCAAAACAATATGTTTGAATGATTGAAATTATATCATTTGAATATTAACGGAATACGTAGAAAAGAGCACTATTCAACGCCAACTCTTGCATCTTAGCCATCCTAAGTGGCTAAGACACTAATGCGTTTCTTTACAATACTACTCGTTTAGCAAAAAGGCCGGTGGGTTATCTGCAATGCTCTCGCTTGCTTCCGGTGCTTTTTCATCTGCACCACCTTCATCACTTGCACGAGCCCGTGGCTTGCTTGGTGGTCTACGGCGGCGGGGTCTTGGTTGCTCTTCTTGATTTCTTGCTTCGCCATTTTCAGAAGCAACTGCACTGCCGTTAGATGCCGCCCCATTAACAGGCATATCACCCACAGACGGTTGAGGCTCATCGCCAGATGGCGGCGTTGGTTGCGCACCTTCAACAGGTGGTTGATCACTTTGCCCGTTTGCAGCAACTTGCTGACGACGTTCTTCTTCACGCGCAGCGCTTTGTTGCGCCTGAGCTGTCATGATGATGCGGTTATAATGTTCTGCGTGCTGGAAATAATTTTCAGCGGCTACACTGTCACCAGACGACAAAGCATCACGTGCGAGTGTCATATATTTTTCAGCCACATGCTGCGCAGTACCGCGCACTTTCACATCTGGACCATTGCTTTCATAAGAACGCGTAAGAGGATTAGGACCCTTACGTCCACCGCGACCACGACCACGATTATTTTTGTTATTCTGCCTCATACACGGCTCTCTTCATGTTAAGTCTACGTTCCTCGATCACTTGCTAAAAGTGACGACAGAACAAAATTTCATTTTCTTGAGTTTAAGAATTTATCACTTGGCCTACATCAAAGGTGCTGGTCAGATTGGTCCGCTATCTTATGCACTTAAACATCTGCTCTATCAGCTCAAATAAGGTACAGAGTTTGTGCGGGACATTAACTTGGCGATGCTTCGTATAAAGAATTTATGCTCACCGTTGAACTGACGTTACCCATTCCGCGCCACATTTCCA
>JBDVXS010000113.1:0-6166 GCA_039964305.1 Hyphomicrobiales bacterium
CAGGAGCTTTCTGAATGAGTGCCGTAGATACGAAACCTTCAAAGGATATCAATCAGGAAGCGATTGTAAAAGCTGCAGACAATGCTGCCGCCCGCATTCAAGAAGCACGTGACGCTATTAGCGCTGTCATTTACGGCCAAGAAACCGTTGTTGAACGGGCCATGACTACCATTCTTTCTGGCGGCCACGGACTTTTGGTCGGCGTACCAGGTCTGGCTAAAACCTTGCTGGTTGAAACAATGGGCACGGTCTTGGGTTTAGATGCTGGGCGCGTACAGTTTACGCCTGACCTCATGCCTTCTGATATTCTTGGTTCCGAAGTGATGGAACAGGATGAAAAAGGAAAACGCAGTTTCCGCTTTTTGAAAGGCCCAATCTTCACCCAGCTTCTCATGGCTGACGAAATCAACCGTGCCAGCCCACGCACCCAGTCAGCTCTTTTGCAAGCGATGCAGGAATATCATGTAACAGTCGCTGGCAAACGCTATGACCTTGATGAGCCTTTCCATGTGCTTGCTACGCAAAACCCGCTGGAACAAGAAGGCACCTACCCGCTTCCAGAGGCACAGCTTGACCGCTTCTTGATGCAGATTGATGTGCTTTACCCAGAGCTTGACGCGGAACGTCGCATCTTGCTTGAAACAACCGGCGCTGAAACGGCTGTGGCAAAACCAATATTGAACGCGAAAGAACTTCGTGAGTTCCAATTGCTTGTGCGCCAAATGCCCGTTGGTGAAAGCGTTATTGAGGCGATTTTGGAATTGGTGCGCTCTGCCCGTCCAGATGCTGACACAACCGATGAAATGACCAAACATATTGCATGGGGTCCAGGCCCTCGTGCCTCGCAAGCTTTGATGCTCACCGTTCGTGCACGCGCTTTGCTGGAAGGTCGCCTTGCGCCCTCCATTGATGATGTACTGGCTTTAGCAGAACCTGTGCTTCAACACCGTATGGCGCTCTCTTTCTCAGCCCGCGCTGATGGCATCACCATCCGCGACGTTATCGCGTCATTGAAAGGCAAAATTGGCTAATGGTACACGCCAACGGCACCCTTGAGACGGCAGATGACCAGCCTTTTCGGCTTTTATCCGATGCTGAAAAAGCGTCTGAAAGCCTGCCTGACCTATTGTTGGAAGCCCGCCGTGTTGCCCGCACCATTATGACAGGCTGGCATGGCCGACGTATGGCTGGACCGGGTGAAAGTTTTTGGCAGTTCCGCCCTTTTGTTGAGGGTGAAAATGCCGCCGCGATTGACTGGCGCCGTTCAGCCCGCGACGACACCATTTTCATCAAAGACCGCGAATGGGAAGCCGCCCAAACAGCTTGGTTGTGGCTCGACCTTACGAAGAGCATGCAATTTGGCTCTTCGCTGTCAGGCATCACCAAACGCAACCGCGCCATTGTTTTGACCCTTGCCATGACAGAGCTATTAGCCTCTGGCGGTGAGCGCACAGGCCTTTTGGGCCATTCGCGTGCCACCACAAGACGCAATGCGGCAGAAATTTATGCCGAACGCATCGCCCGTGCAGGCACCTTAAAATCAGATCAAGGCATGCCCGCGCCCGATGGGATTAATCGCTTTTCTGAGGTCATCTTATTCGGTGACTTCTTAGACCCAATTGCCGACCTTGAAACCTTCCTCCAACAAATCGCACGCGCTGGCACCAGAGGCCATGTGGTGCAAATACTCGACCCTGTGGAAGAAGCTTTCCCCTATCAAGGTCGGGTGGAATTTCAAGACCCTGAAAGCGGCATGAAGGTGACTGCAAGCCGTGCACAATCGTACCGCGAGGAATATCGCGAACGGTTAGAAAGCAGACGCTCTGCCGTAAAAGACTTATGCAATAAGCTTGATTGGACATTCTTGGTTCACCACACGGACCGACCTGCAAGCGAAGCTGTATTGAGCCTTTATAACCGTTTGGCTGGAGGGCGCATTTAATGTTTGGCCCTATGCTCTTTGCCACTCCTTGGGTTTTAATAGCGCTGATCTTACTGCCTGTCATTTGGTGGTTGTTGCGGCTGGTCCCACCGCGCCCGCAATTGCAAGATTTCCCGCCGACACGCCTCTTGGCAGAACTCACCAAAAAAGAAGACACGCCGCACGCAAGCCCATGGTGGCTAACTTTGCTGCGCCTCGCTTTGGCAGCGATTGCTATCTTCGCCGTTGCAGGTCCACTTTGGGCACCGAATTCCGTCAGCGAAAACAGCGGCAACCCTTTATTGCTCGTGGTCGACAATGGCTGGACATCAGCAGAAGATTGGCAAGAGCGAGCAGACACCGCCAAAGGCATTTTAGAAACCGCATCACGCAATGGCCGCCCCGTTGCCTTGGTGATGACGACTGAGCCTGACAATGCGGACGTTCGTCTTGACGACGCGCAAATTGCCCTTGATAAGCTCTCCGCCCAGTTAGCGCTTCCTTTCCCAGAAATGCGTGGCGTTGCAGCTGACCGTATTTTGCGGGCGAAGGACAATCTTGGCGAGATTGACGTCATCTGGCTTGCAAGCCCACTGGCAAGTGAAAACGATACCGCCCTTGCAGAGGCTTTATCTGGCTTTGAAAGCATTACCATTAGGCACAATGCAGCCTCCCGCCAAACCATCACACAAGCACTTAATGGAGCCGCAACGCTTGATGTTGGGGTGAAACGGCTTGGTGCAGAAAACAACCCAATCACCTTGCGTGCGTTGGATGAAAACAATGTTTCGCTCGCAGATGTTCCTGTACTGTTTGAAGACGATGCGGCTTCTGGCCTTGCAAAAATCGAATTGCCGATAGAACTTAGAAACGAGATTGTTCGGTTAAGCCTCATCAATGACAATGGCACTCCAATTGCGAATGCTGGCGCGGTTCACCTAATTGATGATCGCACACGCCGCCGCACTGTTGGACTTTTAACGGGCAGCTCCACAGACAAAGACCAGCCGCTGCTGTCTCCACTTTATTACATCAATCGCGCGCTCACACCTTTTGCCGATGTGCGCGAGGCAACAACGCCCAACCTTGCTGAAGCGATTCCATCCCTTCTACAGTCAGGTGTGTCGCTTATGGTGATGGCAGATGTTGGCACGTTGCCAGACCGCGAAGTCGATAGACTGCGCAAGTTTATGACCAAGGGCGGTACTGTTGTACGCTTTGCTGGCCCACGCCTTGCCGCAACAAAAGACTCACTTACTCCCGTTCGACTGCGCGAGGGTGAACGTAATTTAGGTGGCTCACTAACATGGGAAGAACCGCAAAAGCTTGCACGCTTCTCATTGAATAGCCCGTTTGCTGGCATGGACTTGCCAGACGATATCGAAGTGACGCGGCAAGTGCTCGCAGAACCAGATTTCGACCTTTTGGAAAAAACATGGGCAGAGCTTGCTGATGGCACCCCACTTGTCACCGCTGAACGTATTGGTGATGGCTGGTTGGTTCTTTTTCATGTCACAGCAGACGCAACATGGTCCAACCTTCCAATCTCTGGTGCCTTTGTTGATATGCTGGTGAAGCTCGTCGCCTTCTCATCCGTTCCAGCCTCCGCCGTTCAAAACGGTGATGCGGACGAAGCGCAGGCCTTCCCACCCTTCCAAACACTCGGTGCCGATGGCCGCTTGGGTTCGCCACTTGAAACTGCTGAGCCAATTGCTCTTAACGAGATCGACAATGTGACGCCAACAAGCAAAACACCGCCCGGCTTTTATGGCAAAGCGGAAAGCTTGATTGCGTTTAACTTGATGGCAAAGGACACGCCCTTTGAAGCCTTGCAACCTGCGGAACTTTTGCCAGATGCGACGATTACTGAGATAAGCGGCGATATCGCCACTGACCTACGCCCCCTCTTCTTTACGCTTGTTATGGTGCTTTTATTAATTGATGCCGCCGTGGTCGCTGCTATGGCGGGCCTCTTCAACCGTAACGTGACAAAGCGTATGCGCATGACGGCTACCAGTGCGTTAGTCGTTCTAGCGGCATCAACCATGGTGCTCACCGTCGACAAGGCCCGTGCACAAGATGCAGATGGTGAGAGCGGCGTTCCGTTCGATGTCACACTCACCACACGCCTTGCTTATGTTGTAACGGGCGAAGATGCGGTTGATGAAATAAGCCGCGCGGGCCTTCGCGGCCTCACCAATTACATTTCGCTTAGAACAGCCCTAGAGCCCGGCCCACCCATTGGTCTTGATCTTTCTAAAGACGAGCTGACCTTCTTTCCGCTGATTTACTGGCCTATTACAGAAACTGCCGCGACACCTGATGCGGCGACCATGGCCCGCGTTGATGCCTTTATGAAGCAAGGTGGCACCGTAATTTTTGATACGCGCGACCAGATAGAACGCGGCATCGGCGCGAACTCAGCCGCAAACGGTAAGCTGCGCGAAATCGTCGCCAACCTTGATGTGCCACCACTTGAACCTGTGCCTGCCAATCACGTTCTCACCCGTGCTTTTTATCTACTCCAAGATTTCCCAGGACGCTGGATTGGTAGTCCGCTTTGGGTGGAAGCTATCGATGACAAGAACAAAGGCAACGAAGGCACCCGCTCGCAAGCAGACGGCGTTTCTTCCATCCTCATCACCGCGAACGATTTTGCAGGCGCTTGGGCGACAGATGAAAATGCCAATCCACTACTTCCAACATCACCTGATGACCCACAGCAACGGGTTTATGCCTTCCGCACAGGCGTTAACATCGTCATGTATACGCTGACTGGCAATTATAAGGCAGACCAAGTGCATATCCCTGCCCTGCTAGAACGGTTGGGACAATAATGAACTGGCGTCTTGATTTTGCTCCCCTGCTGGATTGGCCCTTCATTGCAGCCTTCGCCATTGCGGCCTTGGTGCTTGGCGGCCTCCTGCTCTTCACCCGCACCCGTGGCGCCTTAATCCGCGTGTTGGCGCTTGGCTTTGGTATTTTAGCGCTACTTAATCCTGAGTTCGTGCAAGAAGAACGCGAGCCACTTACCAGCGTTGCCGCCGTGGTGGTAGACCGCTCTGACAGTCAAAGGCTGGGCAATCGTAAAGACCAAACTGATGACGTTGTTGAAGCGCTCAAAGCACGGCTTGCTTCCATCAAAAATCTTGAGACCCGTATCATCGAAACCAATGGGCGCGATAAATCGCGGGCGGGTACGGCACTGTTTGGCGAACTAGAACGCGGCCTATCTGATGTGCCACCAGACCGCATTGCGGGTGCGATTGTTATCTCTGATGGCCAAATTCACGACACACCGAAAAAACGGGAAGCCCTCGGCTTTAATGCGCCCCTCCATACCGTTTTAACAGGCGAAGACGAAGAATTCGATTTACGGCTTGTCCTCACCGAAGCGCCGCGCTTTGGCATCGTGAACGAAGACAAAATCATCAAGTTTCGTGTTGAAGCAACACCAAATGCCAACGTCTCAACCGCCAGCGTCACGATCCAATTAAACGGCGAACAATCGGCCACAGAGACCGTGCCCATTGGCCAAGACATCGAGATTGCCATCAACATTGAGCGCGGCGGTCAGAACATTTTGGAAATCAGGGTGGATGAACTTGAAGGTGAGCTAACCACCATCAACAATAACGCCATTCAAACCATCGAAGGCATTCGCGAGAATTTGCGTGTGCTGTTGGTTTCTGGCGAGCCGCATCCAGGCGAACGCACTTGGCGCAATCTTTTAAAATCAGATGCGACGGTCGACCTCGTCCACTTCACCATTTTGCGCCCGCCAGAAAAACAAGATGGCACGCCCATCAACCAACTCTCGCTGATTGCTTTTCCAACACGCGAATTGTTCTCGGTCAAAATCAACGAATTCGATTTGATTATTTTCGACCGTTATAAGCGTCGCGGTGTGTTGCCGATCCTCTATTTCGATAACATTGCACGCTATGTGCAAGAAGGTGGCGCGATTTTGATTGCGGCGGGTCCTGACTATGCAGACAGCACCTCGATCTATCAAACACCGCTCGCACCCGTTCTGCCCGCCGAACCAATCGGAAGTGTTTTTGAAGATCCGTTCCACGCCAAAGTTACGAAGGAAGGCTTCCGCCACCCTGTAACGCGCAACTTGGAAGGGGCGAAATCAGACCCGCCAAAGTGGAGCCGTTGGTTTAGAAGTGTTGACGTTGAAAACCCACGCGGCAACGTGGTGATGGAAGGCGAAGACAAACGCCCTATCCTCGTTCTAAA
>JBDVXS010000114.1:0-26090 GCA_039964305.1 Hyphomicrobiales bacterium
CGTAAGTTGCATGATAATGCGTCGAATCAGCAACTTCATCAAGATAAATTCTACCTTTTGATACATTTCGGGCAATTCTTACTGCTGTTTTCCAGGATGCTTTGTCATTTACACGGTCATAAACACCGTCACAAGCGAAGGAAAACTGGCAACGATTGCGCCAATGTTTGTTTTGGTAGACCACGCCACAAATTGTATTTGGATAAGCTGGGGCTTTCACGCGGTTCAAAATTACCTGAGCAACAGCGGCTTGGCCTTTTTCAATTTCGCCGCGCGATTCAAAATAAATGGCCGCAGCAAGACAGCGTTGCTGGTTCTTACGGTAGACTGAACCCGGCAATTTAAAGCCTGCCCAAAAATGGAGTTTCTTGCCAGATTTTCTCTTACGCGGTTCAAGATTAAGAGCAATTTCAGGCTTCAATTTCGGAATTGGTACTTCCGCAATCGCGGTTATAAGCGCGGGCTGTTTCGGCTCAAGAACTGTAACTTCAGCTTGTGCGTCTGGTGCAATAGGCAAAACAGCATGTTTGCCATCACGACGGGCAAGCACGGCTTCAAAAACAGCGCGCGGATCGTTGGATTGTGCTGCATAGCCTGTTTGAACCTGCGCAACATTCGGAATTGAAGCCGTCACTGTTGTGTCGATTTCAACATTCGCCTGTTGTGCAGCATTGTTCTCAATTGCAGCAATTGCTGCTTCTGGAACAAGGGCCAATGGAGCAGATTCTTTCTTGGCAACAAGAACTTTACGGCGCGGTCGATCTTGCTTTTGATCAACTTTTTTCACCGCAGCTGGTGTTGCCGCTGGAGCTGGTGCTGGTGCCTGTGTCGGCGCAACAAATGCAACCGTTGGCCATAAGCTCTTGTCGGGCGCACTGAAAATTGCAGAACGGTCAAAAATTGCGCCAGCAGAAAGTGTTGCCGCTCTTCGTCCATGTTCACCAACTGGCAAGTCACCTTTGGCAGCTTGGACGGATGGTTTTTTAGACACCGCTTTTGCGATTTTAGGGGTTGGCGCGAAGGCATACCCCTTGAAACCTTTGCCAGAACCAATGTTCAAGCCTTTAAGCAGATCACCATTTTCATCCAAGATCATAGGAGACGCGCCCTTGCTTTTCACAAAGTCACGGCCAAGACCGGATGGAATTGTAACGATGGAAGCAAGCCAGCGATCAGCGCCAAGCTCTTTGCCAGCGAAGGATGCTACATCTTGGTAATCAACGGATTTTGGGAAAGCGACGGTGAGCGCCAATACGGCAGCACCACACATTGCGGCAGAACTCAACTGCGAAGTCAGATTTTTACGCGACACAACACTTACTCACTACTCGATACAGATACAAACTTGTATTTCTGCCGTTAGTTATCGTCGATTAACCTAAATCATCCGTTAACAAGCCCAAATTTCAGCCATTTCACCGAAGGAATGACTGCAACTCAGGCTTCAATTAAGGGGGAAATTCGCTAAAATTTTAACAAAAACGGCGGGTTTACGCCGATTTTCCAAAATTTCTTATTCGTATGGTGAAAAATGTCTTAGCGATAAGAAAGTGTTGCTTGCGCTGCTGCCAATCGTGCAATTGGCACCCTGAATGGCGAGCAGGAAACATAATCGAGCGCCAAGCGTTCGCAAAAATGGATAGACCGTGGGTCGCCACCATGTTCACCACAAATACCAATTTCAAGATGCGGGTTGGCTTCTCGTCCTTTGATGGTGGTCATCTCAATGACCGCGCCAACGCCCTCTTCATCAATCGTGACGAAGGGGTCATTTTCCATCAAACCCATTTGCTCATAGGTGGTCAAAAAGGCAACGGCATCATCGCGCGAAATACCAAAAGTGGTTTGGGTAAGGTCATTTGTACCGAATGAAAAGAAGTCGGCTTCTGAAGCAATACGGTCGGCAATCATTGCAGCACGCGGCAGCTCAATCATGGAACCAACCTTATAATGCAGCGAATAATCGTGTTTATGCTCAACAATTTGAGCGGCATCATCAATCAATCGGCTGATCGCAATAAACTCACGGTTTAACGCAACAAGCGGCACCATGATTTCGGGCTTCACATCAATATCGTATTTCCGATTGATTTCGATGGCGGCTTCAAAAATCACTTCAACCAGCGTTTTTGCAAGTTCAGGATTACAAATTAGCAAGCGGCAACCGCGATTGCCGAGCATGGGGTTGGTTTCACTTAATTCATCAATAGTGAATTCCAAATCACTCGCTTTAATGCCCAATGTTTTTGCAAGCTCTTGGATGTCATGCTTGGTTTTTGGCAAGAACTCATGAAGTGGAGGATCAAACAGGCGGATGTTTGTTGGGCGATCTCGCATGACTTCAAAAAGCTTTACGAAATCTTTCCGCAATAAAGGCACCAGCCTTGCGACCGCTTCAAGGTAGATACGATCGTCTTTGGCAAGAATAATTTGGCGCATAGCAGCCAATCTATCCGGCTCAAACAACATGTGCTCTGTGCGGCAAAGGCCTATGCCTTCTGCCCCAAAGCGCACAGCAACCTCTGCATCAAGAGGGCTTTCCACATTGGTTAGCACCTTCATGCGCCTAAATTCATCAGCCCATTCCAATAAAGTAGACAAGTCTCCAGACACTTCTGACGGCCGCAAACTACATTTGCCATCATACATCATGCCGGTAGAACCATCGACAGTAACGTGGTCACCTTCTTCATACACCTTGCCGTCAACGACAAAGCTTTTGGCTTCTTCATTGACCATAATGCCTGACATGCTGACGATGCATGGCTTACCCGTACCGCGTGCAATTACAGCTGCGTGGCTGGTCAAGCCGCCTTTTGTCGTCACAATTGCTGATGAGGCTTGCATACCGCGAATATCTTCTGGCGCGGTTTCTGCCCGCACCAAAATTACCCGCCAACCTTTTGACTTCAACGCCTCAGCAGCGCTTGCCGAAAAAACGACCCGTCCCGTTGCCGCACCAGGCGAAGCAGACAAACCATGTGCCAACTCTTTAAGGTCTTGCCCAACCGCCAAGCGTGCGTGCAAAATATCAATCAGGCGCGCAGGGTCTATGCGCTTTACCGCCTCTTCCTTGCTGATAGCGCCTGCTCTGGCCATTTCAACAACCACAGTTACGTCAGCCGCCGTTGTCATTGGTAGCGCTGTGCCATCAACAATATAGGCTTCATCACCAGCGATGATAAAATCGAGCCGCTCTGTCTGTGCGCTTTTCATTTCCCATAAGGTTGCCTGCCCGATGATGTCTTTTATCACCTTGTCAGATTTGCGTTTTGAAATCGGGATTGGCTGGCTTGATCCATTATGGTCAAAAATTTGGCCGTCCAAACAGCTTTCGCCCGTGTTCTCATCGCGAATCGCAATCCAACCTGTCGATGTTGGTTGAACGTAATTCCACGGCACGCAGACTTGGATAACGATACCAAGACCACCCGCGTCTTCAATGTTGTAGAGCTGTCGGTAGGTTAGAGCGCGTGTCTTATTCCACGATTTCCACATCAGTTGAACGATCAGCAAAAGCTGGTCTGACGGGCTAAGCGGCAAGGCGTCATCCGTTTCGCCCTTAGCGATTTCCAGATAAGCCTGCAAAAGACTATGCCAATCCACATCACCCGCTTGTTCCGCAATATCTAGCTTGTCATCAAACAGGCCTTCATCAACGCCGAAAGACTGGACTGCGATCTCGCGGATCGTGTCGGCGAATTGTCTGGACGCGTGTTGCTTGTCGCCTTCATCACTCAAATGCTCAATTGCATCCAGTGTCCAGCCAACATGCAGCACATGAAGACCAAAACCGCCCTGCGCCATAACGGGGCTAATACGCACGACTAAAATCAACGGATCTTCTTTATCACCCAGCCATTTTCTGGTTGTGCGCTGAAGACCGCGCACACCGCGCGAAATTTCCACCTGAAACGAAGTCGATAATTCGCCTTTGTCATTCAACCCATGAGTACAGGCAGAAATGGGCAAGGCAACGGATGGAGCGATACGAAGGCCAGCAGTCGCCATGGCAGCCAAACGCTCAGACTTTGCACCATAGTGCTCAGTCGCAAGAAGTGTTCGACCACTTCGTGATTGTCCAAAACCGATAACGTCTGCAGACATTAGAACGCCGCCTCCTTGACGGGCACATAAAATCCAAGCTTGCATACAAGCCTAAGTCGTCTCTATTTGGTCACACAAAAACGAATTTGGCTACCGTTTATATTGCGGCGCAATATAGTATTTTTATCAGCACCAATAAACCGTTATCGCGTTTAGCCTTCAATGCGGGTGAAATCTGCCACAAGCGAGGTTGTTGATCTGATCTTTGCTAACAGTGCGAGACGATTGGCACGGATTTTCGGATCATCATCATTCACCAAAACCGCATCAAAGAACGCATCAATTGGACCACGGATAATAGACACCGCTTGCATCGCTGCGCCAAAGTCTTCAGCCACAACGGCACTTTCTGCTTTTGTCGAGGCTTGATCGATGGCTTCTGCCAGTGCTTTTTCTTCTGGCAGAGCGAGCAGGCTTGCATCAATTGATGAGCCAATCTCAGCGCCTTTTTTCTCTTCTGCGGCCAGAATATTGGCTGACCGCTTATAGCCCGCAAGCAAATTTTGCCCATCATCTGTATTGAGGAACGCAGTCAAAGCTTCAACACGGCGGGCAATCATCAAGAGGTCATCCGCGTTGGAGGTGATAACGGCGTCGATGAGGTCATGGCGTGCATCTTGGTCGCGCAAGAAAACTTTGAGACGGTCGTGGAAGAAAGAGAGCAAGTCTTCGCTCACCCCTTCTGACTTTAGCGCCAAGCGGAAATCATTTTGCAAGATGATACGAATAACACCGAGGGCTGCACGACGAAGCGCATAAGGGTCTTTTGAACCCGTTGGCTTTTCATCAATCGACCAAAAGCCCATGAGTGTATCAAGTTTATCAGCCAGTGCGATTGTTGCAGCAACCTTATCAGTTGGCACATCATCACTTGGGCCTTGCGGTTTATAATGGTCTTCCATCGCAGCCACAACGGAGGCATCTTCGCCCGCGCGTTCCGCGTAATAGCGGCCCATCAAGCCTTGCAGTTCTGGGAATTCGTAGACCATCTCGGTCATCAAGTCCGCTTTGCAAAGGCTGGCGGCCCGTTCACAAAGGGAAGCAGCCGCTCCTGTCTTATCGCTCAATTGAAGGCCAAGCTTTTTAATGCGCTCAACACGGTCTGATTGCGAACCAAGCTTTTCGTGGAAGGTTACAATCTCAAGCTTCTTGGCGCGTTCTTCAAGTGACACGTTCAAATCTGTTTCCCAGAAGAATTTTGCATCTGACAAACGAGCACGCACCACACGGCCATTACCCTTTGCCACTTCAACACCGCCATCATTTGGCTGGATGTTAGACACCAAGATAAATTTGTTCGTCAGCTTGCCAGTCTTTTGGTCTTTCAACACAAAGCATTTCTGGTTCACGCGAATGGTGAGCTGGATAACCTCAGGCGGGATGTTGAGGAATTCCTCATCGAACTCGCCCATCAAAACAACAGGCCATTCCACCAAACCGGACACTTCTTCTAAAAGCCCCGCATCTTCCACCAGCTCTAAGCCTTGGGCAAAGGCAAGGTCTTTGGCGTCGTGAAGGATAATGTCTTTACGGCGTTCTGGGTCTAACACCACATTGGCTTTTTCAAGCTCCGCCATATAATCATGCAAGCGGCGCACAGCAATTTCGTCTGGCGCATGGAAGCGATGGCCGCGTGTTTTGTTGCCTGATGGTACACCTTCAATGTCGAAGGTGATGACTTCAGGCTCTTCAGTTTCAGGACCGAACGTACAAAGGATTGATTGCAAGGGCCGCACCCAGCGCATGGCGCCTGCTTGGCTCGACGCTTTGCCCCAGCGCATAGACTTCGGCCACGGGAACTTCTTCACGATGTCTGGCACGAGGTCTTGCAAAATATCTTCAGCTTCACGACCCGGCTTGTTGATAATGGCGACGTAAAAATCACCCTTTTTCGGGTCGGTTTTAACTTCTGCCTCATCAATGGAAGCAAGACCTGCACCGCGCAAAAAGCCTGCAAGCGCTTTTTCTGGCGCGTCCGTGCGCGGACCTTTGCGCTCTTCGCGAATATCAGCGGAGCGTTTGGTCAAGCCATTCACAGAAAGGGTCAAACGGCGCGGCGTCCAAAACTCTTTCGCACCCTCATAGGTCAGCCCTGCATCCACCAAGCCATCGGTAATCATCTTACGCAAATCACCGGCTGCTTTTCGTTGCATCCGCGCTGGAATTTCTTCCGAGAAAAGTTCTAACAATAGGTCTGGCATAACAGGTCTAATTCTTGAATGGAAAGGTGAGAAAGCGTTTAGCAATGAATGAGCATAATGTCACCCGCAAGAGCGCTTGATTGAGGGAAAGACAAAAGAAAAAGGCGCCTCAGCGCCTATTCCGTGTCTTGCGTCTTACTAATTGCTAAAGTTTGCTGTGTGAACCATCGCAAAATGGGGCACGGTTCGTTGCTTTACAGCCGCAAAAATACTTCGTGCCACTGCTATCAGCTTCCCAAACCAAAGGCGTGAAGCTTGTCTCTTTATGGCTGCCATCGCAAAACGGTTGTTTGGACGATCGGCCGCAAGTGCACCAAAAGTATCTTTTGCCTTCTTCCACCTCAACAGCAAATGGTTCTTTAGCGGCAACAACTGGCTTTTCATCGTCTGACATGGCGTATTATCTTTCTTTGTTTCAGGCTCTCATGCCCTCATGCTCTCATACTCAGTGCGCTATTTAAGAACGACCCGAAAATGTTTCCCAAATAGAGCGCAGGCTTTTCTTTCGAGCGAGGGCTGCGTTAATTTCGGCCTCAGATTTCGTTCCAAGTTTTGCAACCGTCTCTTCGACACCGTCACTCACCTTATCAACGCCGTTCGAAACACCATTGCTGATGGCTTCTTTGCCCTCTTCAACAGCAGTTTCTGCAGTCTCGACAACATCCGATACAGCATCGCTTGCGGTTTCAACGGCGTCTTCAACTTGCTCGCGTGCGTGGTCTGCAAGACTGCATGCTTCGTCAGTCATCTCAGATATTTTTTCGCCAGCAGCCTCCGCCCCATCGCTTACAAAGTTTGTCGCTTTTTCTGAGGTCTGACCCACAAGTTCTACCACGTTGTCAGTGGCCAAAGCTGTGGCACCAGCAAGAGCGGTCGCACCAGCGATGACGGTAGAGCTTGATGTATCTTCATCTGGTTCGGCTTGGTCGGAAACGTCATCGCTTGGAGCTTCAACCACTTCCGCTGTATCAACTTGCTTGGCTACAGCTTCGTCATCCAACGCCTCTAGGGCGTCGGCTACAATGGCCATTTCTTCAGCAACTGGCGTCGTTTCGCCGACCTCTTGAGACTTTAAAACAACGCTATCAATACGCACGCCACTATCTAGCAGGCCCATCACGGCGTTAGCCATCCACTTACTGGTGACACTATTTTGTCCGTTTAGGAGCGACGTAATAAAGCTGCCTGCTTTGCTTTCATCGAACCCACGTATCAGGCCTGTTTCCTCGCCTAACATGTCGATAATCTTATCATTTACGCCAACATTTTTGAGGCGCTTACTCACGTTTTCAATTTCGACAATATCTGACTTCGCAGATTTCACATCGCTGATAATGCTTTGCAGCTTATGTGCGCCCTCAGACGTGAGATCGGCAACAACAAGCGCATCATCACCCGCAATCATGCGGATATTAGCGCCCGTCTCATCGCTTACACCGCAATATTCAACGATAGATTGGAAAGATTGCATACGCTCAACAAAGGCATCGACATTACTACCATCATGCTCGCCGCCTTCATCGTCTGGCATTTGAATAACCGCGATTGCGTCTGAATCGAAATCATCGCGGCTTTCAACGCCAAAGTAGTTAGCAACCGCCACCAGTCTTTCAATTTGATCTGTGAGTTCCGAGATGCCCTCTCCCTCACGTCCAATTCGCGCAAGGTTGGCAGAAAAGTCATTCTCACGCCCATCTGTTTCACACATGGCGCTCAAGCACGTTTCAAAATCTCCAGCCATGATATTGGCAAATCCGAGCTGTGCATATTCAGGAAAAACCTTCATCGCAGGGTCAGCGAAAAGGCTCTCATTATAAGAGCCAAGCGCTTTTTTTGCCGCTGACGAAAGTTCATCGATTGAATTTTGAGAGGCTTCGCCACCCTCTAAGGTGGCATCGCAGACAACGCTGCCTTTAACAAGCACATCGCCTAACTGGTCGACGAGTGCACCATCGCCAACGCTTGATAAGAACCGATTACATAACAACGTCGCAGTTCGCAAATTCATAAGCTGTATGCCCTTACAGGCATCTCCCTTTTCGCTTTACATTTTGCCGCACACACTTGGTCGTTTCTTAACATTACCTCTTATTTACCATTCTTCGCAACCAATTACGGCACTATCTTGGCAAAACTATTTGGCTTGGACAAAACCGCCAGCCTCAGTTTGCAAAAATGCTTCGCCGCAGGCCTTAGAAAGATTGCGCACACGCAAGATATAACTTTGTCGTTCTGTTACGGAGATGACACCGCGCGCATCCAGCAAATTGAAGGAATGCGACGCTTTGATACATTGGTCATAAGCGGGAAGAACACATTTGTGTACCTCAGATGGGTTGCCGCGAGCGGCCTCACCTGCTGCCAATAAGGCTTCGCATTCAGCTTCACAATCTTTGAAATGCTGGAACAGCGCATCTGTGTTCGCATATTCAAAATTGTGGCGTGAATATTCTTGCTCTGCTTGCAAGAACACGTCGCCATAGGTGACTTTGTCGTCACCTTCTAGGCCGTTGAAGTTGAGGTCGTAAACATTTTCAACGCCCTGCACATACATGGCGAGACGCTCAAGACCGTAAGTTAGTTCGCCTGCAACAGGTGAACATTCAATGCCGCAGACTTGTTGGAAATACGTGAACTGCGAGACTTCCATACCATCGCACCAGCACTCCCAACCAAGACCCCAAGCGCCGAGTGTCGGGCTTTCCCAATCATCTTCTACAAAACGAATGTCATGCAAAAGCGGATCGATGCCAATAGCGCGAAGGCTACCAAGATAGAGTTCTTGCAAATCAGGCGGGGATGGCTTCAACAGTACTTGGTATTGATAATAATGCTGCAAACGGTTCGGATTTTCGCCATAGCGACCATCTGTTGGGCGGCGAGAGGGCTGAACATAGGCTGCACGCCAATGCTTCGGCCCTAAAGCACGCAGGGTGGTTGCTGGGTGAAAAGTGCCCGCTCCCACTTCCATGTCGTAGGGCTGAAGAATGACACAGCCATAATCTGCCCAATAGTTATGAAGCGCTAATATCAGCCCCTGAAACGAATTCTCAGGTTTGAGGTGGGCTGGTTGTTCTGACATGGATAATTTCCCGTTAGAAAGTCTTTGACGTTGCTCACTGTTGCTAAAGCACAGCCGACCTTAAAAAGGCAAGGGTTTGCACGCGCTTAATCATCATCAAGGCGATAGACGCCCGTTTTTGGGTCACGTTTCAGCGTGTTGGACTTGTCTTGGCGATCCGCCCGCTTTTGGGTTTTCGCAAGCTTCGCCCGCTTTGCGTCTTCCTCATCAAGTCGCACTAATTCCTGACGCAGCTTTTTAAAGGCGTAAAACCCAATGGCCGCCACAAGAATGAGGATTATTCCAAAAGGCATCTAGTTTACAGCCCATAACGTGCCCAAAGGGCGCGTTCTTCTGCTTGTGTCACCATATGTTCGGCAAAACCCGCACCGATGGAACTCATATCATTGGGCATGGATACACCATTTGAAGGCGCTCGCTTGAGCAAACCGCCACCAGCGCCAATCACTTTGAGCTGTGTTTTCTCGCCATACCGTTCTTTAACGATCGACCGAATGTCTCCGATACGGTCAACCAAGCCAAGGGATTGGCCTGTCATCGCCGTCCAAAAACGACCAGAAAAAACTTCTTCCTCATCGCCACTGATTACATCACCGCGTCGGTCTTTCACCATATCAACGAAGGTGTCATGGATTTCGTCTTGGATGCTACGCAAATACTCAATATCAGATTTTTTCTCTGGCTGAAACGGATCAAGGATCATCTTATTTGTGCCAGCTGTATAAACGCGCCGCTCAACGCCTAGCTTCTCCAGCAAATCGACGTAGCCAAAGCCTGCGGAAATAACACCGATTGAGCCAACAATAGAGGATGGGTCGGCGATGATTTCATCGCCAGCAAGCGCAATCATATAACCGCCAGATGCGGCCACATCTTCAACGGCGACAATCACCTTTTTGTCGTTTTCTTCCGCCAATGCGCGAATGCGTTTGTATATTAAATTGGCTTGAACGGGCGAGCCGCCTGGGGAATTGATAACAATCGCTACGGCTGGCGCGTCTTTTACGCTGAATGCTTTTTTGAGCCTACCAGCAGCCGTCGCAATTGAAAGTGTTGGACGCATGCCCTGACTTGCCATAATTGCACCAGAAAGGCGCACCGTTGGGATGACAACAGGTTTATCGCGGAATTTCTTCGGCAAAATAGGACGGACAATATCAACGATTTTAGACATGTATCTCACTTCACTTGTTTCAAATTGAGGGGCATCAGCCACCCTGTTAGGCTTTATATGACCAAACCCGTCTCACCATTCAAGACCGCATTTGCTTCATCTGTCCATTCCCGCCGCGAAATTCCGTCCTTTTGCGCTTGATGGAGAACCAGACCAGAGAGTAAACGCATCGGGGCGCGGCTGCCTTTTTGGCCACATAAAATCACTCGGTTCGCTTCTTCGCCCTCGCCTTTATAAAGGGGGAAAACCGAAATTCCACCAAACCGCCCTTCCATCAACGTGAGTAGATTGGAAAGACCAGCGGTTGGGAAGATGACAGACAGCATGCCTCCAGACACCAAAATCGCGCTGGCTGTCCGAAACCAAGGCTCTAGACCACGTTCATCTAAAACATGGGCCGCTTGACGCGATGCATTGTCAGAAATTCGCACGTTGTTTGCGTCGTAATAAGGCGGGTTCATAATAACATGGTCGGCCATGTTAAGGTTCAAACCAGCCGCTAACCGTTCATCGCCACGAAGAGTGACATCAGCGTTCAATACGGATGCTCGGTCTTTGAGCCATTGATTATCAGGATCTGCCAAAGTCGCTTTTGTGAGTTCCAGCGTGATTGGATCATTTTCGACTAAAATGGCCGTAGCATTGGACAAACGATTTATAGCACAAAGGCCAGCCGTGCCGACACCCGCGCCTAAATCAACAATGCGCTTTGGTGAATTATCATTGTGTGAATTACCATTGTGCGAATTACGACTGCCTTGAACGCTGGCAGCAAGCATTACCGCATCAAGCCCCGCCTTATGCGCACCACCCGTTTGTTGGTGCAACACGACCTTGCCGCCAAGCACGTAATGACGATCAAACGAGGATACCGTTTGGGCCATACCTCGATTACCCTGCTTCACTGGCGAGTTCATGGCCAAGGTCAGCGTCTTTTAAAATTTGCCGTGCACTAAGGTGAAATTCGTCTTTGACAAGAATGCGGCGCGGTATCACGCCGAGCGAACCTTCAACAATGCTCATATGCTGATCCAGCACGAGATAATCGATATCGCTTTCCTTCATAAGCGCCTCAACAAATGAAATCACCACTGGATCGTTAGTTTTTAAAAGCAGCTTCAAGAAAGTATCCTTTCGCTAAAACCATCAAAACGACGGCCCTTCACTCGTATTTGATAGATATAATACCCAAATAGCTGATGTGGTAGCACTATTTATCCATTGGAATGATGCGATGCACTTGCCGAGTGTTTCGTTCGACATTATGGTGCGACCTCTTTTGATTGAAGGAGTTGCCCTGTGGGTGTTGTTGTTCCTCTTGAGGATTCTGGGAAAAAGAAAGCCTCACTGGAAGCGCTTTTAAGCTTGGTCCATGACGATATGGAAGGCGTAAACACGCTCATCCTGTCGAAAGCTGGTTCGCATGTTGAGTTGATTCCTGAAATTGCCCGCCATCTCATCTCTTCAGGCGGAAAACGATTGCGCCCCATGCTGACCATCGCCGCAGCGCAAATGTGCGGCTATGAAGGTGACGGCCACGTTAAGCTGGCAGCCAGTGTTGAGTTTATGCACACAGCCACGCTTTTGCATGATGATGTTGTTGATGAAAGCGATATGCGTCGCGGTAAACTGGCAGCCCGTATGCTTTGGGGTAACCAAGCAAGCGTGTTGGTTGGTGATTATCTGCTTGGCCAAGCCTTCCGCATGATGGTGGAAGTTGGTTCAATGGAAGCGCTCGACATTTTGTCTGCCGCCTCCACTGTTATTGCCGAAGGCGAAGTGCTTCAACTTTCGGCTGCAAAAAACATGGCAACCACGGAAGACGAATATCTTGCCGTTATCCGCGCCAAAACAGCAGCGCTTTTTTCAGCAGCGGCAGAAGTTGGCCCCGTTGTCGCCAACGGCACGAAGGCAGATCAGGCCGCTTTCCGTTCATACGGCACCAATCTTGGCCTCGCTTTCCAAATGATTGATGACGCACTTGATTATGGCGGGAACTCAAAAGACCTCGGCAAAGACGTGGGCGATGATTTCCGCGAAGGAAAAATTACGCTCCCTGTGGTCTTAGCTTATCGACGTGGCACAGATGAAGAGCGCGAGTTCTGGCGTCGTGCGATGGAAGAGGGTAAAATTGAAGAAGGCGATCTAGAAAAAGCGATCGATCTTCTCAACAGCTACGGCACAATTTCTGACACATTAGAGCGCGCTCGCCATTATGGTGCCGTTGCTCGTGATGCCTTAGCGCCATTCCCTGATTCGGCTCATAAATCAGCACTTTTGCAGGCCGTAGACTTCTGCATAAGCCGCGCATACTGATTGGTCTTAACCCTGACCTTAATCAAACGGTAATTTGATCCGCATAATCGGTCAAAACCATTAATTTTGCAGCGCTAGACATTGAAACATTCTGTCGAAAGCGCCATGTTGCATCTATAGTAAAACTAGGTGGGTTACATGACGTCCAATTCTAAGATTCAGCCGTTTTTCCAAAAATGCCAAAGCCAAGCAAAAATGTTGGTCGTAGGGTTAGCGCTCACGGGTGTCGTAACGCTTGGAAATTCGTTCGCTTTCGCGTCCGCTGAACTTAAAGAAGATTTGGCAGATCGTGGCTATCCATTGTCACTATCTGGCAGCTATTTGGCCGCCCTCACCGCCAACCGTGCAAAAGATATTACAGCCGCCTCACTTTACTATGATGAGGCACTGAAAGCAGACCCAGACAATCAATCCCTAATTGAACGTGCCTTTTTCCTTCGTCTCGTTGATGGAGACCTGAATGGCGCCATTACAATTAGCGATAAAATTCTAGACCGTGACAGCGACAATTGGTTTGCCCATATGGCGCTTGGTGTGACATCGCTGCGGGCAAAGTCTCTTAAGAAGGCCATCAACGCGTTTGAACAAATGACCGATGGTCCGTTAGCGGAACTGACAGGCGGCTTGTTGCACGCTTGGGCATTGGCTGCCGATGGTGAGCATGATGCAGCCTTGGAACTTTTAGCCGCATTAGACGGCAATGAAGCCTTCACACCACACACACTTTACCACTCAGCCCTCATTGCTGAGAGCGGTGGCAAAGTTGAAGAAGCGACAAAGTTTTATGATGAAGCAAACAAAGCTGATCCAAATCTAGTTCGCAAAATTGAAGCACTCACTCGTTTTCAATACCGCAATGGCTTGGAAGAAAAAGCCAAGGTCAATCTAGACCGACTGGTAACGCGCCTTCCAAATCGCAACAGTGTGAAGGCACTGGTCGCGGAAGTTGCTGACGGTAAAAAACCTGCACCGCACATTATGACCCCGCTACAAGGTGCAATGGAAGTGCTTTACGGCATCGGCTCAATCATTGGGACCGATGACAATACTGAAGTTTCCTACATCTTCATGAACCTTGCGTCTTACCTTGACCCAGAAAACCCGTTGCCGCGCTTATTACTTGGCGAATTGCTTGAAAACGATACGCGCTACAGCAAAGCGATTGAAAATTACGACGGGGTCAAAGAAGATTCGATCTATTTCAGAAGCGCCCGCTTACGTGCAGCCTTCGCTTATAACTCGCTGGAAAAACTCAATGATGCTCGCACCATCATGAAGGAACTGATTGCGCAAGACCCAAACGACATCACAACGATTACGTCTTACGGCAATATCTTGCGTTCACATGATTTGTTTGAAGAAGCCCGCACCACTTATTCTAATGCTATTTCTAAAATAAAAGGCGAACCAACAAATATAAATTGGTCTGTCTTTTATTCTCGCGGCATTGCAAATGAGCGGACAAAGCGCTGGGAAGAAGCAGAGGCAGATTTTAGAAAAGCACTCGAACTTTCACCCAATGAACCACAAGTCCTAAACTATCTTGGCTATTCGCTGATTGATTTGGGCATGAAGTACGAAGAGGCGCTCAAGATGATTGAGAAAGCCGTTGAGCTTCGCCCGCAAGATCCATTCATTATCGATAGTCTCGGCTGGGCCCATTACAAGCTCAAGAATTATGAGAAAGCTGTCGAAAGTCTAGAGCGCGCCGTGCAACTTCGTCCTCAAGATCCGATTTTGAATGACCATCTGGGTGATGCCTATTGGCATGTGGGCCGCAAGCTTGAAGCGCAGTTCCAATGGCGCCATGCTCGCGATCTTAATCCAGAAGAAAAGTATCGTGATACAATTGCGAAGAAAATCGAAACTGGCCAATACGTCGAAAGCGACGGCTGACACTAGGCGTCTAAGCTTTGCAAAATTGCCGTAAAACCGCCCGCGCGAAAATCAACCTCGCACTTCACATAACGGGACAGCGGGATGATGGTTATCATCTGCTCGATAGCGTTGTGGTGTTTTCCAACTATGGCGATGAGATTACCGTTTCTAAACAAACGACTGACGCGAACGAAACCGCGCCACATCATCTCACCATAAACGGCCCCTTTGGTGCTGGGTTGGAAGCAGATCAAGATAATCTAGTTTTAAAAGCAGCACGCCTTATGGGGGATGATATTCCACCTTTAAACATTGTGCTGGAAAAGAACCTACCCGTCGCCTCTGGCATTGGTGGAGGATCTGCTGATGCGGCTGCGACCTTGCTTGCCATTGCAGAGTTACTAGATCGCCCACTACCCAGTGGGGACGATGTTCTGTCACTTGGGGCTGATGTTCCAGTCTGTCTCCACGGTTGCCAGCAGGGAACCGCAATTCGCATGAGTGGTATTGGTGAAACATTGTCTGCGTTACCAAAGACCCCGGCGCTTCCCATCGTATTGGTAAACCCAAATGTTGGCGTTTCTACGCCTGCGATCTTCAAGTCGCTCACCAGCAAGAACAATCCGCCGCTTGCCCGCTCCAATGATGGTGTCAATCAAGCCGCACCTTTTGCGCAATGGATCAATGATTGTCGCAACGACCTTCAACCGCCCGCCATTTTACACTGCGAAGAGGTGAGCGCTTGTATAAACGCATTATCTAAGTGCAGTGGATCGCTTGTTGCCCGCATGTCTGGCTCTGGTGCAACTTGCTTTGGATTGTTTGAAAACGATGAAGACGCAAAAGAGGCTGCGAGCGCCTTGCAAGCAGATCACCCCAACTGGTGGGTTGTTGCAACCAAACTTGCAGGCTAACTAGTCTTGCGGTTCGAAGCTTAGCGCTTTTATGCAAACAAGTGCCACGCCAAGGCCAACGAATTGCGCCACAATAAACCCAAGCATATGCGCTGGATCAATACCTGCGAATGTATTGGTGAAAGAGCGTGCAATCGTTACCGCTGGGTTTGCAAATGACGTTGATGCCGTGAACCAGTAAGCCGCCGTAATATAAAGACCAACCGCTGCGGGCACCGCCTCAACGCGGGCTTTAATGGTGCCAAAAATTGTCAACAACAGCCCAAGGGTCGCAATCACTTCCGCACCCCACTGCGAGGTCCCTGTTCTTGCTTTTTCTGAGAGTTGGAAGAGCTCAAGATCAAACATGAAATGCGCCGCCAACATACCCACTATACCGCCCGCAATTTGCGCAACAATAAAGAGGCCGGCTTCCGCATTGGTGAGTTTGCCAAACAAGCGAAAGGCGAGTGTCACCACAGGGTTGAAATGCGCGCCAGACACGGGCCCGAGCATCATGATCAACACAAATAAGATTGCACCGGTTGGAATGGTATTTCCCAACAAAGCAATCGCCACATTGCCGCCCGCCAAGGTTTCACCCATGATGCCGGAGCCAATAACGGTTGCAAGCAGGAATGCGGTTCCCAAAAATTCTGCAAACAATTTTTGATTTAAACTAATCACTGGCATTTTGAGCCCCCTTACCCCAAACTCTTGATGACCCATTCATAGAATTGTCATATGACAATGAAAAGACAATCTGCCAATTAGTTCACAACAAAGGCTTGAGAGCAACCATGTCCACCATTGATGAAACCCGCCCTTTTATCGCCATTGGCATTGCCGTGTTGACGGTTTCAGACACCCGTGGGTTGGAAGATGACAAGTCTGGCGACACATTGTGCGATCGCGTTGAGGGTGCTGGACATAAATTAGCAGGCCGCGCCATCGTGAAAGATGACGTTGAGCAAATTCAAGCGCAGATAAAAGCATGGTCTAATGACCCAAGCGTTGATGCGATTGTAACCACAGGCGGCACTGGTTTTACGGGCCGTGATGTAACACCAGATGCAATCGAGCCGTTGTTTGATAAGCGCATGGATGGGTTTTCAGAAGTCTTTCACCGTTTATCGTTTGATAAAATCGGCACCTCAACGATACAATCGCGCGCAACAGCGGGTTTAGTCGGCACCACATTCGTGTTTGTTGTGCCCGGTTCCTCTGGCGCTTGCAAAGACGCATGGGACGGCATTTTAAGCCTGCAACTTGATTACCGCCACCGCCCCTGCAATTTCGTTGAGATCATGCCGCGACTGGATGAGCACCTTAAACGCGGCAAATAAAATTCATCTCTGATTTACCATTTCTGTTTTTTTGTTCTTGATACGTTCCAATTCTTGCTGTAGGAATCAAAAGGAACAAAACAAGAATATTGGCCAGATGAGATGGACGATCACGGCGTAGAGCAAGAAAGCGAAGATTGGGTTGGCGTTCGCCATGACCCAACTGCGCTTGGTGTTGTGCCCGATCAACCCGTCATTGGATATAAAACCCGTGGACGTGGTGCTGTATCTAATTCTTCTGGCCGGTTTGAAACCCAAAAACGTGAAGCATTTGATGATGGCTGGGACAATGAAGAATTGCCAGTCATGAAAACGGAGGTGAATTATGAAAACCCAAAAACCATTATTACCAAGAATCAGTCCCCGGACATCTCATTTGATCGCTCAATCAATGCCTATCGTGGTTGCGAGCATGGCTGTTCTTACTGTTTTGCTAGACCTTCACACGCGTATTTAGGCTTATCGCCTGGGGTGGATTTTGAAACGCGGCTGTTTGCGAAACCGACAGCTGCAGCCTTGCTAGAGCAAGAATTAGCAGCGCCCAATTATCGCCCACGCACTATTGCCATTGGCACCAATACCGATCCCTATCAGCCGATTGAACGCAGCCACCGAATAACCCGCGAGATTTTGGAGGTATTGGATAGAACCAATCATCCCGTGGGTATTGTCACCAAGTCGCATCTGGTTACGCGGGATATTGATATTTTATCATCCATGGCAAAACGTGGTTTGGTTCGTGTCGCACTTTCCATCACCACACTGGATGGCAAGCTTGCCCGTGCCATGGAGCCGCGTGCTTCAACCCCGCAAAAGCGGTTGGATGCACTGCGCCAATTAAGTGATGCGGGTGTACCAACCTCTGTCATGGTCGCGCCGATTATTCCAGCGCTTAATGATAGCGAGATAGAGACCATATTAGAGAAGTCTTATGAGTATGGCGCGCGGGATGCTGGTTATGTGCTTCTGCGTTTGCCGCTTGAGGTCTCTGAGATTTTCAAAGAATGGCTGCTGCACCACTACCCCAATAAATACCGCCATGTTTTATCCCTGCTGAAATCCATGCGGAACGGCAAAGAATATGACGTGGCATGGGGGCGGCGCATGCGTGGGTCTGGCCCTTATGCCGATCAAATTGCCAAGCGCATGAAAATGGCCGCCAAACGCATTGGCATGACACGCCGTAAACAGGCGCTTGCCACTCATCTTTTTACACCACCCGTAAAGCAAGGGAGCCAACTGTCACTGTTTTAAACGCCTCTTCCGTCATTAAACTTCACACACCCTTGGTCCCACCTTCCATTCCCCGTTAGATTGGACCGTGACGGGAGACACTCAAGCTGGATGATCTCATAGATCATCCAGCTTCTTTTTTTAGGCGATGCAGGTTAGAAAAAGTAATGAGCAACAAATCAACCACATCATCTGGCCCAAACTTTTCCTTTGAGAACGAAGCAATGGCCGCTGGCCATTCATTAATTGCAGGCGTTGATGAGGTAGGACGCGGGCCGCTTGCTGGGCCTGTTGTCACGGCTGCAGTTATTTTGAAAGACGGCCATATTCCTGAAGGCTTAAATGATTCCAAAAAGCTGACGGAAAAACGCCGTGAAATATTGTTTGACGAAATTTTCGCCTCAGCACAGGTCGCAATCGCTAGCGTATCAGCACAGCGCATTGACCAGATGAACATTCGCGCCGCCACACTTTATGCAATGGTAGAAGCCGTTGAAGCGCTGAACCAACAGCCGACCTTCGTACTGATTGACGGCCGAGATATTCCGCCCGCGCTTAAGCAACCCGCAAAAGCAATCATTAAAGGTGATGCCCATTCGCTCTCAATTGCGGCGGCATCGATTGTTGCCAAAGTCACCCGCGATCGCATGATGGTTCGCGCGAACACATTTTATCCCGGTTATCATTTTGATCGCCATAAAGGCTATGGCTCAAAAGCTCATCGCGATGCCATCGCAGAACTTGGCCCTTGCCCGCTGCATCGTCGCAGTTTTCAACCGATCAAAGGCATGGTTGCGGGTAAATAAATTTCTGGCTTTGTTACAATTTTGGCTTTGTAACCCCAGGCAATGCGGCTTCCAGCATCTTATTCATCAGCGTTGGTAGCGCCTCATCTGGAACATCTTCCATCGCCGACCACCAGCAGTTTTTCGCGGGCGCCTGCTCCATCGGGAACATGCTTGTAACCACCTCAACTTCAAGATGAAAATGGGTGAATGTATGATGGATCACGCCGCATCTTTTGCTCCATCCAGCTTGAAAAGGAGCAGAGGCAAAAGGAGACTTCGGCTTTTCCTCGCCCCAAGAAGTTCCAGGCACTTCTGTCATGCCACCAAGCAGGCCTTTGTCTGGGCGCGTGCGTAGCAACACAGCACCATCGGCTCGAACAGCAACAAACGCCCAGCCATAACGCGTTGGCTTTACTTTCTTGGGTGCTTTAACGGGAAAGTTCTCCTGCGTTCCTAACTTAAAAGCCGCACAATCACCCCACCAAATACAAAGCGAACAAGCTGGATTTTTCGGTGTGCATATGGTCGCCCCCAAATCCATCATCGCTTGCGCATAATCGCCTGCGCGATTTAACGGTGTGAGGCGAGATTGATATTCTTTAATCGTTTTCTTTGCCTTAGGCATTGCCTCTTCAACGGTAAAAATACGCGACAACACACGCTCCACATTACCATCAACAACAGCGGCAGGTTGATCAAACGCGATGGTCGCAATAGCCGAGGCGGTATAATCACCAATACCCGGCAGCTCTTTCAAGCCCGCAACAGTTTCAGGAAACTTCCCACCATATTGCTCAACCACAATATCCGCGCAGGCTTTCAAGTTTCGGGCCCGCGAATAATAGCCAAGCCCTGCCCATGCCTTCAGCACATCCTCCCGATCAGCCCTTGCCAAATCATTGATGCTGGGCCAAAGGCTGGTGAACTTTTCAAAATAAGATTTCACCGTCGCAACCGTTGTTTGCTGCAACATGATTTCTGACAGCCAAACCCGATAAGGATCAGGCACTTCTCCCAGCGCACGATTTTGCGGTGACACACGCCACGGCAAAACCCGCGCATGGCGATCATACCATTCAAGCAAATCACTCGGACTTGGTTCTGGGTTGGAATTGCTATTGGCCACGCGGCCTTAACCTGCTTCGCGGAAGCTTTCTGCCGTCTCAAGATCGACAGAAACCAGCTGACTAACACCACGTTCAGCCATCGTCACACCAAACAAGCGACTCATTCTAGCCATGGTAATTGGATTATGCGTGATGGTGAGGAAGCGCGTATCCGTGGTGCCTGCCATATCATCAAGCAGGTTACAGAAACGCTCCACATTGGCATCATCAAGCGGTGCGTCCACCTCATCCAGCACACAGATTGGCGCAGGATTGGTAAGGAACACGGCAAAGATCAGTGCTGTCGCAGTCAACGCTTGCTCACCACCAGAAAGAAGCGTCATGGTTTGAGGCTTTTTACCTGGAGGACGTGCAATAATATCAAGCCCTGCTTCTAACGGGTCGTCCGATTCTGTTAAAATAAGCTCCGCAGTACCACCAGCAAAAAGATGGGTGAAGAGGTGCTTAAAGTGCGCATTCACTTCATCAAACGCAATCAATAGACGCTCGCGACCTTCTTTATTCAAATTGGCAATCGCAATACGCAACTGACGGATCGCTTCGATCAAATCATCGCGTTCAGTAACAAGTTCGTCGCGCTTATCGCCAACTTCTAGCATTTCTTCTTCCGCACGAAGATTGACACCACCAAGCCGTTCACGCTCTGCTTTCAAGCGATCAAGGCGGGTTTCAACCACGGACATTTCAGGAAGCGCGACGCCCTCTTTAAGCTGTGCAATTTCTGCCAAGCCAGCAGGTGAACATTCCAAAATTTCCGTAATCTCACGGGCAACATCTTGCTTGCGAGTTTTTGCACTTTCCACACGCTCTTCAGTCCGCGCACGGCTTTCACGAATTTCTGACAATGCATTAAGCGCTAGTTTTGCCGCATCATCGGCAGTGCGCAGTGCTGTTTCTGCGGTTGCGAGTGCGTCTTGGCTATCTGCGCGATTTTTTTCCGCTTCTTCAACCTTGGTGAAAAGTGAGGCGCGGCGGCGGGCAAATTCACCTGGAAGATCTTGCAAACCCGCTTGTTCTTTAATCGCTGCTTCTTTGCGTTCAGCCAAAACATTCATTTGTGTCTCAGCAGCATCCACACGATTAACCCAGCTTTGGCGCTCACCACCAATTGCCTGCAATCGGTTATTGCGCATTTCAGCTTCGCGGGCCAGCGTTTCAAAGCCCGCACGGGCCTCTGCCAGCGCTGCGCGGTCATTGGCAAGTGATGTCTGCTCATTTTGCAAACGATCGTTTAAAGCATCACTATTGGGCACGTCAGAAAGCAGCGCTTTTTGTTTTCCAAGTTGCTGGTCGGCACCCTCGCGATCACCATTCAATCTGGTTTGTCGTTCGGTCAATGATGTGCGGCGCTCTGCTAGTCGGCTCGCTTCGCTTTCCACTTTTGCCAAAGCATCGCGTGCTTTCGTCTGCTCTGTTAATGCAGTGCGATAGGCATCGCGGGCTTCGCGCTCTAAGGATATGGCTTCTTGCAGATTAGTAGATGCCGTTGCAAGCTTGTGTTTTTGTGCTTCCACCTGTTCGTTTTTGGTGCTGGACGCCCCTTCAAGATCAGCCAAACGGTTTTTCTGTGCTAGCCGCTGCGCCGCTGGTGTTTCAGCATCCGCAGATGAGGTAAACCCATCCCAACGCCAAAACGCCCCTTGTCTGGTTACCAAACGCTGCCCAGGTTTCAAACGGCTCACCAGTTCACCCGATTGCGCCTCGTCAATTACACCAATCTGGTTCAAACGACGGGCAATTGTTTCAGGTGCGGCGACGAATTTCGAAAGCGGTTCCGCGCCATTTGGTAGACTTGGGTCATTACCGTCAACATCAGCACCTGCCCAGTGAACGGGCGCGTCTTTATCAATGGAAATATCAAGGTCGCCACCAAGGGCCGCACCAAGAGCAATCTCGTAACCTGGTTCAGCTGTAAGCTCATCAATCAACAGCGGATAATCACCTTGTGACCCCGCATTTAGAACCCGCGCCAGCGTTTGCGCTTCTGTTTCAATTACATTGAGTTCCCGCTCAAGAGCTGTTGCTGTGGTTTTAACTTCGCTCTCATGGTCGCGGGCGCGTTGCGTTTTAAGCTCGAATTGCTGAATTTCAGCCTCGCCCTTTTCAACTTTCAAACGCGCTTCATCAACCGTCTTTTGGTGAGCGTTCACAAACAAGTCTTGGCCAAGCTTGGCATCAACATCTGCAATATCACGCACGACACGGTCTTGGTCTGCTGCAATACGAGAAATCTGATTTTCGGCTTGCCGCATACTGTTTTCTAAAGACGAACGGCGGGCGTTTAGCTCGGCGATCTCTTTGGTTGTTTGATTAAACGCCTGCTCACTTGCCTCTTGCTTTTCCTTCGCCGTGCTCAACGATGTCTCCGCTTCAATGCGGCGATCACCAGAGGCAGCATTTTCTGCTTTGAGCTTGGTTTCTTCATCGGCCAGACGGTCAAAAACATTCTTGTTTTCGGTAAGCAACCCTTTTTCACGCTCAACGTCGTGGTCGAGCTGTTCAATACGACCAGTTAGTTCTTGGAGACGGCTTTTGGCCTGCGTTTCTTCTTTTTCCAACGCGCCCTGTTCAAGCTGAATGCGCTGGAGTGCTGCCGCTGCAGCCGCAGCCTTGTCGCGCAAGGGGGGCAAGGTGTTGGCGGAAACGGCTTGGTCTCTCGCGGTTCTTGATTGCAAAGCAGTGGCATCAGCAACAGCCACCGTGAATTCCGTCAAATTGCTTTCAGCTTCTTGCAAAGCGCTTGCGGCTGCCATCCAACGAAGGTGATAGACCGTTGCTTCAAACTTTCTGATTTCACCAGAAAGATTGCGGTAACGTGAGGCCTGCCGTGCTTGGCGTTTTAGGCCTTCAAGCTGAGTTTCCAATTGGCCGATAACATCTTCGACACGGTCAAGGTTTTGCTCTGTCGCTTTAAGGCGCAATTCCGCTTCATGGCGGCGCGAATGAAGGCCAGAAATACCAGCGGCTTCTTCCAAGATTTGGCGACGTTGACGCGGCTTTGCGGAGATAAGCTCACCAATGCGCCCTTGTCCCACCATAGAAGGTGATCTGGCACCGGTTGAAGCGTCTGCAAACAGCAATTGAACGTCTTTTGCGCGGCTTTCCTTGCCGTTGATGCGATAAACCGACCCTGATTCGCGCTCGATTCGCCGCGTAATCTCGATGGTATCGCTATCATTAAAGGCAGCAGGCGCGGTGCGTTCGGTGTTATCAATGACAAGAGTAACCTCGGCAGTATTACGCGCCGGACGGCTGCCACTGCCTGAGAAAATCACGTCATCCATACCAGATGCACGCATGTTTTTGTAGGAGCTTTCACCCATTACCCATTTGATCGCTTCGACAAGATTAGACTTGCCGCAACCATTAGGACCAACGACCCCAGTGAGGCCGCGTTCAATAATGAATTCAACAGGTTCAACGAAAGACTTGAACCCTAAGATGCGGAGTTTGGTGAATCTCATGACACCCCACCCCGCATAGATACTTTACACAAAACTATACCCCGCGGCAGCGCCGCAAGAGCGGCTGCCTTATAACAGACCTTCGATTTCGTTATCCATTGCTTCAAGAGATAATGAACCGCTTACTTTTTTATCATTGATGTAGAAGGTAGGCGTTGCCTGCACCTTCAACACTTCCGCACCGTGCGTACGGATTTTGTTTATCCCATCAATAACCTCTTTGTTTTGCAAGCAGGCATTGAATGATTGTTGTGTAAAACCAACTTGTTTTGCGATTTCTACGATCCCAGGCAACGGATTTTGGCCATTGCGCCATTTTGGCTGGGTTTTGAAGAACACATCAACAATGTCGAAAAACTTGTCTTCTGGTGCACATCGAGCCAGAACAGCAACGGTTGCAGCAACCTGATCTAGTGGAAACTCACGGAAGGCGAATAGCACTTTGCCCGTGTCGACATACTTCTCTTTAAACGCATGATAGGTTTGGTTGTGGAAAGACGCGCAATGCGGGCATGTCATTGATGCATATTCAATGACTTTAACTTTCGCATCCTTGTTACCAATTGTCATTTCTTTAAGCGGACCGGGCTGAGCTAAGTTGCTGTTGTTCGCGTCACTAGAAAAGCAACCGCTTAATGTTACGAGTGCTGCAGCAGCGCCTGTGCCTTGCAAAACAGAGCGGCGGGAAAAAGATGATGTCATCAGAGTAACCTCTTAGATTGAGTCAATTGGCTAATATTGCGACAAGTAGTAAATTCTAAAATATGGTTTGTCTTTAAAAATAATCGTTATCCATATCAACGAACAAGATTTTGCGAAAATTACGGACGAGGCAAGTGTGGCTATTTGTCCACCTGTTGCCGTTTTAAAAGCTCTTTGCGTAAAACCCCTTGCCCCATCTTTAAGACAGCCGCATCCAGTTGCGGATCATCAAATTCAGTGATGCACTCCCGCAGTCTCTCTTCTTGCTTTGGGGAAAGCGAGGGAAGCTCTTCTTTAACAACCTGCTTCTTGCGCTCAATCGGCGCTTGCACAATTTTCAATCGCTCAATAGCAACAAAGCCGAAGAACTGATTAACCCGCTGCAAAATCTGCTGCTCTTCATGTTGCAGATAGATTGCTTTGGGCCCATCCACCCGAACCACCAACGTACCCCCCTGAAAAGTGGTTGCCCCTGTGCTTGTTTGGTGAGGCCAGTTGATTTTGTCTGGAATGGTGCAATCAGCGAATGTATTGCCAGCAAGTTCTGGCCATGCAGCAATAAGTGCGGAGGATGCGAGCCCTTTGCGGGCGCAGATCGGATCAATCAGCTTGGGCAAAAGCTCTGACAACGGCTTACTGCCCCGCTTCCAATCACGCCCCGCAGGCCCGTGATCCCAAGTTTCGCGGGAATGTAGAGATTTTGCGTCGTCTATATCGTCCGTCATCGGAAATTTCGCACTCAAGAATCACTGTTAAATTGGATATCGGCTGTTTTCGCCCCTAATCACCGCTCAATTGTAGTATTTATCTCACACAATTTCACCTAGATTCTCGAAACTTAGCCACCAATCGCCGAAAAATTGCTTCTTTGGTCGCATCTGCGACACGTAAATACCAATTTACCTTGTAAATACAATCGCTTAAAAGGATTCACTTCCACCTTGACACCTAGAAGGGTGAAAAGTAATGTGCGCCCGAATTTGAAGGCTTTTTTTCAGCCTGTTTTCTGCGTTTAAAAGAGAGCAAAAAGAAAGAAAGCTTCGGTTCAAAACAAGGCAATTGCCCGTGCAAAGCGATCACGACAAAAGCCCTGATGATTTTGACAACCGCCTCGACAAACTTGGTGCCAAGCTCGAAAAGCAAAAAGCAGCAAAAGAAGCGGAACAAAATGACAAGGGACTGAAAGACAGAGCCGGTATGGCTTATGGTCTTAAGATTGCGTCGGAATTTGTGTCCGCCATTTTGGTAGGAACGGCAATTGGTTGGGTTTTGGACAAATGGTTGGGGACGACACCCTTCGGGTTGATTGTTTTTCTCATTTTGGGCTTTGCGGCAGGCGTTTTAAATGTAATGCGAGCCGCAGGAAGAATTTCACAGCCAGAAGCGAGCGATCGCGACGGCTAACTAGATAAAAGCAAAACTTTGATGGTTTTGCGATAACGACGATGGCAAGGGACATCTAAAATTGGCAAACGATCCAATCTCTCAGTTCCAGATTAAAGAATTTTTCTCACTCGGCTCAGTCGGTGGTGTAGATTTTGCAATGACGAATTCGGCAGCATTTATGATTGCAACAACAGTTGCGACATGTGCGTTTCTGATTTTCTCAACAAGCAGCCGTGGGCTTATCCCAACACGCATGCAGTCAATCGCTGAGATGTGCTACGACTTTGTCGCAAGCACCCTGCGAGATGCAGCGGGCAAGGAAGGAATGCGTTTCTTCCCTCTCGTGTTCTCACTGTTTATGTTCGTGCTGGTTGCCAACTTGTTTGGTATGTT
>JBDVXS010000115.1:0-41583 GCA_039964305.1 Hyphomicrobiales bacterium
CTTACTTCAACATTTTCTTTTTGCGCAACGCCCTGCAAAAACGCCACCATCGTTTCGCTCTCAATACGGCGAAGGTCAAAGCGTTGGCAGCGTGAGAGCACCGTTACGGGTACTTTGCGAATTTCGGTTGTCGCAAAAATAAACTTCACATGTTCAGGCGGCTCTTCGAGCGTTTTCAACAACCCGTTAAAGGCTGCTGTTGAGAGCATATGCACCTCATCGATGATATAAACTTTATACCGCGCCGCCGCTGGCTTGTATTTTACAGCGTCGATGATTTCACGAATATCGCCGATGCCCGTATGAGAGGCCGCATCCATCTCCACCACATCAATGTGGCTTGAATTAATGATCGCATCACAATGAGCACCATGCTCACTCATCTCAATTGTGGGGACATCTATCCCGTCAGCTTCATAGTTCAACGCACGGGCCAAAATACGCGCCGTTGTTGTTTTGCCGACACCTCGAACACCCGTTAGCATATAGGCCTGAGCGATACGGTTGAGTTGAAAAGCATTGGTGAGGGTCGTGACCATCGGCTCTTGACCGATCAAGTCTTCAAAGGTGCTTGGGCGGTATTTTCGAGCCAGCACGCGATAGGCTGTCTGTCCGTCTGTCTCGTCCATAACCCGCATCCTCATTAACGATCTTCGCGGAATTTAGTCCTCAGACCCTGCCGCTCTCTTGTGAGTGACCAACCATCATGCCAGTAATGAGGCATAATTTTCAGCAAATGCGCTGGGCCTGCCTCTGAAAATGGCGTGGTAGATACCACGGCCATTTTAAGAGTGACGCGAAAATAGGAGATTGGACGTTGACCCGAGCCTAAGCTCGTTAGGGCTGCTTCCTTCCGGATCTGACCCGGTTGGCGAGTGGCACGTCCATCGCCAACCTCCCAGACGCATCATATCACAGGGCTAGCACACTTTTGCAAGTACAAATCTCATCATCTTTCACAAGATGATGCAGTAAAGGGCAAAGAGACGACGATGAACGCATTAAAAACTGGCTTTTCGCTGTCAGACAAACTTGAAGCCGATACTTTCTCTGTCCTTGATTTACGCCTTTCCACAGTTCGCTTGATGAATGATGCCCGCTATCCATGGATCATTATGGTGCCGCGTATCGCTCATATCGAAGAGATGTATGAACTAAGCCGCGTTGAGCAGAGTTTCTTGATGGAAGAAATGTCCGCCGTCTCGCGTGCTGTTAAAGCTGTGACCAATCCAACGAAGATGAATGTGGGCGCACTTGGCAATATTGTTCGCCAACTGCATATTCATGTAATTGCCCGCTTTGACACCGACGCCACATGGCCAGACCCTGTATGGGGAAAAGGCGAGGCGAAACCCTATAATGATGACGGCGCCGCGTTCTTATCACTGCTTCGCCCTCAAATCACCCAAGAGATGGATCGCAAATAGGCCGCTTGCCGTGTCCTGCTTCCTCGCTTAGTGTTTGTTAAAATGGTGCGATAGCATCTATCAACAACACTGAGCCTTAATGACTGATCTTTCATCTGACATTGCCATCGTTACGGGCGCCTCCAGTGGCCTTGGCGCGCTATTCGCGGAAACACTAGCAGACGCTGGTGCCCACGTTATTTGTGCAGCACGGCGGATGGATAGGCTTGAAGAACTTGCAATGAAAATCCAAGACAAAGGCCAACAAGCAACCGCGATAGCATTTGATGCTATGGATAATGAAGCAGCAGACACGTTGATCTCTAAGGTTATTGATAAAGTCGGTATGCCCTCTATCCTCGTCAACAATGCAGGCCTTGCCCATAGCGGGCGGGCGGAGCGCATGGCACAGGACGATTTCGACGGCTTGATGCAAGTGAATTTGAAAATGCCGTGGCTGCTATCACAAACCTGCGCCCGCCACTGGATTGAGAATGCGCCAAGCAATGGTCGCATCGTCAACATTGCCTCCATCCTAGCCCACCGCGTACAAACTGGCGTTTCAGCCTATTGCGTTTCTAAAGCTGCCATTCTTCACATGACGAAAGCCCATGCTCGCGAATGGGCGCGATATGGTATCCACGTCAATGCGCTCTCACCGGGTTATTTTCTAACGGACATCAACCGCAGCCATTGGGAGACCGACATGGGCAAAGCGGAACGTGAGCGCCTGCCACGACGACGCATTGGCGAACCTAAAGAATTAGCGAAAACCATTTTATATCTGACAGATCCAGACAATGACTATTTGAACGGCTCTGAGATCGTTCTTGACGATGGCCAAAGCCTTGCTATCTAAACTCATTCAATTTCATTGAGGAGATGAAATGTCGACTGAAACACCCCACTTTTCGCCGCTCGATCCAACCTATGCGGAGCTTGGCAATTCTATCCGCCAATTCGTGATTGATCGCTGCATCCCGCGTGAGCCTGAATGGAAGGCGACAGGGAAAGAGGTTTCCGATGAGCTGCGCTTGGAGCTTGTGGCCGAAGCAAAAGCGGCGGGCATTTATGGGCCTCACCTGCCTAAAGAATATGGCGGCAAAGAAATCAGCCATCGCGGTTCTGCGGTTGCTTTTGAGGCGGCGGGGTATTCTATGCTGGGTGCGGTCTCCATCCATTGCAATGCGCCAGATGAAGGCAACCAACATCTACTCAACAAAGTTGCAACGCCAATGCAGCGCGACGAATTTTTAAAACCGCTTTGCGAAGGCGCACGCTCTTGTTTTATGATGACAGAACCAGGTGGTGCAGGCGCTGACCCGAACCAGATGACGAGCCTCGCCATTCGTGATGGTGATGACTATCTGATCTCTGGTCGCAAATGGTATATCACCGGCGCTGTCGGCTCAAAATTCTCTATCATTATGGCCCGCGACGGAGACGCAGATGATGCGCCGCCGAGCATGTTTCTTGTGCCCACCGATGCCCCCGGTATCAACATCATCAAAGAGATGGATGTCATGGCGCACGACACACCCGGTGGTCATTGCCAAATCGAGCTTGATAAGGTGCGTGTGCATAAAGATTATGTTTTGGGCGAACCGGGCAAGGGCTTCCAATATGCGCAAGTGCGACTTGCCCCTGCCCGCCTTACCCATTGCATGCGGTGGTTGGGTGCGGCACAGCGCTGCCATGATACGGCCCTCCACCATGCAGGTCATCGCACCTCTTTTGGCAAGCGTCTTGGCGAGCACCAAGGTGTTGGCTTTATGCTGGCGGATAATGAAATTGACCTGCACACTGCGCGCATTTCCATCGACCATGCCGCAGCCATTCTTGATAGTGGCGCGAAGGGGCGGCACGAAACGAGCATGGTGAAAGTCTATGTTTCAGAAGCGCTGAGCCGCGTGGTTGATCGCTCTATGCAAATTCTGGGCGGACTTGGGGTTACGGGCTATACGCCTGTTGAACATATTTACCGCTCCATCCGCGCCTTCCGCATTTATGATGGGCCTTCTGAAGTGCACCGCTTTGCCATTGCTCGCCGCGTTCTGCCCGGTGAAAATGAGGCAAACCGCATTGATGTTGACTGGACGAAGGAAAGCTAGAAATGAGCACGCTGACCACGCCCCTTGCTGGCCTCAAAGTGGTCAGCATGGCGGAACAATATCCAGGCCCGTTTTGCACCATGGTCTTGAGCGACCTTGGTGCAGAAGTGGTGCAGGTGGAACGGCCAAATAGCGGCGACCCTGCCCGTCATTTCAAAGCCTTTTATGAGGCCATCAATCGTGGCAAGTCTTCCGTCACGCTGGATGTGAAAGAAAGCGAACAGCGCGAACAACTGCTCGCATTACTGAGTGAAAGTGACGTGTTTCTCGAAGGGTTTCGACCGGGGAAATTAGCAAAAACGGGCCTTTCTTATGAGGATGTTAAAGCCCGCAATCCGCACATTATTTATTGCTCCATATCAGGCTTTGGACAATCTGGCCCTTACCGTGATCGCCCTGCCCACGACCTCACTTATCAAGGGGTGGCGGGTGCGTTGGATGAGCGCATTAACGGCGATGTGACGGGCCTTCCCTCAACCTTTTTGATGGGCGACACTCTATCGGCGCTTTATGCGACCATTGGTATTTTAACGGCATTAAACGCGCGAGAGCGAAACCAGCAGGGCAGCTATATTGATGTCTCCATGACAGATTGCGTTGCCTCGGCGATGGCAGCGTTTACGGCGATGAGCGACCAAGAGGACGGCCTCGCCCCGCCGCAAGCCGAACCTGCCTTCGACCTTTTCCAATGCAAAGATGGCCAATGGCTGACGCTTTCCATTGCCCATGAAGATCATTATTGGGCGGTGCTTTGCAAAACGCTGGGCCTCGACCATATCGCCCCCTTAAAACGCTCAGAGCGTGTGGCCCGCCGTGGCGAGCTTAAAGGCATGATCGAAGACCGCATCGCCCAAGAACCGCGCGATGCGTGGGAGAGCGTGTTTAACAACAGCGGTCAAATGTGGGGGCCTGCCAATCGCCTCAACGAAGCGCCGCATGACGCGGGCCTGATGGCGCGCAATCTTTATCACCGTGTGAAGCGACTGGACGGGGTGGAACAATGGGTAACGCGGCAACCGCTGGTGTTTTCGAACTACGACAATGCCGAACTTACCCCCGCCCCAAAACTGGGGGCCGATAATGATCGGCTCTTTCGCTAATCAACGGTGGCTTACCGCGCTTAGGGCAGCTATAGCTTGACCATGACAGATACATTACCCCCCTGCCCCGCCTGCGGCAGTGTTTACACCTACCAAATGGACGCCCTACTGGTCTGCCCAGAATGCGCCCACGAATGGTCCGCCACCGAAAGCGAAGACGCCGCCCCCGTCATACGAGACAGCGTCGGCAACGTGCTGCAAGACGGCGACACGGTGACGGTGATTAAAGACTTAAAGGTGAAGGGCTCATCGTCTGTTGTGAAGGTGGGCACGAAGGTCCGAGGCATTCGGCTGGTGGAAGGCGACCACGATATTGATTGCAAAATACCGGGCATCGGACAGATGGGGCTGAAGTCGCAGTTTGTTAAGAAGGTTGGGTGAGCACTAAAGACTGACTGCTTTCAATTTGATGGTAAGTGTTCTTTTTTCTAAAAATTTAATGTAGGAATTAAAATTAAAACCCCGATTTATTAAAAATAACGAAATATAAGAGATGAATTTAAAGAAAAGAAACGGTATCAAAATTACCCCTATTCTGAAATTAATTTCCAAAAATCGTACCATCGATCGAAATGGCTCTGCCTCTTGGCAAGGCAATACAACTAAATTCGAGATTGAGAGTTTTTTAAAGACCGCACTTTTCTTTGAAGATCGAACCATGGCGTTCTTGGAACGAGTAATTCAAGAAGCCATAGTGGCCGAACAAAATTTGGAGGAAAGAAAATTCTTCGCTCATGCCAACAAAATTGCCAACCAGCTAGACCAAAAAAAGAGAAAGATGAAAGTCGTATTTCCTATATGGGCAGGGGATACGATTTTAAGTGGAAACCGCAAATGGAAAGATGTGCGAATAAGTTTCAACGTAAACCCGAAATCCCAATTTGTTAGAAAAGCAAAAGAAGAACGAGTAATACAGTTCGAGAAGCGCGCCAGAGATATTGGATTGGAAGGATGGGATTTTTCTGATCTCCCTTTAGCAGTTTGCACTGTGGAAGCCATTGATAGTTTTGATGCCTTTGAACTTGCAGTAAAAGCTATATCCATAGAATTGGGATTATGGTCGTTATCTTGGTATCGTGGACAATACATTGTATCATCAGGGGCAATCGACGAGCCTATTAATCGAATCTTGCTAGCTCCATATATGACAGCACATGAAATATCAGGATCAATGACTAATGATGTTTTCTGGCTCAATCGATGGCCAAACAAACTTCGCCAGGAAAATCCATCACAGGAAAGTATCAAAATCATTCGTTCAACGGCAAATAGCTATAGAGACGGGATACACAATTTACCCAAAAAGTGGCGTAAATTGGCTGAGCAAGTTTTGGCTAGGCAGTACGATGCATTCAGTCAAGTAGATCTAGAAGCTTCATTTTTAGATGGTTGGCGTTTGCTAGAAGCAATAGGAGGGAACCCGCGCGAAAAAAGTGAAACCCTTGTCAAAAGAGCTGCTTGGTTCTTTGAAGACGTGGAAGTAAAGACACAAATGGGATTACATCTCATGCACCGTCGGAACGAAATTTCGCATGGACGTCCAATTGAAGCATCGGACAATGAAGGACTTGCATTTCAAATGAAGGAATTTGTTGCGCCTTTTCTTCATGCTGTTTTAACAAACCCATTTAAGTTTAAAACAATCGAAGAACTCTGGGAGTTTTGTGATCTTCCGTTAGATCAAGAAGTTCGCAAACGAAAACTCGATCATTTAGAACGTGCAGCACGATTCCGTAAAGAGAAATAATCAAAGCATTCTGCTGTCGATTCATACCCCCCAACCCACAAAAAAAACCGCGCCGGGGGGACCAACGCGGTTTTTCTTCTTTAAATCTCTAAAGCTTACTTAAGAGATGCAACGCCCAATGGTACGCCGAACTTTCTGCACCAGATGTAAACTTCGTTGAAGTCATCAACATTTACAGCTGCTGGTACGATGTACACTTGAACGCCTGTTAGGTGGCCAAGGTTACCGAGGTCTGTTGCAGCAACGTATGTGCCGTCTTTACCAAGGCCAACGCGTGGGTCTGGTGCGCCGTCTAGGCTGAAATCTGAATCAAGGATAACCACAGCGCCGCCGTTGGCTGTTTTAACGATTTGAACGCCGCCAGTTGTGATGTGGTCGCTTGCGCCAGTGAATGTGCCGTGAACTTTTGATTCACCTGCAATGGCAGACATTGAAGCGAATGTAAGCATGACGGCAGCAAAGATGCCGAGTGTTTTTGCGATTAGATTTCTCATTGTGTTTCTCTCTTTTCAATATGGCCTGGAAGGGACCGTTAATTGTTTCGATGAGAGACATGTACCATTCGGAACCAAACGGTTCCAATCACAAGTCTGTGATTAGGTACTATTTGGTTCCAAATTGATTTCATGCTATCGCACAACTATGGCCAGACCTCGCGAATTTGATACAGATATTGCGCTTGAAAAAGCGATGGGTGTTTTTTGGGAGCATGGCTACGCCGATGCATCCTTGCCCGACCTGTTAAAAGGCATGAGCCTCACGCGCGGCAGCCTCTATAAAGCCTTCACCGACAAGAAGACGCTGTTTTTAAAAGTGCTCAGCACCTATGACGAGCAGGCGGTAAGTCAGGCCGTCGCCATTTTGACCGACCCTAACGAAGAGGGCTGGTCGCGGATTTTCACCATATTCGATATTGTTGCAGAGGCCGTGGAAGGTGGTGACCTTCGTGGTTGTCTGCTTTGTTCTGCGATTGCGGGACCTGCTTCTTACGACGAAGAGATTGAAGCCTTCGCGACGAAATCTCTAGACCGTATGCTTATCGCCTTTGAAGATGCGCTCCAAACAGTGGTGCCAGCAGAGGAAAAAAGTGCTTTAGCAAATTTGCTGGTCACTCAATATGTCGGCATGCGCATAATGACGCGGGCGAATGGCTCTCACGACAAAATTAAAAACAGCATTGTCGCCATCAAAACCATGGCAACGAAATACAGTTAAAGTGACAATGTTGGGCTAAAGTGACAGTGTTGGGCAAACGTCTCGGGCGCTATTGCCTCGATTCAATGTCATAGACCTGCACGCGGGACCAAAGGTCTTTGCAGCGCTCTAAGAACTCATCGTGATGCTGGCCAACTTGAAACGCATCATGGTCGTTCAACGTATTGAACCTTACCACGATGGCAAAGTCATAGCTGTTTTCGACAACATCGCGGTTCGTTTTTGCGGGCTCACCAATCGTGGCGCTTTGCACATGTGGGTCTTGCACCAAATGCTCCAGCCCCTCGCGAAAGATTTTCCGCTTCTCGTCATTGGTGGTGTACCAAAGCCAAAAGAAAACAGTGTGTGTGTGCATGTCCCGCCCTTTGCGTTGTTTAGCAAAATATGCAGGACCAAAACTCTCCACACCATTCCAGAGCGTCTGTTTTAGCGTGATACGCGATAAAAGAGCTGCACCCCGTGCACCCCTTTTATCGTGTGAGTGCGAATTACATCGCATCCATTTGTGGGCCTGATTTATGCAAGCTCACAACCAAAAGAACGGTGACGCCGAAAACGACATAATACCAAAGCTCAATTCCCGCGAACCCAAGAAGAAAAGGTGCCACAACAAAAGTAGCCCCAACAAGGCCATCAACTGTGAGGTGAAATTTATAGGGAAGAACTTTGAAAACACCCAGATGGTGATCTGTCAAAACCGTCAGCACGAAAGCGGCGACGCCTGTGGCAAATGACAACCCAAATGCGAGCGGGTTAGTCGTTCCAAGACCAAGCACAAACGGCATAACCATCAATGATATTGCAACGGGATAATCAAGATAAGCGTGAATTTCTTTGGTAATAAAGCGTGGGAGCATAGGATTTCCTTTCAAAAATTGAGACGCCAGATGCAGCATCAATGGAGAAAGGATAAGGGGGGCGTTTATTTCAAACCATGATCACTAGTTCAAAAAACTATGCAGATCGTTCGAGTTTTTGAACTAACGAAGGATTGATCTTTTTGCGGAAGCTGGCGGGCGTCATGCCAGTTTCTTTTTTGAAAACCCGCGTAAAGGCTGAATCTGAAGCATAACCCGCATTTTCTGCCGCATCCGAAAGGCTTTTTGACGGATCAGCAAGGCACTCCTTGGCAATCTCCATTCGCCATGACGAGACATATTGCATGGGCGGCATCGCAAGCTTCTTTTGAAACTGAACCGCGAAACTTGTTCGCGACATGCCTGCCCGCTTCGCCAATGTATCAACAGTCCATGGCGCATTGGGCGCTTTGTGAAAAGCATCGAGCGCTTTGCAAAGATGCTGATCAGAAAATCCATTCAAACCCCATTGGGACGATTCATCGCTTTCAAGGAAAGACCGAATTGCCTGCGCGAGAATAGCTTCCGACATCTTCAAGGCGATCAAATCACCACCAAGACGATGACCGCCAGTTTCATCACCAATGACCCGCAACGTCGCTTCCATCCAGCGGCCCGCGTCTTCTCCATAATTTTTGAGATGGATCAAAGGTGGCAACCGCTCAATCAAAATATGCTGTGAGTGTTTCTTAAATGAGAAATGCCCGCATATAAGCTGCGTGTCATTATCATCTTCGCCACCGCCATGCACCAAAACACCCGTTCCATCAAACCCAGATTCTTCCAACACGGTATCAAGCGGCAAAATGGCGTCTTTAGGAGTAGACGCACAATAAAGGCTGTGGGCTGCACCATGCGGAATGATGATCAAATCGCCCTGCGCCAGACTAACCGGCTTTTCAGTACCCTCCACTGAAACCAGACAACTGCCACGGTGGACGAAGTGAAAACGCGCAACGTCTTCAAAGTCAGGTACAGCAATCCCCCATGGCATCGTGAACGATGTACGGAAGTAGAGCGTGCCCTGCACGGAGAGTTTGGTGAGGATATCACTGAGTAGATCTAGCATGAATCTAAATTACAGCACCATGCAGCTTTGTACAGTACCTTGAACGATCTGCACTAAATTTCGCATGATCTGATATATCTGAGTGGTCTCCTCCGGTTGTATCCAAGAATGATAGAAACCAAAACTGGAGAAACTTATGAAAAAGCTACTTACTGGACTTGCCGTTGTTGGGCTGTTTTTCACAACACCAACCTTCGCCAATGATCCTGCCGCATTGAGCGATGTTGAAATTGCGCACGTTGCTTACACAGCCGACGTTCTTGATATTCGTTATGCTCATTTGGCCCTTGCCAAATCGAAGAACGCAGACATTCACAAGTTCGCCAAGACAATGATCCGCGATCATGAAGCCATCAATGAGCAGGCTTTGGCTCTCTTGGAGAAACTCGGTGCGAGCGCGAAAGACAATTTCTTAAGCCAAAAACTAAACCAAGATGGTGAAGCACTCATCGCCAAGTTTAGCGCACTTAGCGGATCTGAGTTTGATGTTGCCTACGCTGAAAACGAGCTTGCTTACCACAAGGCGGTCATCGACCTTGTTGGCAATGTGTTTATTCCAAACATCGACAATGCCGAAGTTAAAGCACTGTTCGAAGAAGGCTTGAAAATTTTCATAGCGCACGAAACTCATGCTGAAATGATGGTCAAGGCCTTGAAATAATGGGTTTGAAACTCAAACGCAGACAAGTTTTGGTTGGGGCGGCGGCATATGCCGGCGCCCTTGCCATTTTTCAAAAACCCAGCCTTGCCGAGGCCCCTCAAGTGCATGAGGTAAGGATAAAAGCTTTTCAATTTGAACCGATGCACATTTCGGTCAAACAAGGCGATACCATTAAGTGGACGAACGAAGATTTGGCCCCTCATACGGCCACAGCGAACGAAGGTGGTTGGGATACTGGCGAAATCGTCAAAGGAGATAGCCGCTCAATTGTCGCGACAAAGGGCATGGAGGTCGATTATTTCTGCGCGTTCCACCCCCACATGAAAGGCACCATTGAGGTCGCTTAAAACCGTCGAAACCAAGCGCTAGTCGTTCGACTGCGCCTCTTTCTTTAAGGTATAAAGCGCTTCCAATGCCTCGCGGGGGCTTAGGTCATCTGGATTGATGCCAGCAAGTGTCTCACGCAGTAAATCTGCTTTTGGTTCCACGCTTACTGTCGGCTTGACCGCCGATACACTGAACAGTGGCAAATCATCAATAAGGGCTGCCGGGTTTTGTCTGTCTGATGCTTCCAACTGGCTCAACACATCCTTAGCGCGCGCGACAACAGCGCTTGGTAAGCCCGCCAATTTCGCAACCTGAATGCCGTAAGACCGATCGGCAGCGCCTGCGACAATCTCATGCAAAAACACCACATCGCCTTTCCACTCAGAGACTTTAACCGTCGCGTTAGAAAGCCGCGCAAGCTGTTCTGAAAGGGCCGTAAGCTCGTGATAATGGGTTGCAAAAAGAGCGCGGGAGCAATTCACTTCATGCAAATGCTCAATGGCTGCCCATGCAATGGAAAGCCCATCAAACGTTGCCGTGCCCCGTCCAATCTCATCAAGGATCACCAGCGAACGTGGGCCAGCTTGGTTGAGAATGGCGGCAGTTTCAACCATTTCAACCATGAATGTCGAACGCCCTCGCGCCAAATCATCGGCGGCACCCACCCGTGAGAACAAGCGATCCACCACGCCAATATGGGCATGAGCTGCTGGCACATAGAGCCCTGCCTGCGCCATAATCGAGACCAAGGCATTCTGTCTGAGGAAGGTAGATTTACCAGCCATGTTCGGGCCTGTAATCAGCCATATCAAACCATGATCGGCATTGTTTCGACCACCTGAAAGCGTGCAGTCATTTGCAACGAACGGGTCGCTCATCGCTTTAGCAAGCGCCTGTTCCACCACAGGATGACGCGCTCCTTCAAGCTTAAAGGTCAAGCTTTGGTCGATCTTAGGGCGCGAATATTTCCAGCGCTCGGCAAGCTCCGCCCCCGCACTTGCCACATCAATATTTGCCAACACGCTAGCAATTTTCTTGATGATATCGGTTGCCTCAATGATAGCCTCTTCAAGCTTATCGAAAATCGCAAGCTCCATACCAAGCGTGCGTTCCGCCGCATTGACAATGCTGGTTTGAAGCTCAGAAAGCTCCATCGTCGTAAAGCGCACGGCATTGGCAAGAGTTTGGCGATGAATGAAGGTTTCGTTGAGCGGCTCTTTCAACAAGCGATCACCGTGCTGGGCGGTGACCTCGATGAAATAACCAAGCACATTGTTATGCTTTACTTTGAGCGCTTTTACGTCGGCAAGCTCCGCATATTTGGCTTGCAGATTTGCCACCACCTGACGGCTTTCATCACGCAATCGGCGCGTCTCATCGAGGGCTGCATCATAACCACTTTCAACAAACCCACCGTCACGCTTTAACAAAGGCAATTCTTGCTTGAGCGCTGATTTTAAAAGCGCCCCAAGATCAACGGGAGCTTCTGCCAGAACATCCAAATTAGCGGCAATGGATCCTGTATGTCCCTCATCGCGGCCAATCAATTCATAAAGCGAACGGGCTGCTTCCAGCCCACTGCCAATTGCCGCCATATCACGCGGGCCACCACGCGATAGAGTGAGGCGTGCAAGACAGCGCACCATATCAGGCGCTTTTTTAAGATGGTCACGCACCTCTTCACGCAAAGAGCGGCGTTCTAAAAACCATTGGATCGCATCCAGTCGATCATTGATAACGGCAACATCCATGGATGGGCTGGCGAGGCGATCCGCCAAAAGCCGCGCACCGCCACCCGTTACCGTAAAATCAATGGTTGATAGAAGCGCACCTTTTTTCTCTCCAGAGAGCGTTTTCGTCAGCTCAAGGTTCGCCCGCGTTGCCGGATCAATGAGCATAAAGCCTTGCGGCTCTTCGCGCAGCGGTGCACTAAGCGCTGGCTTCTCGCCAATCTGGGTCTTCTCAATATAAGAGAGGATCGCGCTAGCTGCCGCCTTTTCAACCCGCGAAAATGTGCCAAACGCATCGAGCGATGAAACATTGTAAAATCGTGACAGCCGTTCATCCGCCGTTGATGACGCAAAGAACGCAGCTGGCTGATGGACAACGGCCCCACCCACTTCGTCTAAGAGATCACGAAGGCTCGCATCTTCAAAAAGAGCATCGCTGACAATCAACTCTTTCGGGTCAACGCGCGCGATATCTGTTTCTAGCCGTGAAAGCTCGGTTTCCGTTACGCGAAATTCACTGGTTGAAAGATCAACCCAAGCCAATGCAAAAGCACCCTCTTCGCTACCCTTCACACGGGCAAGTGCTGCCAGATAATTGCTACTTCCTGCCTCAAGCAGAGTTTCTTCGGTCAAGGTACCTGGGGTTACAAGACGCACAACATCGCGCTTCACAACAGCCTTATGGCCGCGCTTTTTTGCTTCCGCTGGATTTTCCAACTGCTCGCAAACTGCCACGCGAAAACCGAGTTTGATCAAGCGTTGCAGATAATCATCTGACGCATGAACGGGCACACCGCACATCGGGATGTCATCACCATTGTGCTTACCGCGTTTGGTGAGCGTAATACCTAAGGCGCGAGAGGCTTGTTCAGCATCTTCAAAAAACAACTCATAAAAATCACCCATACGGTAAAACAGCAAACTATCAGGATTGGCTGTTTTGATCTCGATATACTGCGCCATCATGGGTGTCAGGCCAGCAGCAGGTGCAACGGCCTTATCAGGAGTGTCAGCGTTTTGGGCGGTTAGGGTACTCATCGCTGCACGCTATCAGAGCGCACGAGCAAGATCACCTCTGTGCCTTTAAGAGTCTCTCTCTTTCCATAGATAATTGCTCTACAAGCTTTATGCAGCGTGTCGCCCAGCATCTTCGCCATAGTAGGTGATATAACGGGGGTTGATGTTTTCAATGGGCAAGACAATCAAGACATCTGTGGTGCCAAAGTGATGGTCCACCACCGCGCCGTCACCAATATAAGCACCAAGGCGCAAATATCCTTTGATCAAAGGCGGCAATTTACCCATTGCTTTTCGGGTTAAGCCAGCACTGCCCTTTGTCATATCGACGTAAAGGCTGTCATGCGCACGAACGTGCCAAGGTGCTGGCGCTTCATTTGCAGCATGGAGAACGGCAAGCTGGTCTGCCATCGCTTCTGGGTTCGTTCCCGCCAGCGACGCACAACCGAACATGACGTCGATTTTATAGTGCAACGTATAAGCCCAAATACCGTGCCAAAGCAGCTCAACCGTTCGCTTGGTGCGATATTTTTCTAAAACACAAGATCGGCCAAGTTCGAGGAAATTTTTGTTGGGATGGCGGGCAATCAAAGCATCAACATCATATTCGCCTTGGGTATAAAACCCATCATTTTGGGCTGCCACTTCTTGGCGAAGTAAACGATATGTCCCAACAATTTCGCCGCCCTTTTGGCCAGAGGCTGTATCGATGACGATGAGGTGGTCGCATATCTTATCAAACTTATCTTGATCCAGCTTGCCAGCCCCTTCGGACTGCGCTGACATCTCTTCAAAAAAGACTTTGTAACGAAGTTTTTGCGCTGTCTTTAACTGCTTTTTTGTCGTAACCAGCCGCACTTCTAAAGTACCAATACGACCAAGTAATGGATCAAGTTCACCGTGATTACGCTGTTGCGGAGAACGCTTTCGCTGGGCAATGAAGTTCATAAAACCAAACTTATCACGCCAACGCTTTGGCTTCGTGTGCTCAAACGTCACTGCCATTTTCAAAAAAGCCTTAGATCAATTTGTTCCTACAATAGCAGCACTGCCAGTGCGAGAACACTAGAAGACGACAACAATTTATCTAGACCACACTTATTCTGATTTTTTATGACGCTTTTTGATCATTTGCAGTGGCACGCCTTCTGCATTGAGCGATGCCAACGCAATCTCTGCCTGCAGGGCTTGTAAATCTATCGGCTTTGTCAAAATTGCATCAACCCCTGCTTTAAGGGCGGCGTCACGCGCTTCGTCTGTCGCATCGGCTGTCAGCATAATAATTTTGACTGCATCACGGCCATCAAGCTCTTCGCGCTCTCTGATTTTCTGTGTCGCCGTAATACCGTCCATGCCGGGCATGTGGAGATCCATCAAGATCAACTGATATCCATGACCCAATGGTGTTTGAATGAGTGCCTCGTCACCACTTTCCACGGTTTTGACGGTACAACCTTCACGCTCCAAAAGCGCGCGAGAGAGCATGGCATTGATTGGATTATCTTCCACCAAAAGGACATGAAACCCTTGACCAATTTGCGTCACGTTCTGCGATAATTTTGCCTTGTCATCTGCCGGATCAGAAACGAACGCTGCTTTTTTGCTAGCGCTCTTTCCCATTAGATCTGCAATGACACGCTTGAAAGAAGAGCGCCGAACTGGGGTTGCAAGATAAGCTGCAAAACCTGCGGCTTTAATCTCATCCAATTTTGCACGGTCTTTGATACCCACAAGCACAGCAGATGGTGGCAGATCGGGCGTTGCCTCTTTTAAGCTTGCAAGTGTAGCCTCAGGTTCGTCAATTAACGCAGCATCCATGATCAACAGATTAAAGGGCTCGCCTGCCATTTCGGAGGCGGCGAGCTTGCCTTTTAAATCGTCGATAGAGACTGATCGAACCACATAGGCTCCTTGGTCTTGGAGTTGATTGCTAAGCACTTCATGTTGCGGCCCGTTCTCGCCAGCCAACAAAACCGTTTGCCCTTGCAGGTCTTGCGTCTGTTCAGCCGCTTTGCCAAGTTCAACTGGGATCACAAAAGAAAAGGCCGATCCCTCCCCCTTCGTGCTTTCAACTGACAGTACGCCACCGCAAGCTTCAATAATGCGGCTTGATATGGTGAGCCCTAGCCCCGTGCCACCAAAGGCGCGAGCGGTGCCTTCATCGGCCTGACCGAACTCACTGAAAATGTGTTTTTGCGCTTCTTCACCGATACCAATGCCAGTGTCTTTAACGGTGACCTTCAACTTCGTTTTGTTCGCATCAACCACACGCCGCGCTTCGATTAACACGCCGCCCCGCTCCGTGAACTTGATCGCATTGCCGAGCAAATTAAACAAAACTTGTTTCAGCCGATCACCATCGAGTTCCATCACCTCAGGCAAGTGTGGGTCGCAATAGGTCGCAATTGATATCTGTTTTTCTTGTGCCCGAGGCGCCAGAAGTTCTGCACTTTCTTCGAGCAAATCGCCAAGGTTGATATCACTTGGCAAAAGATCGAGACGCCCCGCTTCAATTTTTGAATAATCGAGAATGTCATTGATCAGGCTCAACAAGGCCTTGCCAGATTTATCAACCGCCTCATTGTACGCGCGCTGCTCTGAACTGAGGTCGGTATCAGCGAGTAATCCACTCATACCCAAAATACCATTGAGCGGCGTTCTGATCTCGTGGCTGACTGTTGCTAGAAAACGTGATTTCGCACGGTTGGCATGTTCAATGCGGGCGAGTTTTTCATCTTGGCCTACTTGCTGCCAAAGGTGATCTTGCGATTTTTCAAGTTCGCTCGACAGATCGTGGAAATGCTTTTGGAACCGATCGCGCTCTGCCCTTTTTGCCTTGGCATAAAAGTACAACACCATCATTGGCAATGCGGCTGCACCAAGTAGGATGACAGGAAAATGCGCTATATCGCTGTTGAACGCTATACCCAAACATACCAATGGCAAAAGGATAGCAACGGCAAGAAGACCAAGCAATTTATCGCTTTGCAATTTGGGTGACGGAATATCGGTTTTACGATTCAATTTCATAAGCGCAATTATCGCCTATGAAGGTTTCCATTTCATTTAAGCCGCGAGTGCGCTGGAGGCGCTAATAGCGCGGTATGAAACGGCCTCCGCAACATGCAGTCGGGCAACGTTTTCACTTTGCTCTAAATCGGCCAAGGTACGGGCTACTTTTAAAATGCGGTGATAGGCCCGCGCTGACAGGGCAAGTTTTTCTGCGGCATCCTTCAGCAGTGCGCGGGCGGAGTCGTCCAGCTCGATGATTTTCTCAATCATTGCGGGGCTCGTTGTGGCATTGGTGGGTGATGAGCCCACCATTTGCGGATCGAGTTTTGCAAGATTGGCAGCCCGCATTGCCTGCATGGTTCGCGCATTTGCCACGCGCTTTGCCACAACCGTACTTTTTTCAGCTTTGCCCGGTTCCAACAAATCGAGCGCGGAAACAGCTGGCACTTCTAGGCGAATATCAATGCGATCTAGAAACGGTCCAGATATACGCCCTTGATAATCTGACGCGCAACGAGCACCGCGTCGACACGTATGCCCCGGTTCTCCTGCCATACCGCAACGACACGGGTTCATGGCGGCGATTAATTGAAAACGGGATGGATAACTAACGCGGTGATTGGCGCGCGCAATAATGGTTTCACCAGCTTCCAGCGGTTGACGCAAACTATCAAGCACTTGTGGCGAGAACTCTGGCAATTCATCAAGGAACAGCACGCCATTATGAGCAAGTGCAGCCTCGCCCGGCTTCGCCCGCATACCGCCACCAACCATCGCCGCCATAGACGCTGAATGGTGCGGCGTTCGAAACGGCCTTGCATCCGATAAGCGGCCATTTTCAAGCTCACCCGCAATCGACGCGATCATCGAAACATCCAACAATTCTTGTGGCGCTAAGGGGGGCAGGATTGTAGGGAGCCTGCTTGCGAGCATCGACTTCCCAGCGCCCGGCGGACCAATCAACAAAAAATTATGGCCACCAGCGGCAGCAACTTCCAGCGCCCGCTTAGCGGTTTCTTGACCCTTAATATCGGCAAGGTCTATGCCCGATGTCATACGGTCTGCCATGCCCGCCTGTGGGCGTGTCATCACCTGCGACCCATTAATGTGATTGCTGATCTGGATCAGGCTTTCAGGAGCCAGAACATCCATATCTTCACCAGCCCAAGCCGCCTCCGCACCGCTTTTCTTCGGGCACAACAATCCACGGCCTTGTTTATTGGCTGCCATTGCGGCTGGCAAAACACCCGATACCGCTTCCGTTTTCCCGTCCAAGGACAATTCACCCAGCACGAAATAATCATCCATCGCATCTGACGGCAAAGCACCCATTGCCATCATAACACCGAGCGCGATTGGCAAGTCAAAATGACTTCCTTCTTTGGGCAAATCCGCAGGGGCTAAATTGATAATGACGCGTTTAGCTGGCAGCGACAGGCCCGTGGCTGCAAGAGCAGATTTCACCCGCTCACGGCTCTCCCCCACGGCTTTATCTGGAAGGCCAACAATTGTAAAAGCTGGCAGCCCCGGCATGAGCTGCACTTGCACATCAACGGGCGTTGCTTCGATACCCTGAAAAGCCACCGTTGTCACATGTGCCACCATTATCAACTACCTTTAACATATTTAATGTTAAAAATAGAACATAAAAGGAACATCAAGGCAAGTTACTTGATAAATAATTTAAATATATCAGTAAATATCGGATTTATTGACGATTTTTCTCCACAGCATCCCAGAAGAGTGCCGCAATATCAGCGCCACCGAATTTCTTCACTTCACGCACACCCGTGGGTGACGTCACATTAATCTCGGTCATTACATCGCCGATAACATCAATGCCCACAAGCACAAAGCCACGCTTTTTAAGCTCTGGCCCAATGCGGGCGCAGATTTCCAATTCGCGCTCGGTCATATCGGTTTTTACCGCTTTACCGCCCACATGCATGTTAGACCGCGCATCGCCTTCTGCTGGCACACGATTAATAGCACCAACAGGTTCGCCATCAATGAGGATGATGCGTTTATCGCCTGCCCTCACATCGGGAAGATATTGCTGAATGACGTAAGGTTCTGGATAAAGGCTGTCGAACATCTCAAGCAGGGAAGAGAGATTTTGGTCTTCTTTCGTGACCCGAAAAACACCAGCGCCGCCATTGCCATAAAGCGGCTTCACGATGATGTCGCCGAACTCTTCGCGGAAGGCGTTGATATCATCAGTATTCCGCGAAATCAGCGTTGGTGGCATCAGGTCTGGATATTCTGTGACGAAGATTTTCTCTGGCGCATTACGCACTTCAGCAGGATAGTTCAGCACCAATGTCTCTGGGTGAATACGCTCTAAGATATGCGTTGCTGTGATATAGCCCATATGGAATGGCGGGTCTTGCCGCATTAAAATCACGTCCATCGTGGAAAGGTCCGTATGCACCTTTTCGCCAAGTGTGTAGTGGTCACCTTCAACATCTTGAACCGTAACCGCTTCAAGGCCCGCAAACACTTTACCATCGCGCATACCCAAACGGTCTGTCGTATAATGAAAAAGTTCATGCCCGCGCGCTTGCGCTTCTAACATCAAGGCAAAAGTTGTGTCCCCTTCAATATGCAGGGTGGAAATGTGGTCCATTTGAACAGCGATTTTCATGGGGCGTGCCTCAACGTTTCATTCAGTCATGTGTTTATGGGGTGATGACGAAGTTCTTTCAAGGAAAGAGTTTTTTTATCAGCCTTCAGTCAGGAAAGCATTTTCTAACAAAGCAATCTGATTGTCCGGCGTTACCACGGCAACATCGAAACGAAATTCAGACATTGTGTCTGCAGTTTCCGGCACATCAGCCATCCATTGCGATGCAGCGGCCGCAAGACGACGCTGGGCTTTTTGCGTTATGCTATACAAACCTTCCTCAACAGAAGAACGCGCCTTCACTTCCACAAAACAGACAAGAGCCGCACGCGATACAATCAAATCAAGCTCGCCGCTTTTGGTTTTATACCGTTCAGCCAGCACCTCAAAGCCCTGCGCAATAAGGTGATCACGCACCAAGGCTTCGGCCGCTAACCCTGCCTCATAAGCCTTGATCCGTTTGGGGTCCGCCTCAACCATCTTTGGCTTGCTCTTTGAGCATCAAGGCGCGTTGATAAAGGTCCCGTTTTGGCAGCCCCGTCTCACGGCTTAGTTGTTCTGACGCATCTTTCACCCGCAGGGTTTGGAGCAGCTCCAGCAATTGCTCATCGACGCTCTCAATATCAATGCTGCGCTCTTTAACAGGTTCAATCAGTAACACGATTTCACCCTTGGGCGTTGGCTCCTCCGCAAAGCTTGCGGCTAATTCTTCAAGGGATGCGCGGCGGAAGGTCTCAAACAACTTGGTGAGTTCGCGGGCCACCACAGCTTGTCGTGAACCACCCAAGACATGGGCAGCATCTTGCAAGGTTGCCGCGATACGGCGGGGCGATTCAAAGAAAATCAAAGTGGCAGGCGTTGTAGCCCACGCTTCTAACCGCACACGGCGGGCCGCTTGTTTTGGCGGCAAGAAGCCTGCAAATAAAAAAGCATCATTGGGGAGGCCAGCGGCACTTAAAGCGGTGATTGGCGCTGATGCACCGGGCAAAGGAACAACCTTATACTCCTGCACAATTGCATCTTTTATCAATCGATAACCAGGGTCAGAAACCAGCGGTGTGCCTGCATCACTTACCAAGGCCACGCTTTTCCCCTCCCCTAAAAGGGTCATGATGAACGGTGATTGTTTTTCTGCATTGTGGTCGTGATAAGCAATCATCTTAGTCTTGATGCCAAAATGCTTCAGCAGCTTGCCCGTCACCCGTGTATCTTCACACGCAATCGCGTCGGCATTTTGCAAAACATTAAGGGCGCGCAGAGTGATATCGCCTAAATTACCAATCGGTGTTGCGACGATATAAAGCGCTGGTTCAATCGGCTGATTGGTGAGGTGGCTGTGCACAACAAGTTTGTCGCTCGCTGTTTCTTGACTTCCATCATTTGCCATGCCCATTACCACCTACTAAACGACGCCTTTACGCTCAACGTCTTCTTCTTGCCTTATTATACCTGACAAGTTTCAAGCACATTTTGTAGGTGTATGACTTGTTGGCCTACACTGCAAATATTGGCACTGTGTTAACTATAATCAACGCTATTTTGACGGGAACGCTACAAAAGTCTGTTGTCCATGGTTAATTTTTGTTAAATATCACTATTACTTTGCGAAGGCATGTAAAGTGAGTGGTACTTACTGTTCATTCTGCGTATGGGTTCGCTCCTATAGAGTGCAAGAGAACACTTGAGAGAAGGAAGTTGCATGACATATAAGCTACACGAACTTGTGGCGCGTTACTGTCTGCCATTATTCATGTTGGTTATAGCCGCCATCCTTAGCGGATGTATTGCGACAGGGCCGCAAAGCTCTGGTGGCCTCGGCGTACTGCAACCAGCCATTCCGAACACACAGCCAACAGCGCCCGTGATAGCCTCTTTGCCTGCTGCCAAAGGACGTGTCCTTGGAACCGGGCCTGTTCGCGTTGCCATGCTTGTACCCATATCAGCCTCAGGCTTTGGGGCATTAGCGGCTCAAAACTTCACCAATGCAGCGGACCTTGCACTTCGTGAATTCGATTCGACCACGGTACAAATTGTCATCAAAGACACATCAGGAACAGCCGCCGGTGCTGCCAATGCTGCCCGCGAAGCAATTAGTGAAGGTGCTGAAGTAATTTTAGGCCCTATGTTCTCAAGAGCCGTTCCTGCTGTTGCAGGTGTCGCACGCCCTGCAGGCGTTCCCGTTATTACTTTTTCAAGCTCGACAGCCGTTGCAAGCAGCGGTGTTTACGTGTTTGGCTTTGCACCAGAGCCTGGCATTAGTCGCGCAATTCGTTATGCCGGCAGCATTGGGTCACGCAGTTTCGCTGCACTTTTGCCCAATAATGCGCTTGGCACTCTAGCAGAAGGCGCTTTCAAACAGGCCGTTGCAAGCACAGGCGGTCGCATTGTTAGCATTACCCGTTACAATTACGGCAACAACGAACCAAACTTGAAAGCACAAGAAATTGGTGCTTTGGCTCAAAGCGGTCAGGTTGATGCCGTCTTTATCCCTGATGCTGGTGACGTTGCCCCGCAACTCGTTGCGTCAGTAAAGCAAGCTGCACCAACCGCGCAAAACCTGAAGTTTATCGGGTCTGGCCAATGGGACGATCCGCGTATCTTTAGAAATTCGGCACTTTCAGGCGCTGATTATCCAGCTCCTGACCGCGATGGCTTTAACAAATTTGCCCAACGCTACAATGGTGCTTTTGGCAAACCGCCAATCCGGCTTGCAAGCCTTGGTTATGACATTACGAGCTTAGTCGTTGTTCTCACCAAACGCTTTTCGCAGGATCGTTTTTCAACGGCTAAATTAACCGATCCGAACGGCTTTAATGGACTGGTGGATGGTACATTCCGTTTAACACCAAGCGGGCAAGTTCAACGCTCACTTGCCGTTTATGAAGTGACACCAAGCGGACCAAAAGTTGTGAGCCCAGCGCCCCGTGCGTTCTCGCAGACTGCCTTTAACTAAAGGTCGTCTTTGATGCCGGCTTATGTCCTCTCGATGATGTCTATCCATGATCCGGCAACGTTCAGGAAATACACCGACAACACACCACCAACTGTCGCCAAATATGGCGGCAAGTTTCTTGCTCGGGGCAAACCAGTCGAAACACTTGAAGGTGAGCCTTATGAAGGGCGTCTGGTGATTTTGGAATTTCCAGATATGGAAACAGCACGCGCGTGGTGCGCTGATCCACTGTATCAAGAACTCAGCGAGCATCGCCGTGAAGCCTCAACCTTTTCCAATCTTTATATGATTGAAGGCGACGAAAACACCGCCGCTCCTGATGCCAAAGTCTGACGCTAAAATTTTGGCTTAAGCAACACGCCGCCTCAGCGACATCAGCGAAATGCCAAGCGTTAAAATGGCAATGCCAACCCAACTGATGGCCCCAATCTTCTCGCCTAAGAACACAAAGCCCAACAGCGCACCCGTTGCTGGCACAATGGACATGGCTGTTGAAGTGGCGACAGGACCAATGTGACGCGCAGCCAAAGCGATCATGATCAGGCCAACGAAATTCGGCACGAAACCTTGGAACAGAAACTGAAGCCAAAACGGACCACTTTCGGTCTCCGCGATCCCGCTTGGCAAGAAGAAGTACCAAATGGGCACATAAAAAACAGCATTGATAACAGACGCGCAAAAAACCACTTCTAACGGCTTAATAGACCACAGTCTGCTCACCCTTAAATAAAGACAGAACATGAGTGCTGCCATGATGAACATCACATCACCTGGCCATGTTTGGCTAAAATCAAAATTCTCATCACCAACGGTTAAAGCAACACCTGCCAAGATAACGAGCGAGGCAATCATCTGGCGCACTGTCGGCTGTTCAGAAAGCCACACCCAAGCAATCATAAAGGTGAAAATCGGCAACAGCCCATTCATAAAAATGCCGCCATGGGAAGCGGGAGCATATTCAAAACCTTGGAAAATAAAGAACACATAAATCGGGCCGAGCAGGAAGGCTACTGTTGCTATGCGTGCCAGTGTCATACCGCGCCACGGCTTGAAATATAAAACGACTGGCAAAGCAACAAGACCGGAAACACCATATCTGATCGCAGCCAAATCAAAGGCCGTAAGCGCCGTCAAAGCCCCTGCCCGACTGATCACCAGCCAAGAGCTCCAAATAATCAAAACACAAAAAGCAGAAAAGATGCCGAGGGGTTTATTGCCATCAACAACCGATTGATGAGCACTCAAGAACGTCGCCCATCTTTAACATAGCCAGACGATCTAAATGCCCGTTCAATAAAGGTGGCCAAACAGCCAAACCAAGTCACTTTCATGGATCAATCCTTCCTGATCCAAGTTGTGGCCTGCTTGCGATGATTTGGCAAGATATGAAACCCAGAGTTCTATTTTCAAACAACTGGTGTCGATTGAGCCTTTTCACGCTTTGAGGCGATTTCTCCAATGCGACCACCAACACGCACCGCATCACGAGCCGCCCGCTCACGTCCTTTAAGACGCTTGGTTGGTAGCTCTTCCACAGGGAGTTGATGGGTTTTGCCAAGTGGGTTCCATTGCTGACCGTCTTTGGTGGTAACGTCTTGCAAAATAAAACTATCGCGCTTGGCATTATGAACGCACATGGAAACGGGACCATCGCGCGTCATGGTCATAAAGACACATGTATCGCAACGCTCTTTGGAAAGCTGTTCTGCGTGCATGAAATTATGGACATAAAGCGAAATCATATCCACCTGTCCTTTGCCCTGCCAAAGGCCGCTACGCAACGCCCAAGCCTTGCGCCCACCATAAGCAAACATTGCAGCAAGCAAGGAAAGATTGCCATTGAGCATATGCTTGGCAAAGCTCAACAGGGAACGGATAGGCTTATGACGATCGAGAAAGAGTTTGGCGGCAAAGGGCATTAAACGGGCATAAAATGGACGATCTCGCCCCGTAAAAGCCGCCACTCGATTGTCACCAGCAACCAGCACTTTTGAATATCGATTACATTCAAGATGGCCGATTTGTGGGAAGTCAAACGCCATTTCAACGCCAACCCCTTCGCGAATAGCATCCATCACCACATCCTGCGTGATTGCTCCACCACGCTCGCGCTCAATGCCGCGACCTGTATCTGCAATCATTTGAAATGAGGCCAAATGAATTTGATCTGCACGGCCACAAAAGTAATCCACCAGTGAAGGGATTTCCGCGAGATTACCTTGATACAGGGTCGTGTTAAAAATCACTTGCAAGCCAAGGCCACGGGCTCGCTCAATATACTCGTCTCGAATTGCATTGAGAGCCATCTCACTCTCAAACCCTTTGCGCTCCTGTGTCATATCCACATGGAAGGCGACATCTTTAAGCCCTGCTTCTTTCAACTCACTCAACATCTCGCGCGTGGCTTTGATGCCATTTGTGAAAAGGGCCGGTCTTAACTGTTTTTCAGCAAGGCGCGCGATGATTGCAACCAATTCATCCCGCTTGCGCAAGGTTGGGTCACCGCCCGTCACCTGCACATTCGTGTTGGGGCCGTAATAGTCGGCAATCAAATCAATCCGCCGAAAAACCTCATCCAGTGGTAGATCATGAACGGCTTCGGAATAATCAGAAAGGTAACAAGCGGTACAATCAAGGTTGCACCTCTGCGTGATTTCAAGAGCCACACAACCAATAACAAAATGTTGGCCTGCAACTTGGAACGGATTATCAAGTTGGTGTTTTGCGACGGCGCTTGCAAGCAGCGCTTTTTGTTCACGCGGCGAAGCGGGCCGTTCAAAAACGTCCCAAGCTTTGATCTCCTCAGCACTCAGAAAATCCTGAGGAGACGTGGGTGTTATAGGTTTTAGTTTTTCCACGTTAAAACACTCATGCACAAAGCAGGGTTTCTAGCGTGCATCATTGAGTGTCCAGTCATATTCAAAATCATGGATTTTCTTCAACGAGGCAAGCTTCGCCTTCAAGCCACCACTTGCATATTGCTTCATGTGATTGATGATCGCTTTGTGGCTACCACCGAAATCGCCCTCATACCAAAAAAAGATTTTAGAGGCTGTTGCTTTGCCATTCGTGAAGCGAATACCGCGTGAGTTATTGATGAAGCGGCTGGCAGCACTGTTGAGCTGTTTGTTCAACGTATCGCCTTTAAAAGCTTGCTTACCAAGGTTCGGGCAACTAACCGCAGCGCAGTTGAAGGCATAATGCAGACGCGGGTCTTTCCATAGTGGCCGCACAATACCGCTCTCAATATCGTTTAGCGTGAGGGTTTTGCCGTTGACCTTCGCGACCTTGTCATTGAAAGGGCCAAGGAAATCCAAGACACCTTTTTTCACATCGCGAATTGATTTGATTGGGTAGTTTTTCAACGCCACATTGACGGTGCTGGCATTATAAAGATTAACCCAAAAAGCGAACTGCTCATTGCGATTGAGCTTTGTTACATCGGTTGCTTGTAGTGATTTAAGATAGCTACCAAGGGCTGCTTTATCACCGCCACTCACGCGGCCATAAGCAACCAGATTAACGCCGTTGCTGCCCGTTTTGACGTATTTCTTTAAAAACGCATCCCAAGCACTGTGGTCAACTTTAACCGCTGAACCTGAAACATTCGTCTTCCATGGCCCGCTTATTAGCTTTGCCTTTGGCACACCGAACTTTTCCAAAGCGCTTTGCGCTTGGGCCTGTCCTGCTTGTGAAAGAGATAAAACTAAAGCTGTAACGCCTGCGAAGAAAACCTTATTGCGCATGAAGCACTCCTGAAGAAGGTGAAGTTGCAAACAGCCTCACACAACAAACACCAACATGCAGCAAACGTTTGTTAAACTTCCCTCACGAGCGAGTGAGAGCTTGCTCTAAATCAGCAATAATATCTTCAACATCCTCAATGCCGATTGATAGACGAATAACATCGCCGCCAGCACCAGCCGTTGCCCGTTGTTCTTCCGTCAATTGCTTATGGGTTGTGGAGGCAGGATGAATAATCAGGCTTTTCGTGTCGCCAATATTCGCCAAATGCGAGAACAACTCCACATTAGAAACGAGGCCAACACCTGCATCATAACCGCCCTTAAGGCCGAAGGTGAATACAGCGCCAGCGCCTTTTGGCAAATAGCGCGCAGCCATTGCATGATTATCGCTGCTCTCAAGGCCCGCATAACGCACCCATGCAACCTTATCATGCGCTTCCAGATAGGCCGCGACTTGCAGCGCGTTTTCACAATGGCGTGGCATGCGAAGCGGCAAGGTTTCGCAGCCTGTCAAAATTTGAAATGCATTAAACGGTGAAAGTGCCGCACCAAGATCGCGCAAGCCCAACACGCGGCAGGCGATAGCAAACCCGAAATTGCCAAATGTCTCGTGAATAACAAGACCGTCATATTCTGGACGTGGCTCACTAAGCAGCGGATATTTGCCAGATCCAATCCAGTCGAAGTTCCCCCCGTCAACAATCACCCCGCCCATGGAATTACCATGGCCACCGATGAATTTGGTCAATGATTGAACAACGATATTAGCACCATGTTCAATGGGGCGGCAGAGATAGGGGGATGCCATCGTGTTATCAACGATGAGCGGAATATTGGCCTTTTGAGCAATAGCCGCAATGGCCTCAATGTCCATGACAATGCCACCGGGATTGGCCAAGCTTTCAATAAAGATTGCTTTGGTTTTTTCCGTGATTGCCGCTTCAAAGCTTGCTGGATTTTCCGCATCAGCCCACACCACATTCCAGCCAAAGCTTTTAAATGCATGATTGAACTGATTGATCGATCCGCCATAAAGCTTATTGGCTGCGATGAACTCATCACCCGGCTGCATGAGCGTGTGGAACACACCCAATTGCGCGGCATGACCAGATGCAACGGCAAGTCCTGCGGTGCCGCCTTCAAGGGTCGCAATGCGTTCTTCTAACGCGGCTGTGGTGGGGTTTGTAATGCGGGTGTAGATATTGCCGAAAGCTTGCAAGCCGAAGAGTGAGGCAGCCTGATCCACATCATCAAAAACAAAACTCGTCGTTTGATAAATCGGCATCGCCCGTGCGCCAGTGGCTGCATCTGGGGCTGTTCCCGCGTGAATTGCTACTGTCGAAAATCCAGGTTTTTTTTGAGACATTATCTTTCAACCATTTTAAATAACCGCATTGATTTCAAAAAAATCGTTATTGCGAATTAAGCCCAAAGCGTTGATAGCCATCTTGCAGCTTTGGTTTCTTAGAGGTGATAACGTTTGACGCAACGCCAACCCAACCAATTTCTCCGCATAACCGCCCGTATTCAATTTTGGGACAACGATCCATTACAACCTTTATGCCATGGCTTTCTGCAAGCTTGGCCGCCTCTTCGTTATAGACTGTAAGTTGCGTCCAAATAACTTTTGGCAACGGATCAAGCTTCAAGCATTCTTCAACGACGCCCGGCACAGCCGCAGATCCTCTAAACACATCAACCATATCAATTGGTCGGTCAATGTCAGCAAGCGATGCATAAGTCATCGCGCCGCAAATTTCCTTGCCTGCATGACCTGGATTAACCGGCACCACATCATATCCTTTGGATAAAAGGTACTTCACCAGAAAATAAGAAGGGCGGATCGTCTTTGGGCTTGCACCAACCACCGCAACAGTCTTCACGTTCGCGAGAATGTCTCGAATATAAGCATCAGAATATTGACCATGTTCCATGCGGCTGTTTAACGCATAGAGCAGATCAAGTCACGTAACCGCATTAAAACTTATAGTGAAACTGATAAATATAGGCCCGCAATTTCCTTCAAAGCACTTTTAACAACTCACGAAGCTTGAAAACTAGGGGTACAACCTCAAGCTACATTCAACAGGTATCGAGAAGGCCTCACAAGCAAAACTATCTGCGGCTTCAAAAGAACCACCTCTACTTAAATATATAAATATTTCAAATAATTACGAGAAATCACTTACGTTGAACATTTTACACCACACCACAACCCAAGATTGATAATTCCTCCCTCAAATCTCAAAAATTCACATGGCATTAACCAGTATGAAGTAATCAATACTCAAAGCTTACTAATTCTTATGAGGCTAATTTTGCGCAAGTTATCTCTACTTCTCATTACTTCAAGTTTTATTTTTGCAACAAATAACAGCAGCGAAGCAGCCGCACTTTTGCAGGAAATCGAGAGCCTCAAAACTGAGCTTGCTACACTGCATAAAAATATTGAAGCGCAACAAACCAATTCCAACCATATCTGGACGATGGTTTGTGCAGCACTTGTGATGTTCATGCAGGTTGGCTTTTTGTTTCTTGAGGCTGGTGCGGTTCGCTCGAAGAATTCAATCAACGTCGCTCAAAAAAATATCGCTGACTTCTTCATTTCTGTTTGCGCATTCTATTTGGTCGGCTTCTCGATCATGTTTGGCTCGTCAATTGTTGGCTGGATAGGCAGCCCTTCAACAATGGGTGCATTCAACCTTGTTGATGACTGGTCTTTCACCTTCTTCGTTTTCCAAGCGGTTTTCGTTGGCACAGCAGCAACTTTGATGTCTGGTGCCATAGCCGAACGAATGAACTTGGTTGGCTATATGGTCATGTCAGTGGTCATTGCTGCGCTGATTTATCCGGTATTTGGCCATTGGGCATGGGGCAATCTTTTAGATGGTAACAACGCTGCTTGGCTGGCAGATCTTGGCTTCATCGACTTTGCAGGTTCAACCGTTGTGCACTCCGTTGGTGCGTGGGTCGCGCTTGCTGGTATCATTGTTTTGGGCCCCCGTATTGGACGGTTTGACGAAAACGGCAAAGCGAAGAAAATTCAGGGACATTCCGCTGTTTTGACAACGGCAGGTGCTGTTATCTTGTTGATTGGTTGGATGGGCTTTAACGGCGGTTCAACAACAACTGGCAATTCTGATTTTGCCATGATTATCGCCAACACAATTCTAGCCGCAGCCTTCGCTGGCATTATCGCAATGATGATTGGTCGCTTCCATGATGGCCTTTATGCACCCAATCGTTCGGTGAACGGCATGTTGGCAGGTCTTGTTGGTATTACAGCAGGCTGTGCAGCCGTTGACCCGTATGGCGCGATTGCAATTGGTTCAATTTGCGGCATCGTTATCTACTATGCGGAAGAATTCATTCTGCATAAATGCAAGCTAGACGATGTTGTCGGCGCGGTTGCTGTTCATGGCGTTTGTGGCGCTTTGGGCACTGTGCTCGTCGCTTTCTTTGCAATGCCAGAGCACCTTGTTGCCGGCTCCGTGTTTGAGCAGTTTCAAGTTCAGGCCCTCGGTGTGGGCGCCGCGTTCGCATGGACCTTCCCACTTTCTTTTATCACGTTCAAAGCAGTCGATGTCTTCTTCAAGCTTCGTGTCACTGAAGAAGATGAGCTTAAAGGCCTTAACATCGCTGAACATGGCGCAACGCTTGGTACAGGCGAATTGCAAGAGCGCCTCCAACGCATCACCACAGTTGAACGTGATTTAACAATACGTCTTGATGAAACATCAGGTGACGAAACGGCGGAAATCGCAGCAATCGTCAATCCTTTCCTTGATGAAGTTCATGATTTAATGCGCAACCTTAAAAACCAATCCGTGCAGGTGGCGGCCTCTGCTTCAACACTAACGGACCTCTCCAAGACATCCGTTGAAAGTGCTAATGATGCAACCGATGGATCACTCGCTATGACCAAATCTGCAAAAGATCTATCAACCAACACGCAGTATCTTGACGAATTTGCGCGGGAGATTTCTTCTGAAACCTTTGAAGCAATGGACGCAACTGAGGTGATGGCAAAAGAAATTCATGTTGTATCTGATGCAATCTCAGAGCTTGCACAGTCTGTTGCCTCTGTTGGCAGCGATGCCAATGTTGCTAATGACTTTGCCAATAAAACCGCCGATGCTGCCAGCACAGCCAAAGACGCCGTCTTAGCACTGGCAGGCGCTTCAGATGACATCTCGACGATCATTGATGTCATCACCGATGTGGCAGCACAAACAAATTTGCTCGCCCTCAATGCCACTATTGAAGCGTCCAGAGCAGGTGATGCAGGACTTGGCTTTGCAGTGGTTGCAAGTGAAGTGAAAGCACTTTCAGAACAAACAACGAAAGCAACAGAAGACATCCGCTCGCGTGTGAGACAAATTCAATCTGATAGCGCAAATGCGACAGGTGTCATGGCTGACCTTCATGCAGTCGCCAGCAAGATGGGCACCGCTATGAATAATATTCACTCAGCGACCCAACAACAAACCACAATTGCTGACAATATCTCTGTTAACTCACAAACAGCCGCCGACAAGGTTGATGTGATTTCTCAACGGATCAATACCGTCACCACGAAAGTGGGTGATGTGAGCAAAGAAATCACGTCTGTTTCTGATGGCGCGCTTCGTACGGGAGAGCACGCAACGTCGCTTTCACAGGTTGTCGAGCTGACACGCGAACGTGCCAAAAGCATGAACGACAATGCTCAATCGCTTGCGGAAGTATCAACGTCGCTCAAAGCGTCTGCTGAAAGATATAAAATCTAGGTTTCGCACAATTGCTGAAACTTAGAATTTGTATCGCAAACTACCGATAAAGTTGTGAGATGATGGGCTGATACCATCAATTGACGTGCCGAAGGGTGGCGTGAATAGACCCGCATCCGTGCTTGCAAATCCGCGAAAACGATAGCCAACACCCAAATCAACGCGGTCTGTAACCCCAATATTAACACCCGCGCCAAGTTGATAAGCAAACACAGCACCATTGACATCGATATCTTGTATCACACCGAGATTATCAAAGAGGTTGGCATCAATAATACCAAAACCAACACCACCGCCAACATAGGGTTTAATCTTATCGCCGCCGAGGAAATCAAGGTCGAACCATACATTGCCCAAAACGGTAGCCGTTTGAAATGTAGCCTCTGTGTTAAACGGTTGTCCACCAAACGCACCGTTTGCGTCAAAATCGCTCAAGCCATTACGCTGGTAAGAAAACTCCACCTCAGTACGCACATTCTCAAAAATTTCAAACCCAAGCGCTGCACCACCAAGAAATCCTGTGTTTTGAGAAACACTCAACACGGATGGACCGACAAAACCTGCGATATCTGAACGCAAGCTAATCGTGCCATCGCGTGGTGTACTTAGACCGCCGAAAAGTTCAACATAAGCACCAAACAAGCTATCTTTCGCGAATGCTGTTTGAGCATTTGGAAAAGCAAACAATATGGCCATTGCAGCCGAAGCGCATAAGCTCTTTTTATTAGATTGCATTAATGACTCCGCTTTCTACTTTTACGAGCATTAAGGCGGAAGTTGGCAAAGATAAGATTAACAGGCGTTAATAGTTAAGATTTTTCAAACATTAAGGTAAATCGAAGGTTACTAACGAATGCGACAACCAAAACAGCTTACAATTGATTACATTGCCAAATCTGCAACCACCGCATCAAGCACGAACCAACCTTCGCGACTGACACGCACAATATCATCGCTGAGGCGCTCTAACATGCCATCGCTAATTAAGCTTTCAATCTGCTTTTCATCGATATGGCGCCCTGCATAACTTTCAAATCTTGAGAGGCTAATGCCTTCTTTTAAGCGCAGGCCCATCAGCAACATTTCGTCGCCTGATTCTTCTTCGCTCAAGACTTCAACATTCCAAATGCCGTTGCCTTTCTCGCCCACATTCGCCATCCAAGTTTCTGGATGAGTCTCCGTCGACATGCCTGTTCGTTCGCCGTCAATGAAAAGCCGTGAATGAGCCCCCGGCCCGATGCCAGCATAGTCTCCATAACGCCAATAGGTAAGATTGTGGCGGCTTTGATAGCCGTCTTTGGCGTGGTTTGAAATTTCATAAGCAGGTAGTCCACGGGCCGCACAAATATCTTGCGTTACCTCATAAAGCGCTCGTGCGTGATCTTCATCTGGCGGAATGATCTTGCCAGCATCAAACAGCTTTTGAAATGCCGTGTCGGGCTCAATGGTGAGTTGATAAAGTGAAAGGTGGTCAGCCGCATAATCAATCGCAAGATTAAGTTCGTCCTCCCAATCTTCCAATGTTTGGTTCGGGCGGGCATAGATCAAATCAAACGAAATGCGCGGGAAAGTCGCGCGGGCGATTTCTACGGCTTGTATGGCTTCGTCCACATTGTGGATACGGCCTAAGAATTTCAGATCAGCATCTTTGAGGCTTTGCACCCCGATGGAAAGCCTGTTCACACCAGACGCGCGATAGGCTTCAAACCGCTCTGCTTCCACGGAGGACGGGTTCGCCTCCATCGAAATTTCAGCGTCATTGGTCATCGGCCACGTGTTACGCACTTCGGTGAGGATGGCATCCAGCGTTTCTGGGTTCATCAACGACGGTGTGCCGCCGCCGAAAAAGATACTGGTAACTAACTTATCTTTGGTAAGCGATGCGAAATAGGCAATCTCGCGCTTATAGGCTTCCACATAATCAGCCTGCGTCACCCCGCCATGACGAACATGAGAATTAAAATCGCAATAAGGGCATTTGGCTTCACAAAACGGCCAATGGATGTAAATGCCGAAGCCGGGGTCTGTGCTGATCATGCCTTGTCCAACAAGCAGCTTTCTGCAAACATTTTGAAAGCCCGCGCACGGTGAGACAACGGGGCTTTGTCGCCGCCAAGGTCTGCGGGTGTCCAGCCGTGTTTTTCGTCCGCTGTCATTTCGCCAAAAGTGCGCGCGCGATCATCGGGTTGAAACATTGGGTCATAGCCAAAGCCATGTTCGCCACGCGGTGGCCAAACGACTTGGCCATGCACTTCGCCGCGAAACATCTCAAAGTGACCATCAGGCCACGCAAGGCAGAGACACGCCACGAAATAGCTCGCTTTGTCTTCGCTACCAGATGTTTCCAGTTTTTCCTGCACATTGCGCATAGCGCGGCCAAAGTCTTTGTCCTCGCCTGCCCAGCGTGCTGAGTAAATCCCCGGATCACCATTAAGCGCTGTAACGCAAAAACCAGAATCGTCAGCCAGCGCTGGCAAGCCTGTCGCATTTGCTGCGGCTTCTGCCTTCAAAAGCGCATTGGCCTCAAACGTGGTGCCTGTTTCTTCTGGCTCGGGCAAATCAAGCTCAGAAGCTGATTTTGCTACAAGGCCAAAGGGCGCGATCAACTCATTGATCTCGCGCACCTTGCCGGCATTGTGGCTGGCAACCACCAATGTATCGCCGCTGAGCTTGCGTGCCATCGCTTTAGCCAATCGCTGCTTTTTGCAAGGCAGTCAATTCCGCCACGCCTTTTTTGGCAAGCGTCATCATTGCTGCAAATTCCTCTTCAGAAAACGGGTCTTTTTCAGCCGTGCCCTGAATTTCGATAATGCCACCCTTGCCGCTCAAGACAAAGTTTGCGTCTGTGTCTGCTTCACTATCTTCTGGATAATCAAGATCGAGCACAGGCTGGCCTTGATAGATGCCACAAGAAATTGCTGCCACATGATCTTTCAAAACAGTGCCTTGCAAGAGCGAACGATCGCGCATCCATTCAATACAATCATGGAGCGCTACCCATGCACCTGTGATTGAAGCTGTGCGGGTGCCGCCATCTGCTTGAATGACATCACAATCAAGCGAAATTTGTTTCTCACCAAGGGCCTTCATATCAACCACGGCACGAAGTGAGCGACCGATGAGGCGCTGAATTTCTTGTGTGCGGCCTGATGCTTTACCAGCGGTTACTTCGCGGCGCATGCGGTCAGAGGTTGAACGCGGCAACATGCCGTATTCCGCCGTTACCCAGCCTTTACCACCACCACGCAACCAAGGTGGCACGCGTTCTTCCAAACTAGCTGTACAAAGCACATGGGTATCGCCAAACTTGATAAGGCAAGAACCTTCTGCATGTTTAGAATAATTCCGTTCAATGGTAACAGCGCGCATTTCATCAAGCGCTCGGTTGGATGGTCGCATAAGTCAGTTTCCTCATTCTACGTTATGACTTACTTAGCGGCGTCCTGTTGGGCTGTCGAGAGTTATTAGCGAGGCAAGAGCAATCAATAGACAAATACGTCGAGAAGAATTTGCCTCACTTTTTACTCATAAGGGTGAGAACGGCTTAGAATTCAATTTAATAACCGACATTCGACCCTGTTGGCTTATCCCCCCTTGGTCCGTCCATTTACCCTTCACCGATCTCACGTAACCGTGTTCTGGCGTGAGCAGGTTTGACGCTGGTGTGCGCGTCAATTTGCTACCTTTTTTGCGACGATGACGCATTGGGTCATTCGTCCTTTTAGCCTCTCACAGGAGTTTACTTATGATCGATTTTTCACGCCGCACGATGTTGGCCTCTGCCGCTGGTGTCGCAGCCCTTGGCCTCACAGGAAACCTTGCATTTCTACCTGCAGCTCATGCAGCAGATGTTCGCAAGAAGGGTTTTTACTCATATAACGTTGGCGATATTGAAGTTATTTCAATCTACGATGGTTTTTGGGACAAAGCGCATGCTGAAGGTTTCGTTATCGGCAGCACAGTCGCAGAAGTAACGAAAACACTTCAAAGCAATGGCCATTCTGGCGAACATATTCCAATCGAATTTGCCTACACCGTTTTGAAAACGGGCAACGAAGTCATCATGGTTGATGCAGGTATTGGCAAAGGCGCCATCCCAACAGCGGGTGCAGGTGCTGAAGGCCTTGCAGCAGCGGGCATCAAACCAGAAGACATCACAAAAATCGTCATCACTCACATGCACCCTGATCATATCTTCGGCCTTTATAAAACAGGCACGAATGAGCTGCTCTACAAGAATGCAGAGATCATTATTGGCGAAGATGAATTTAAATTCTGGGCAGACCCTGCCATCATCGCGAAATTGCCTGAGGTTCGCAAAGGTCTTGCTGGTCGCATCCAAGCCACTTTGGCAAAATGGGATAACGTTTCTCAAGTCAAAGCAGACCAAGAAGTAGCCCCTGGTATTCGCAGCGTTGACACACCAGGTCACACACCAGGCCACATTGGTTTCCACCTCAGTTCTGGCAACGAACAATTGCTCCTGTTGGGTGATTTGATCATCGTACCGACCTTGTTCCTTGAAAACCTTGATTGGCAGCTTGCGTTCGATTCTGACAAAGATATCGCAACCGCAACCCGTAAAAGCGTTATCGCGCGCGCTGTGGCAGACAACTTACCAATTGCTGGGCACCACTTTGGTTTCCCAAATAACGGTAAAATTGAAAAAGACGGCAACGGCTACGTTTTCAAACCAGCTTCTGCTTAATTACCTGCTTTCAACATTCAACCCTTCCCGCAAAATTGTGTGGGGAGGGTTCTTTCCTAAATTACCTCTTGAGCTTCACGCTTAGGCATTGAATAATCAGGTTCCTTTGAAAACGCTTCAGGACCGATTCTTGTCGACCATCAACACACCGAGCTTACAAGATGTAGACGAACGCTCTCGCGAGATATTTCGTCACATTGTTGATACCTATCTTGCCTCTGGCGAGCCGGTCGGATCGCGCAATATATCAAAGGCTCTGCCCTCAGGCCTATCAGCCGCATCCGTGCGCAATGTAATGGCGGACTTGGAAGGCCTTGGCCTCATCTATTCCCCGCATACCAGTGCTGGGCGCATGCCGACGGAAACGGGCTTAAGGTTCTTCGTCGACTCCTTGATGGAAGTTGGCCCGCTCAATACAGAAGAACGCAACCAGATTGAGCAGCAATTACCAAGCCAAGCCGATTCCCAATCTTTGGATGATGTGCTCGCCAAAACGGGCTCGATATTATCCGGCCTTACTGGCAGCGCAGGCTTGGTTTTAGCCAAGAAACAAAACTCGCCGCTAAAGCATGTTGAATTCGTTCGCCTTGATGAAACGCAGGCCTTGGTCGTTTTGGTCAATGAAGATGGTCAGGTGGAAAACCGCGTCTTACCCCTGCCCGCAGGCACAACAGCATCCGCCTTGAGCGAAGCCACAAATTATCTAAACGCCCGCATTCGCGGCAATACGCTGGATCAAGCAAGGCTGAACATTGAAAGGCTCTATACATCCGCCAAAGAAGAGCTGGATGGTTTAACCCAGCGTGTTGTTGAAGCAGGGATAGCCTCATGGGTGGATACTGGCGACGATGTGCCGCCAACAATGATTGTGCGCGGCCAGTCTAATTTGCTGGATGATATGAGCGCGCAAAATGATCTGGAACGCATCCGCCGATTGTTTGACGATTTAGAAGCGCAAAAAGACATGATGCAGCTTTTGCAGCTGGCTGAAGAAGGCGATGGCGTCAGAATTTTTATTGGCTCCGAAAATTCCCTGTTCTCGCTTTCTGGTTCTTCACTGGTAATCTCACCCTACAAAGATCAAGACAATCGCGTGGTGGGTGCGCTGGGCATTATTGGACCGACACGGCTTAACTATGCGCGCATTATTCCAACCGTTGATTTCACCGCACAGTTGATAAGCCGTATGTTACGCTAGCACTCTGAAAAGACTGTGTTAAAGTGAGTCAAATTTGCTTCGCTTGTTGATAATAAATATTTCGAAATACGGGTGCAGCCCTATCAACAACAATAACTTCTAGTTGTAATTTAGAAAAAACAACCTACCTGTATATCATACAAGTCGTTGTTTTAATGAGGGGAATAGATGTCGAAATTTGAATCTCAAATCGCAAATGCACAAAAAGAATATGCAGAAGCTCAGTCTAAAATGAACGAGCTGACCGCAAAAATTGATGTTGCCAAGTCTAAGCTTGATGCGGGACACGATATTTCGATAGACATCGAAAATGCCACGCTGGATGATGTTCATGCCCATACGCAGGCAATGGACGCCAATATCGCAGATCTTATTTTAGGTCTTGATGATGTGACCGCAGGCTTTTCCAAAGACTTCGATTCCATGCGCAACAAGACAGGATGGGAAAGCTTTGTTGGTTTCTTTTCCAAAGATCGCTCGGAGAGCCTGCGCCAAGAACGTATGCGCACAGCCAGCATTGATGACAAACTGCAAGACTTGATTACCAAGTCAGACGTGATCACCAATCTTTTGCAAACACAGCTCAACACGCTAAATGAACACCGCACCCGCGTTGAAGGTAATTTGACCGAAACGCTGCAAGGTCGCGAGACAGCTGTTAGTACCTTGGAAGACATCAAATCCAAGCTTTTAGCGATGGACCCGAAAATCATTGAGCTTGAAAACAAAATCTCCGTTGAGACCGATGCAAGCGCCCGCACGAAACTTGAGAGCGAACTTGCTGAGACAAACAAGAATTACAATGAGCTTGCCCAAGAAGAACAAGTGAGAATTGCTGAGAGCCAAACCCTTGAGCGCTACATCGAGAAGGGCAAAACATGGGTAGACAGCTTGCAGAACCAAGCCGCCACCCAGATGGTGCTCATCAACAAACTGCAAACAGATACCAAGCAACGGGTTGTCCTTTATGACGCCCTCAGCAAATCTTTGAAGACGGCACAGCAGCAAGATGTTGCGCATAAAATCAATGAGATTGGTGTTGCAACAGACCAAGAAGCGCAAGCCGCTATGGCGGGCATTGGTTCAGCAACCAACAGTCGCATGGCTGAGATGATGGAAAAGCACGAAGACCACATGGTTTTCGCCCGCAAAGTTTTGGAAGAAAAAGCCAAATCAGACGAGCGCTTTGCTCGTCGCTTTGAGAAAATCATCGAGAAACATGACAAGAACGCCTACGGCGCTTAGGCTGATTGATTATGACAGTGGATTACACACTGGATCACGGAGCGATTGAAGACGCTTACGCGACCAGACGGTATTTTGATAAATTCGAGAAAATCATCGGCCATTTAAACGAAGTGGCTGAGATGACCACCGATGATAAAGAGGTGCTCGAAAAAGAAATTCCAATCATACAAGATTATCTGGATGCACTGGCGAATACATTCAAAGCGCTATCTTACAAATATCTTTTTGCAGGACGCATATCGTCGTTGCTGCCAGAGCTTTTAGATATCGATCGCCAAGAGAGCGGTTTCCCGATTTATCAAGAACTTTTGCAAATGGCGAGCGATGCCATCCAAAAGGAGAAGCATCTTAAAAGCTTGCCTGAGATGCAAAAGCTCAAGCAGGACATGGTGCGCCATATTTTGAATGAGCACTCAACGCCGAGTGAATTTCAATATGCTGCGTCTCAGCGGCTATATTATGGGCAGCTATCAAACAAGAAAATGTTTTGGGCGCAGAATGATCCGCAGGCCGTTTGGCAGGGTAATCTTGGCCCAAGCAGGCGCAAATATTTGGTGCATTGGGCCTTATATGACAGCCAGCTCAATATTCCCGTGATCTACCTGATGGACTTGGAAGATAGTGGTTCGAGTGCGATCGTAAAAGACGAACGTAGATGGCCACGTGTTCAAGCACAGCTCATGGCGCAATCAGCGGCATCGTTGAAGCTCGTCACCATTGCACGCGGCTTTGATGAAGATTTTGATGACCTGCATCCCAAGCGCCTGCGCCGTTTCTTTGTTGGTCCAATGTACAGCCATGCCTTCACTGAGCAATCGGGGCCGTTGCGTGATGTGCTCGCCGATGCAAGTGGGCAAGAAGGGTTTGATTGGTCGTTAGCATGGACGGTTGAAACGCTGATATCTGCACGTACGGAAAAGAAATCGACGGGTTTTTTCTCATCCGCAGAACGGCAGATTTATCAGCTAGATCCGCTGGCAGGCGTTGGCAAGGCGGATGAAGGGGCGACTCATCAGCTGCGCTCTTTAATTTTGCCACAACGCGCTTATCAAGTTTTAGAAGAGCGCAACCCTCCTGGGTTCGCGAATGTACGCAAATATGTCGTCGGCAATCGAGGCCGAATTTTAAGTCATAAGTGAGTCTTTTCAAATGAGCTTATCTACCGATTTAATGGAATTAAAAGAAGAAGCAATCCGCGAGAAATATGCACTCTCGGAAGCAATGTTAGCTGGCTTCGACCACACACCGCGTATTGCTAAAGCACGGGCGACTGATGCCCCTGCCGAGCGGTCACCGGGTGTTGGTACTCGTCGCCGTTTTCGGTCAACAACACCAGGGTTAGTCACCAAATCAACCGCACGGCCTGAAGGTGTCCAGCTTGGTGCGCGTATTGAAGCATCAGATGATGGCGACGCGCTAATGTCGACCATCCAAGCAACCGCCCTGCGTGCCCTTCGTCGCGCGCTGAGCGTTGCGCAAGTAACCAGCGACCAGTTTGCCGAACAAACGGGCCTCGCTGAACTCATGCGCGATAATCTGGCTGGCACTTTGAACCCTGCCAAAAAGACAGAGTTTGAAGATTTGCTTTCAGCCTGTGCGCTGATCTCCCTGCATGTCTTCGCCAACATGACCGACTTTTTGCTGACGGCTGCAAGTGCTGAAAGTAGCGAGAGTGAAGCCCTTGCTGATGAGGTCGAGGAGATTGTCACAGACAATCCGCAGATCGCCTTGCATGGCACTTTATGGGAACTTGAGCAGTCGCTGGCGGTTTCTGCGAAAAGCGATACGGACCTCATCACACTGATTATTTCTCATTGCGAAAAGCTAATGGAGAAAGTTTCGCTGCGGGCTGAGAATAACGCTCACCTTGCAAGTTTCACCGCTGCAAGTTACCGCGTTGAAGAAGACGGTTTCGAAATCAATGGCTTCACGCCAACGGCACGCGGTGGTTCTTCAACCATCACCATGAGCTTTAAAAAGCCGAGCGAAGTGGTCGGCAATCACATCGCGAAATACCAAGCGATGAAGCTTTCTAAAATGCTGATGGCCTATGACTTTGAGCGCAAGCTTAATCCATTTGCCGAACTTGGCGGTTTCATCTTCACCTTTATGGGCGACGGCAAACCGGGGACGGGCAAGACCACGCTTATTCAAATGATGGCAGGCATGGTGCATGACTATTGCCAAAATGCAGGCTACCCGTTCCGCTACCAAAACCTCTCAACGGACAGCATCGACAGCTACCAAGGTAAGTCTGCACAAAACGCCAAAGCCTTCATTAAGAACGTCATCGATCCTAATGTTATTGGCTTTGGAACGATTGACGATATCGACCAACTGGCGGGCAAACGTGGCGATAGGCAATCTTCTGCGGGGCAGCTCGAAATTACAGCCGTGCTGATGGAAAGCTTCGCTGGGGCCAACACTGTTGTGCGCGGCAATTGTACCTTCGGCATGTTCTCAAACTATCCTGAAAACGTTGACGATGCCCTTCGCCAACGTGCAGGCGCTCGCTTCCTTGTGGATGGACCGCAAACCCGTGATGACTATATCGACATTTTGCACCTGCTCATGGGTAAGAACCACGACATTCCATTGGGCGATCACGCTCTGTTTGAAGCGCAACAAATTGAAAAAGCTGTTGCCGCATCCTACGAAAGCCACGCGCGCCCGCACGAAGAAGGTTTGCTCAATGTCTTTGACCGCGTGAACAGTCAGATTGGCGAACTTGATACAATCGCAAAATTGGGCACCTATCTTAAAGGCATCCAAGAAGCCGACGAACGCTTTACAGGCCGTGCAATCAAGAACATTACGGACGCCATTAAAGTGCGGGCGATGGACTTTGAATTGCCCGATGAATGGATGGAAAACACGGAGCTTTTCCTCACCAAAGATTATGACACCAAAAAATCGATGATTGCCGAACTTTCACAACCAATCACGGTGGAAATGGTGATCCAAGAAATCAACCGTTATGCGGATAGTGAATTCCGCTATGCGGATAAATCAGACGAAGTGGCGATTGATAATGCCGTGCGCGAAATGCAGCGTATGGAAGAAGCCAAGCGCCGCTATGTGGAGCTCGACCGCTCATGATGAGACTTGTCAAACGTGGATTGATGTTTGGGAACCTGTTTGATGTTTCTTCCTCTGCGCTTGTCGGGCGTTACAATCGTGCGCTTGAACAACTAACAGGCAAGACGACTGAACTCACCGAATTTCATATTGATATTTCAGGCTTCTCTCCTGAAATTGGTGACGAACTTGGCGACCTCAATTATCTCAATCCAGATGGCCTAAACCGTCAGTTCATTCTGCTCTCCATTGAGCAACGAACATCGCCTTTGCTTAATGCTCGCTTCTCCATGTCGCGGTCCATTTTGCGCCGCTATATCGATAAGAACGAGCAACAACTTTTCGCCCTCACCGCCCGCGATGCTGTGGTGGGCGAGCTTTTAAATTCTGTCTATTCACTCGATACACCACGCGCACTGTTAAACATCCGCACCTTTGAAGTTGAGGCGGACACGGTTGAAAGCCACGTTGCAGCCAGCGAAGAGCTGACCGACCGTATCTTCCGTTTCATGGAGGAGGAAGACGGGTGGTGGGATGATGTTTTGATTGCCGATATGATCGAACTTTCAAAGCGCACCGGCGACATCATCAAAAACCCTTTAACGTTAGAGCCACAGGGGTATACGCAAGACAATTTCTACACATCGCATTTTGGCGGCATGTATGTGTTTAAAGGAATGGATGATCCAGCTGTTATTGCCGTGAGCGAGCTGAGCAAGGAAGACAAAGAAAACTTGCCAGTTGAATATCCCTGTACGCTTGAAGACCGCTATGACATTGCGGCCTTTTTAGAGATCAATGATTTGGTGGAGCCTATCGGCAATGGTCGCGGTATTCATGCGCCAGCTGTTCTTAAACAGAAGCTTGATTTCATCGTGGTGGATGTTGCCGCCAACCAAGGGGAAAATCTGTCACGCACAAGCCGCCGTGACCTTCGTGCTTTACGGCGCAAGTTCCATGATAAATTACCGCCAGAATATCACACTATCGAAGAAGCTATCCGCGCCC
>JBDVXS010000116.1:0-15058 GCA_039964305.1 Hyphomicrobiales bacterium
CAGGCATGAAAGCTGGCCTTGTCGGTAAAAACGGTACAGGCAAGTCAACCCTGTTCAAACTGATCACTGAAGAACTAAGCCCTGTGACTGGTGATATTTCAGTCAACAAAGGCGCGCGCTTTGGGCAGGTGGCACAGGAAGCACCGGGCAACGATGTCTCCTTGATCGACACCGTGCTTGCCGCTGACACTGAACGTGCTGCTTTGTTGGCAGAAGCGGAGACGGCAACAGACCCGACGCGTATTTCAGATATTCAATTGAGACTTGCCGATATTGATGCCCATTCTGCCGAAGCGCGGGCGGGCGCTATCCTTCATGGCCTCGGCTTTGATGCTGAAACTCAAAAACGCCCTTGCTCTGAATTTTCCGGCGGGTGGCGTATGCGCGTCGCTTTGGCGGCTGTGTTGTTTTCTGAGCCTGACCTTCTGCTGCTTGATGAGCCAACCAACTATCTCGACCTTGAGGGCACGCTTTGGCTTGAAAACTATATCAACCGCTATCCTTATACAGTGTTCTTGATAAGCCACGACCGTGACCTTTTGAACAAATGCGTCAACACCATCATTCATCTCGATCAAACGAAGCTCACTGTCTACAAAGGCAATTACGAAATCTTTGACAAACAGCGCCGCGAACGCCAAGCGCTTCAATTGAAGTTGAAATCAAAGCAAGACGATCAGCGCCGCCATATGGAAGCGTTCGTTGAACGCTTCCGCGCCAAGGCCACCAAAGCAAAGCAGGCCCAAAGCCGTCTTAAAGCTTTGCAAAAGATGGAACCGATTTCGGCCATGGTGGATGACCATATCCAACCGTTCAATTTTCCAAACCCTAAGAAGCGCCTCTCTCCGCCTATGATCCACATAGAAGAGGGTAAAGTGGGGTATGTCGAAAACCAACACATTCTAACGAAGGTCAACGTTTCTCTCGGGCCTGATGACCGGATTGGCCTGCTTGGGGCTAACGGTAACGGCAAGTCGACAATGGCGAAACTGCTCTCTGGTCGCCTTGATCTGCAAGAAGGCCATATGAAGCGCACGCATAAGATGGAGATTGCCTACTTCGCGCAGCACCAGCTTGATGAGCTTCGCCCGAAAGAAAGTGCCTATGAGCACATTAAGAAAATGATGGACGACGCAGTGCCTGATGGTGTGTCAGAGGCGCAAGCGCGCGCTCGCGTTGCACAGATCGGGCTTGATCGCTCCAAGATGGATACGCCAGCACAAGACCTCTCAGGCGGCGAGAAAGCCCGCCTCCTGCTTGGCCTTGCCACTTTCCACGGCGCTCACCTGCTGATTATGGATGAACCGACAAACCACCTTGATATTGATAGCCGCGAAGCTCTCGTTCATGCGCTCAATGATTATGAGGGTGCCGTGATCATTATCAGCCACGACCGCCACCTCTTAGAAGCATCCGCTGATCGGCTTTGGCTTGTGGCTGATGGCACGGTCAAAAACTATGATGGCGATTTGGAAGAATACCGTCGCTATATTCTCGACAGCAAAAAGACATCGAAGAAAAAATCTGACGCTTCAGTCGCAAGAGAACAAGAAAAAACGGCCCAAGAAAAACGTAAAAATGCCGCGCAAAAACGGGCATCCATAGCGCCCTTGAAAGAGAAGATACGCGGGCTTGAAAAAGCAATGGCCCTGCTTGAGAAGAAGCTGGCTTTGGCAGACGAAAAACTCGCCATGCCTAACCTTTTTAGAGACTTCCCTGAAAAAGCAGCTCAGCTTGGCAAAATCAGAGCGCGCTTAGTGGGCGAATTGGCACAAGCAGAAGAAGCATGGTTGGAAGCTGGCGCACAGCTGGAAGATAGCGTTTAAGCGTAATAGAAGCGATCTTATGCCCGCAACTTATGGCTCAAATGCGCCTTTACCGTCGGCCACTCTGGGGCGGTGATTGAATAGACGGCGGTATCGCGAATGGTGCCATTCGTCATCACCATATGAGCACGAAGGATACCATCAAACTTCGCCCCCAGCCGTTCAATCGCACGGCGCGAGCTTTGATTGACCACATGGGTTCTAAATTCAACCGCAATACAATCAAGCGCTTCAAAGGCTTGAGTAAGCAGGAGCAGCTTACATTCCGTATTCAAAGGCGTACGCTGCACGGATTGGCGATACCACGTTGAACCAATTTCAACACGGCGGTTAGTGGCATCAATATTCATATAGGTGGTTTGACCAACAACCTTACCGCTGGCTCTGTCAATGATTGAAAAGGGAAGCATCGATCCCGTTTCACGCAACCCTAAGCGGCGGTCAATCTCGGCTTCCATATCCTCTTCGCGCGGTATCATCGTATACCAAAGCTTGTGCAAATCCCCATCGCAGACCGCTTCTTTCAAATCATCAAGATGAGAACGCTCAAGCGGCACCACATCGACATATTGCCCTGTGAGAGAAAAAGCTTCTGGCCAAACTGGCATCTATTTGCGCTCCCAAATTGCAAAGCTGTGCGGGATTTCACGGTCGCCTCGCTGCACACTGAAGCGCTTGTCTGAGAGTTTAGTGAGGCCGTGTTTTGCTGGTAGATCCAAATATTGTTCCTGAAGTGGCCAAGGCGGCCCATTTGCAGCAGCGCCATCCTCGCGCATTCTCGTGTAGATCAGCAATATACCCTGCGGCGCCACTAGGTCGCAGATGGCTTTTGCACTGTCCTCAATCATGCCTTCTGGCAATGCTTGCAGTGTGTAGCACTCATGTACAAGATCAAAACCGTAGTGCCAGTCATTGGGTGGCGTGAATAGATCAGCGGCCTGATACGTTACATCGCTGTTTGGAAAGCGCCCATTAGCCCAATCAATCGCTTTAGCCACCACATCAAATGCCGTGACCTCATAGCCATGTGCTGCCATTGCTTCGGCATTGTCGCCAAGACCACAGGCAACATCTATGGCACGTTTGCCCTTGCCAGCATGTTCTTCTAAGTAGCGCTTAAGCTCATCCTTTGGCGCAAGGTCCGCCCATGGCACCTCTGCTTCGTCTCCATTGGCACGATCATAAACCGCATCGAAAAAGACATTACGACCATCGCTGTCTTCTGCATAATTTCCAGGTAATTCATCCAGCGCTTGGCGAACTTTCTCGCGCCTTGCTTGAAAGTCTGGATCGTCTCTCATGCTTTCTTTTCCCATTTGCCATATTCATTCTGCGCCCAATAGGTCACCGCGTGACCAGCCGCTTTCTCAACCTTCCAGCGCCCCCGCGCATGGGTGAGTTGGTCTTGATCATTACCGTTGAATAGATACACAACCCGCTCATAAGAATCCGCATCATTGATATCCGCGCCATCCACCAAGAAACGAATAGCCGCCCCATTGGGGTTGTCCGTCCCATCTGTCAGCCAAATAGGTTGATCTTGGCCATCGCCATCTGCACTTGAACCGTGCGGAAGAAAGCTCGTATCGTTGTAAGTCCACAGTGCATTATTGAGGGCTTCAACCCGTGCAGGTTGCCCCGTTTGCACAACAACCTTCCAACCCTTTGCCAAACTCTTTTCAAGCAAATCAGGCATCACAGCTTCAAGGGGCGTGGATAGGAGATGATAGAATAATATGTCGCTCATAAGGGTTTATATCCCAGCGATTTCTTTTCCGCCATAAAAGCTTTTTGATCATAACACTTCGATCAAAATGTACGAACCTGCTTGATTGTTCGGCAAAGCTCATCCTTAATATTGTTGCTTGGTTTAATTTGGGTAGAACACGGGAAAGATATGAGTATTTTGAATTTAAAGCACATAAGCGCCGCTTTGGCACTTATCATTGCCAGTACATCACTCGGTTTAGCACAAACTAGTGTGAGCGTTTCTGTTGGAAACAAAGGTGGCGTGGAGCCTGCGCCGACGTGTGCATTCCCCTGCCAAGAGCCGTTTGTGTTGCCGGGCTTTGCGCGCATTGTTGCCTTGGCGGGTCCAGATGGTACTTACGAAACAAAATTGACCAGACCAGCATTCCTTCAGCAACTAGAAGGTTGGCGTGAACGTGCAGAGGTTTTCCGTCGCACAATTGAACTCAATCAGCACAAAGCACCTGATTGGAAAGTGGCCAACGTAAAATATCTGGAAGAAGTTGGGCGCTATAGTCAGTTCGTGGAAGCGTATCGCGCAGCCATTGCGTTGGATGACGCAGACGCCGTAATCTACGGCAACAGCAAATAGACTTGAAAAGAAAAACGCGCCGCAAGTGCGACGCGTTCCCTTTTATTTGGATCTAATTCCAGCTTAGTTTTCGTATTGGTCTCGCACCAAACGATCCAAGAGACGCACCCCAAAGCCTGAGGCCCATGATTTGTTGATCTCAGTCTGCGGTGAGCCCATTGCAGTACCTGCAATATCAATATGTGCCCAAGGCGTGTCACCCACATAACGCTTCAAGAATTGCGCCGCTGTGATTGAACCGGCGGCCCGCGAGCCAACGTTTTTCATATCAGCAAATTTAGAATCGATCAGCTTGTCATAGTCGCTTGAGAGCGGCAGACGCCAAACATGCTCACCAGAGGTAAGGCCTGCATCTGTAATTTCTGCAGAAAGCGCATCGTCATTTGAGAACAAGCCTGCGTGATGATTGCCGAGAGCGATAATCACCGCCCCTGTCAGCGTTGCAAGATTGATCATGAATTTCGGGTTATAGGTCGTGTTCACGTAATGCAGTGCATCACAAAGCACCAAACGACCTTCCGCGTCCGTGTTAATCACTTCAATTGTTTGACCTGACATAGAGGTGACGATATCGCCCGGGCGTTGCGCATTGCCATCTGGCATGTTTTCAACCAGTCCCAAAACGCCAATCACATTGGCTTTTGCTTTACGTGCAGCAAGCGCATGCATCAAACCGATAACAGCCGCAGCGCCGCCCATATCGCCCTTCATGTCTTCCATACCGCCGCCCGGCTTTAATGAAATACCGCCCGTATCAAACACGACGCCTTTACCGATGAAGGAGATTGGCTGTTCGCCTTTCTTGCCACCCATCCATTTCATAATCGCCATACGTGGTGGACGAACAGAGCCTTGAGCAACGCCCAAAAGCGCACCCATTTTCAACTTGCCCATTTCTTTTTCAGTTAAGATTTCGACTTCCACACCAAGACGAGAAAGGTCGCTGGCGTGTGCGGCAAACTCGACAGGGCCAAGAGTGTTCGCTGGCTCATTTACGAGGGTCCGCGCAAACAAGGTGCCGTCGATAACCCCTTCTTCTAACTTCCATAATTTGGCTGCGCCCGTGTGATTAGCCGTCACCAATGAGACGGTAATACTACCCTGCTCTTCATCTGAATTGTCAGAGCTCGTCTTATAACGATCGAACTTATAAGCCCGCATTTTTATGCCGCCAGCAATGGCAATAAGCGCTTCACTATCAAAATCGATATTATCTGGGCGCTCTAAGATCACGCTCACATGATCGCATTTTGATGACAGGATAATGCCACCAATCTTACCACCCAATTTCAGCCATGCTGGCTCATCCATCTCACTGGCATCGCCTGTCCCAACCAGCACCAAACGTTCTGCTTTAACGCCGTCTGGTGAAACGAGATCAAGGGTCGACATCGACTTGCCCGTAAACTTAGTCGTATCAGCCGCGCGGCTGAAAAGGTTCTCTGGCAAAAAGTTCGACGTTGCCTCACCAAGCGCCCGCTCCTCTGCGGCCAAACCAATAACCAGTTCATCACCAATCTTTTTCATTGGATGAAAATCAATATTTACGTCGCGCGCCATGAGTAATCCTTCGTTGGGTCTAGCTGTCAAAGTGTCTTCTAAACTTTACTTATGCCTCTCGAGCACAGCTTGGCAAGCATGGAACCCATCTGATTCTCTCAAACCGATCACGAAATGGACGAGATTTGGTGATCAGGGCTTAAAAGAGTCACATTTATGCGGCACTCCACATTCGCTTTTACCATTAAAAGAGAAACATGGCCCCTATGATCGTTAATTCCTTGTTTACCCTACTTTTTCAGGGCAAATTAGCCTTGTTAGGGCAAACTGTCCGTTAACGTCGGTGCAAAACGAATTGCCACCAACACTATGACACGCACAAAAAGGCGCGCATTCATTGATGAATAGCATGCAAATTTACATCTTCTGGCGAGCCTTTCGTGCGTTTTTGCTGACCCTTACCGTCTTAATCGGCGTTGTCTGGCTAACGCAGGCTCTCGATCAGCTCGAATTGATAACCGGCAAAGGCCAAAGTTTTCTTATTTTCTTGCAAATAACGTGGTTGGTCCTGCCGAAGTTTATATCCTTTATTGCGCCAGTCGCTGTGTTGATCGCCGCAATTTATACTCTGAACTCGCTGAACAACGATTCCGAGCTTGTCATCGTCACCAATTCTGGCGCGGCACCTTTTTCTATTTTAAAACCAATTCTGTTTCTGGCGATTTTGGTGGCGATTGTGGATAGCTCCGTCTCTCATTATTTCTCACCAAATGCTCGGCGTGAAATTCGCGTGTTTTTCACCGAGATCAATTCAGACCTCATATCAAGCGTTATCAAACCGGGTGAATTTGCCAGCATTAATAACGGAATCACCTTTTACGTCGGTGCGCGAGATGCCAATGGCATTTTTAATGATGTCGTCGTGAATGATAACCGCGAAGAAGAACAAACCCTCACCTATTTGGCAAAACACGGCGCGATCACACGGACAACAGAAGGCACCTTCTTCGTGCTGCAAGATGGAACGATCCATCGACGCCCGAAAGAGAGAGATTCGATCTCAATCATTGATTATTCCTCTTATGCCTTTGACCTATCGACATTCGAGCGGCGCGTACCCAATGAACTTCGTTTCAAAAAGCCATCAGAAAACTTCACGCCGTACCTGTTCAAAATCGACAGTAACAATAGCAATTTCACCAAATCGCCGGGTAAATTCTTTGCTGAACTTCACACTCGGTTTGCAGGCCCCTTTTACTCCATCGCTTATGTAATGGTTGTGTTTTTCTTCCTTGGTACCGCGCAAAGCACCAGACAAGGGCGCGGCTTTGCCGTTCTAAGTGCGCTTTTAACTGTGCTGGCTCTTAGAGGGGGCGGGTTCATGGTTCAAAGTGGTGCGCAAACCACGCCCCTGCTTAATTTTGTTCTCTATGTGCTGCCTCTTGGAACCATTGCCGTTTGCAGCATACTAATTGCCCGCAATGTAGAACCACGCGGCTTGCAAGCAATTGGCTTTAAAGTTGAACAATTCTGCAATTCGTTACGTCGGTTGCGGCCAGGCTCCAATGTTGGGGGCTCATAATGGCATTTAGATTTTTATCATCCTCAACGCTTCACTGCTATTTTGCATGGATTTTCCTCAAAGCGATCTTGCAGATCATTTTGTTTATTTCCGTGTTGGTTTTTCTAATCGACTTCACAGAAATGCTCCGGCGCACATCCAGCATATTGGATGTATCGGCTAGCACTGTGATGTTCTTGTCACTCATCAGAACGCCATCCATCATGCAGCAAATTCTCCCCTTTGCTGTTTTAATTGGCGCAATGGGCTCATTGTTCGTTTTATCAAAACGCCTAGAACTCGTGGTTGCGCGCGGTGCTGGTGTGTCTGTTTGGCAGTTCATGTCGCCCGGATTTATCGTTGCAGCTGGATTAGGCGTCTTTGCGACAACTGTGTTTAATCCAGGTGTCGGTTACCTCAACGAACAGGCGCGTTTGCTTGAAGGAAGTGTGTTCAACCGTGACGCAAAACTTCTCACAGGCAAAGAAAGTTCCGTTTGGCTTAGAAAAGCGGGCCGAAGCGAAGATATTATCCTTGGTGCAGCCAGCGCTTTAAGTGATGGTTCCGAACTTATCGGTGTCACCATGATCCGCCTTAATAAGCGCGGCAAACTGATCCAGAGAATTGATGCCGACAGTGCTCATCTCGATCAAGACAAGTGGACACTGGGCAAAGCAACGGTAACGGGGCTGAAATCACAACAAAAGAAATTAGAGCGCTATTCCTTGCAGCTTGACCTAACAGCTGAAGAGGTTCGAGATGGTTTTTCTAAATCTACTCAGCGTTCTTTCTGGTCTTTGCCGGACTTAATTGAGAAAGCTCGCAGCGCTGATTTGCCTACAAATAGCTACAGCTTGCAGTTTAACACCTTGCTTGCACAGCCATTTTTCTTTATGGCCATGATGGTAATAGCCGCGACGGTATCGCTTCGTTTTATTAGAAGTGGTAACATAAGCGGATTAGTAACTGCAGGGATAGCAGCGGGCTTCGTGCTCTTCGTCATGAGATCCCTTGCGGAAGATTTGGGAAGTACGGGCGTGGTGCAACCGGTTTTAGCAGCTTGGTTGCCTACGTTGTTGGCGTTGGTAGTGGGATTTACATTGTTATTGCATCAGGAGGACGGTTAGTTTGTCGCAGTTCTCTAGTTCCATAAAGCGTCTTTCGCCTTTTAATCGCGCAACCAAAAATTGCGTGCGCGGCTTTGCTATGGGTGCAGCCCTTTTGGTAAGTGCGTCCGTTCTTCCAATCAATGGCGCTTATGCACAAGGCACGCTCAGCAACATTGGTGGCAATATACAATCCGAAGATGAACGGTTGTTGCTTGATGCTGAAACACTAACATTTGATAGCGACAATGACGTTGTAACCGTTTCTGGCGACGTTCAAATCTTCCTAGCAGGCAATTCGCTTGAAGCCGATAAAGTGGTTTACGACCGTAAAGCTGGAATTCTTAAAGCCATCGGCAAAGTCCGCCTCATTGAAGTGGGCGGTAATGTCGTTCGAAGCGAAGAAATTGAGCTAAGCGACGATTTCAAAAACGGCTTCATTAAATCCCTTCAAATTGAATCGATTGACGAGACCTACTTTGCCGCTGCCAGCGGTGAGCGGATCAATGGTGAGAAAATCATTTTGAAGCGTGGGGTATACTCCGTTTGCGCTGTATGCCGTGTGAAACCGGGACGCATTCCAACATGGCGGATCAAGGCTGAGGAAATTATCATTGATGATGTTTCCCATCGTATCCGTTACAAGAATGCAAGTTTTGAGCTATTAGGCGTGCCAATTGCCTATCTGCCTGCCTTCTCCCATGTTGACCCAAGAGTTAAGCAGAAAACGGGCATTTTACGCCCTAACTTCGTGCAAGATACAGACCTCGGCATCGGTATCGGCATACCCTACTATTACGCTGTCAACGAAAGCACGGACCTAACAGTCACCCCCACCTACTTTACAGATCAAGGTTTACTGGGTGAGATTGAATGGCGCCAAAGAACAGCAAAAGGCGCTTACACATTAAAACTGGCAGGTATTCATCAACAGGAGCCTGAAGAGTTTACGGGTGAATCTGGTGACCGCGAGTTCAGAGGTGGGCTTAGAACAACAGGTAAGTTCAACATTTCATCACAGTGGAATGCTGGCTGGGACATTTTGGCCCTTACAGACCGAACTTTTGCTGAAGACTATAGCCGTTTAACCACGCGCGTTGACCGCTTCACCTCAAATGCGAATTTGACTGGCCTTAGCGCAACAAACTTTTTTGATGCGCGCGCAATGTTCTTCAACGTTCTTGATGATGACGATGCAACATCAGGCAACCTGCAAGCGCAGCAAGCCATCGTCCATCCATCGATTGATTATGACGGCATTATCGACAAGGCCATAGCGGGTGGACAACTATCGTTCACCGCAAACGTGACCTCAATTAGCCGCTTTGATGAGGACGTTAATGTTATCAACGGCCAGAGCTTCCAAGATGGTGCATCTGGTACGCAAGGTCGTGTATCAACCGAGATTGAGTGGAAACGCCGCTTCATCGCGAAAGGTGGCCATGTCGTCACGCCTCTGCTGGCCCTTCGTGGCGACGCACAGGCCTTTGACCAAGCAAATTCAAGCATCACTGGTATTCCAGACAAAGATCAAATTGCACGCGGACAAGTAACCGCAGGCCTAGAATGGCGTTATCCGGTTCTCATCACGCATGGCAATACCTCGCATATTTTTGAACCAATCGGCCAGATATTTGCCAGCCCGAACGAGCAGCAAATTGATCGTTTCCTCAATGAGGATTCACAGACACTGGTTCTTGATGACACCAATATTTTCTCTCGTGACCGGTTTGCTGGTTTTGATCGCGTTGAAGGCGGTGTACGGGCAAATGTTGGTTTCACCCATAAAACACAATGGAATGACTGGTTTAAAACGGATGCCTTAGTTGGACAATCGTTCCATCTGGCGGGCGAAAACTCCTTCGCAAACCAAGGTACAGCCAGTTTGGAAGTTGAAAACGGCCTACAAGATGACAGCTCTGACGTGGTTGCCCGCATCGCGGCAACCATTGTCGATCAATATAGTCTGATTGGTCGCATACGGGTTGATAGCAACTATAGTGACGTCAGCCGAGGCGATGTTGTCGCGGCTTACACCTCTGATATTCTTTCATTGAGCGCAGGCTATACGTTTATTAACGGACAAACAGTTGACGATCTGCCTCGTAGTGCTCAAGCAAATGGTAGTTTCTCATTCAAACCACATGAATATTGGACCCTGTTTGGTGATGCCCGATACGATTTTGACGACAATCAATTTGTAAACAATCGCATTGGTGTTGCCTTCGATGACAAGCAGCTGCGCGTCTCTCTTGCCTTTGTTCAAGATTTTGACGAGGACGGCCCACGTGATGGTGAAGGTTTCGAATTCAGCGTAAACTTTAGAACGTTGGGTGGTTTCTAAGCAGCGTCGCTCTTGGTCATCACGGTTAATTTAAGAGGCATTCCACAGATGTATTCATTAAAAACATCGCCCCCTTTTGCAAAAAAATGACAAAATTGTAATGTGTAATACAATGACGTTACCGACTGCGATAATTTGAAAAGGCTTAAAGACCATGTTGGAAATGATTGTTACGGTGAAAAGCTTGGCTACGAGAGCTCTGCTTCTTGTCGCTTTTATACTTTGTCTTAGTGCAACCACTAGTGCTCAAACTAAAATTGCCGTTGCGGTAAACAATGGTGTTGTCACAACCAACCAAATCACCCAACGCGCCCGTTTTCTTCGGTTGACAGGCTTCAAAGGCGATACGCGCAATGAAGCACAAAGACAGCTCATCAACGAAGAACTGCAGTTTCAAGAAGGCAAACGGATCAATTTTAGTGTCCCCGACAAAACAATTGACGAAGCTTTCGGCAATATCGCAAAAGGTAATAGGCTTAGTTCGCGTCAATTTGAACAAGCGCTAAAGCAGCAAGGCATCAACCCCTCTACGTTTAAACGTTTCATCCGCGCCCGTATTTTATGGCAGCAAATTGTAATCGCTCGTGCACGCCAAGAAGGTCGCCGCCCACAGCCGGAGCAGGATATTACATCAATCCTGTTTAATAGAGACAATGGTGGCAAGAACCGAAAAGTGAAAGAGTACACGATCGACCAGATTATCTTTGTGACCAAAAAAGGCTCATCAAAGAGTGCTATTTCGCAACGTCGTCGTGAGCTTGAAGCTTTTAAAAACCAGAACAAGACTTGCAAACAAGCGTCAGAGGCAGCCCTTCGATTGGCCTCAAGTGGCGTAATTATGCGGAAAATTGGACGCTATACAACCGACACGCTGCCTGACGATATTCGCAAGGACGTGCTTGGAGCAAATGGTCAGCTCTTCTCCACGCCAAAACAAGGCGATTCAGGAATTGGTGTTTTGGCCATCTGTAATGTTCGCGAAATCGTCGACAATTCAGCACCAAAAGAAGGTCTGAACGTTGAGGTTGGCAAATTCAATTCAGAAGAGCTGCAAAAGAAGGCAGAAAATTGGATGAAGGATTTGCGCAAACAAGCCAAAATTATTGTTCGCTAACAATCCACAAAACAATAGGGATGGCTTGAGCCATGAGCCATTCTTTGACCAAACCCATTATGCTGACGATTGGCGAGCCAGCCGGTATTGGACCTGAGCTGGCGATTAAGCTTTGGGCGGAAAGAGATAAACACTCGGTTCCACCCTTTATTCTCCTGACTGATCCTGCCTTTATTGAAAGCCGTGCCCGCCTGCTTGGTGCTTCTATTACCTTGCAGCAATGGGATGAGAATTGGTCTGCCGCTGAGGTGCAAAGTGAATTTTCAAAAGCGCTTCTTTTTCATCCCCTCAATAACAGCATTAAAGATGCACCCGGCCAATTGCTCGCGCAAAATAGCCCAGCGGTTATTGAAGCGATTGAAACAGCGGTAAGCTTAATCCAGCAAGGACGGGCCAGCGCTATTGTCACCAGCCCAATCAACAAGAACGCGCTTTATGAGGCTGGGTTCAAGCATCCAGGCCATACGGAATTTCTAGGCGCGCTTGCAAAACAATGGGGCGGCATCTATCGCCCTGTTATGATGCTTGCAGGGCCAGAGCTTAGAACCGTTCCTGCAACACTTCACATCCCGCTTAAAGACGTGCCTGCTGCTTTGGATACTCAAGAACTCACTGAGTTGATGATGATCACAGCACGCGAACTCAAGAACCGCTTTGCTATCCCCTCGCCGCGCATTGCTGTGACAGGGTTAAACCCTCATGCGGGTGAAGAAGGAACAATGGGCAGTGAAGACCGCGACATTATCCTGCCTGCAATTACCGCCGCAAAAAACGCTGGCATTACGGTAACCGGCCCTCACCCTGCTGACACACTGTTTTATGCCCAAAAGCGTAAAACCTATGATGCGGTGATTGCCATGTATCACGATCAGGCCTTGCTGCCTGTTAAAACCATCGCCTTTGATGAAACCGTCAATGTGACTCTTGGTTTACCCTTCATTCGAACATCACCAGATCACGGCACCGCTTTAGATATTGCAGGCAAAAACAATGCACGGCCCGATAGCTTATTGGCGGCACTGAATATGGCTGCTGAAATGGCTGATCATGCGGCAGGACAAACAGGACCATGAGCACCATCGACAACCTTCCACCGCTTCGTGATGTCATTCGTCGCTATGAGCTGAATGCTAAAAAGTCATTGGGTCAAAATTTCATTCTTGACCTCAACATCACGGCGAAAATCGCAAAGACTGCGGGACAGCTAGAAGGCCATCATGTGATTGAAGTTGGCCCCGGTCCAGGTGGTCTCACCCGCGCTATTTTGGCAGCAGGTGCTGGACATCTGACTGTGATCGAACGCGACCAACGCTGCATCAACGCGCTGAAAGACATTCAAGCAGCCTATCCAGACCGTATGACCATTTTGGAAGAAGATGCGCTGCGGGTGGATTATAAGCTTCTGGCAAAGGATGGGTTGCCGACCAAGTTGATTGCGAACCTTCCGTATAATATCGCAACGCCCTTGTTGATTGGCTGGCTAACATCAGATGACTGGCCGCCCTTTTATGAGAGCCTCACCTTGATGTTCCAGCGCGAAGTGGCTGAACGCATCGTCGCCCAATCTGGTGAAAAACACTATGGACGCCTCGGCGTTATGGCTGGATGGCGCACCCATACCAACATCATGTTTGATCTAGGCCCTGAAGTTTTCACGCCACCACCAAAAGTGACATCAAGCGTTGTGCACCTAAGCCCCAAAGCAAGCCCTGTTCCGTGCGAAATTGGAAACTTAGAGCGCATTACGGCTGCAGCCTTTCAACAAAGACGCAAAATGCTGCGGGCAAGCTTGAAGAGTGTGTTTGATGATCCAATCAAAATACTGGAAGAGCGCGGCATTGATCCAACAGCCCGCGCAGAAACCCTGAGCATTGAAGAATTCATCGCTTTATCAAATGCGCTTTAAGAAGTCTCTTTAATGAGGTCTTCGTGAAGGGTTTTGGCAAGCACACTATGAGCGCTTTGCCTGCGTTGGCGCATGCGCTCTGCGGTCAAAATGGATTTCACCTGATCAAAGGCTGTCTCTAAGTCTTCATTCACCACCAGATATTCATAATCCGGCCACGCCTCAAGTTCACTCACCGCTGTTTTCATGCGGCGCAAAATCACGTCATCCGAATCTTCTGCCCGTCGCTTCAAGCGTGATTTCATCTCAGCAATCGAAGGTGGCAATATGAAAATAGTTGCGACATCTTCTGGCATTTTTTCATTGATTTGATAGGTGCCTTGCACATCAATATCAAACAATACGTCAGCGCCTGCCTTAAGCTTATCCTCAACGAATTGGCGCGGGGTGCCGTAATAATTGCCATGAACCTCAGCCCATTCGAGCAATTCATCATGCTCGACCATTTTTTCAAACTGTTCACGGGTTCTAAAATGATAATGGACGCCATCAACTTCACTCGAGCGTTTCTCGCGAGTGGTGACAGAGACTGAGAGATCAAGATTATCGTCTTCCTTCAACAACAGCTGAGCAATGGTCGATTTGCCCGCACCTGATGGCGAAGAGAGCACGAACATTAGCCCTCTTCTGTTTGCCGTTTGGGTGTTACCTTTGTTGCCCGCCATTTATTCTATTCCACGTTTTGAATTTGTTCGCGAAATTGGTCAATTGCCGCTTTAAGAGCAAGCCCAATATTGGTTATCGCCACATCATTCGCCTTGCTGCACAGTGTATTCGCTTCGCGGCCAAATTCTTGTGACAGAAAATCAAGGCGGCGGCCCACTGGCTCATTAAGTTTGAAGAAAGAACGAGCCGCTTCAACATGCACCAGCAACCGATCAATTTCCTCTTTAATGTCAGCTTTCGCTGCCATCATCAGCGCTTCTTGATGAAGCCGCTCCTCGCTTAAACCGTGATCGCTTGCAATAAGCTCGGACAATTGAGCCTGCAGCTTAGCAGAAATCGCCTCTGGCGCGCGTTCTGGGGCGTTTTGAGCCGCATTCGTGAGTGTTTCGACCTCGGACACCACATCACCTAAAAATGCCTGTAGCGCGCGTCCCTCGCCCTCGCGGGAAACAACCAGATGATCAAGCAGGACATCAAAATCAGCAACAACCGCTTTTTCTAGCTTGGCGAGGTCATCAGAGCTGAGATCAGAAACACCTGTTTCAACCATGCCCTTAATCGCAATCAAGCCATCAAATGTAATCGGCGCAACACCGTATGACTTTGCCGCCTTTTCAGAGGCTTCTAGCACGGTCTTCATCATGCCCTCATTGAGCGAGAGGCTTTGGTCGTTACCGTCATGTTCAAGTGAAAG
>JBDVXS010000117.1:0-17253 GCA_039964305.1 Hyphomicrobiales bacterium
CAGCTAAAACCAACCCGGTTTAAAAATACAAAATCCGCCGCTTCTTTCGAACCGGCGGTTTTGTTTTATCTAAATTTCAGATGCACCCTTTTTAAAGGTCGCGAACGTCCACAAAGTGGCCCGCGACCGCCGCTGCGGCAGCCATAGCAGGCGACACGAGGTGTGTGCGGCCTTTGAAGCCCTGACGACCTTCAAAGTTACGGTTAGATGTCGACGCACAGCGCTCTTCAGGTTTCAGCTTATCTGGGTTCATAGCAAGACACATAGAACAACCCGGCTCACGCCATTCAAATCCAGCATCTTTGAAAATCTGGTCGAGACCTTCTTCCTCAGCCTGCTCTTTAACAAGACCAGAACCTGGAACAATCATCGCGCTTACAGTGCTTGCAACTTTTTTGCCTTTGGCAATTTCAGCCGCTGCCCGCAAATCTTCAATACGGCCATTGGTGCATGAACCGATAAACACCCGATCAACTGCGATGTCTGTCATCTTCGTACCAGCTTCAAGACCCATATATTCAAGCGCACGCTGCTTAGACGCACGTTTTGTCTCATCATCAATGTCAGCTGGGTTTGGAACCACACCTTCAATCGATACCACGTCTTCAGGTGAAGAACCCCATGAGACGATTGGCGGCAAGTTGGCCGCATCAAGTGTTACCACTTTGTCGAATTTCGCATCGTCGTCTGTGAACAATGTCTTCCAATATTCAATCGCCATATCCAAAGCTTTGCCAGTTGGCGCTTTTGGGCGGCCTGTAATGTAGTCGAATGTCTTTTGATCTGGTGCGATAAGGCCAGCGCGAGCACCACCCTCGATTGACATGTTGCAAACCGTCATGCGGCCTTCCATAGAAAGCGCTTCGATGGCTTCACCGCAATATTCAATTACATAACCAGTGCCGCCAGCCGTGCCAATTTCGCCGATGATAGCAAGAACGATATCTTTGCCTGTCACACCGTCAGGAAGTTGGCCAGTTACTTCCACCTTCATGTTCTTGGCTTTTTTCTGGATCAGCGTCTGTGTCGCAAGCACATGCTCAACCTCAGATGTACCGATACCATGCGCCAAGGCACCAAAAGCACCGTGGGTTGATGTGTGGCTATCACCACAAACGATTGTCATACCTGGCAAAGTGAAACCTTGTTCAGGGCCAATAATGTGCACGACACCCTGACGGCGGTCATGCTCAGAATAATATTCAACACCAAACTCAGCCGCATTTTTTGCAAGCGCATCAATTTGTGTAGCTGATTCAGGATCAGGGTTTGGCAGCGAGCGGTCTGTGGTCGGAACATTGTGATCAACCACGGCCAATGTCTTCTCTGGCGCGCGCACTTTGCGGCCTGTCATACGAAGACCTTCAAAAGCCTGCGGGCTGGTTACTTCATGAACGAGATGGCGGTCAATATAGAGAAGGCAAGTGCCATCGTCTTGTTCGTGAACCAGATGATCATCCCAGATTTTATCATAAAGCGTTTTAGCCATTTTTGCGACCTTTAACATGTTGAATTGTTCGCCTGAGCACCTCCAACAGTGCTCTAAGATTATATGATGTTCTTATCGGTCACAGTAAGGGGTAACGTCAAGGTTGTGAGGGCGAAAATACGTTCATACACTTCACGTAATTTCTCAAAATATCTCATTTTATTGAACAAAAAACCCAGAAATAGCCGCAATTCATGCCAGAAGCCGCCGCAATTAAATACCACATAGTCTCAATCAACAACGGCCTGCCGATAGACAAGCATTCAAGCTTCCCCTCCAACGGTATTTACAAAGGCCCACAATAAGGAGTTGATTGGTATGAAGAGAGTTTTGAGATCTACCCTGCTTGCAGCATCAACGTTTGCAATTGCAGCCAATGCAGCGAATGCCGCAGATCTACCGAATGACGTACTGGACCCAGTCCCAACACCAGTACAAGCTCAAGGGTTCGACTGGAGTGGTTTTTACATCGGTGGTAATGCCGGGGTCGATTTTAACGGTAGCTTCGACAATAATTTTGGCGCAAACCTAGACAAAGACACTGGCTTTGTTGGCGGTGGTGTTCTTGGATACAACTATCAATTTGATAAACTCGTATTCGGTGTTGAAGGCGACATCAATTATGTAGGCGGTGATGCGACATCAGGTACGGCAAACGCTGAGCTTGATTTCCTAAGCACATTCACAGCCCGCTTAGGTTACACACCAACAGAACGCCTCTTAACCTATGTTGAAGGTGGTGTTGCAGTAGGACGCCTTGATCTCGGCCTTGCAGGCGCATCAGACAGAAACCTAGCAGCAGGATATGTCGTCGGTGCAGGTGCAGAATATGCCCTCAACAACAACTGGATCACTGGTGTTGAATACAATTATGTGGACCTGCAAAACCGTTCATACGATCTCGGCGCTGGCAGCACTTCATCAGAGTTTGATACTCATCAAGTGAAGTTCAACCTTAAATATAAGTTTTAAAACATTGGCGCGCATGCGGCACTATTAACCACACCGCGCCACCTTAATTTTAAAAATGAAAACGTCGCTTGGACTTTACCAAGCGGCGTTTTTCTTTGATGGCAGGCAATCAATAGAGCCGATGGTCACACCAATCTGGTCCATGGCTTTAGCAGCAATCGCGACTGTCAAACATGAGCCGAAGCCTGCTCGCAAGTTCGAGTGGCCCATGCAACGCCGATACTTACGTTTTCTGCGGCAACCATGGAAATACCCCTCCTTATTATTTCAAGAAATAAGATCACATTCATTCGCGATGCAACGAAAATAAAAAAAGCCGCGTTCTATTCGAACGCGGCTTTGTCTTCATCCCAAAGGGAGAATATTTATTCTTCTGATGCTGCCTCAGGCGCCTCAGCTGCTGCCGCTTTTTCAGCGTCAGCCGCAGCTTTTGCTGCCACTTTTTCAGCTTCGCGCGCTGCTTTTGCTTCTTGAGCAACTTGGCGCTCACCGTCTTGGATACGACGTGTGCGGGAATCAGTTGCTTCTGCGATACGTGCAGATTTACCGCGACGATCACGAAGGTAATAAAGCTTCGCACGACGAACTTTACCACGACGTACAACGTCAACGCTTTCGATCAATGGTGAGAAGATTGGGAACAAACGTTCAACGCCTTCACCATAAGAAATTTTACGAACTGTGAAGCTCTCATTCACACCAGAACCCTGACGCGCAATACATACGCCTTCATAAGCCTGAATACGTGTACGTGTACCCTCAGTAACGCGAACGTTCACTCTTACAGTATCGCCCGTTTTAAATTCAGGGAGCGTACGCTGCGCCAAAATAGCTTCAGCTTGCTCTTTTTCGAGTTCGTCAATAATGTTCATCTTAGTTTTCCTTTTAAGTTTAGCGAACCACCAGAGCGCCTCACCCTGAACCATGCAGGCCGGACCTTTTTCATCCCGGGGCGATTTCGTCGTTCAAATTCGATGAAATTTTGCGCGTAGTTACGCTAAGTTTCCACGATTGTCGAGTGTTTTTTGTCTTTTAGAGGGTATCTGGCTAGAAAATATCTAGCCAGATAGCTTTTTACCCAAAAAAGCCTAGTGCGAGTGCTCGCTATGGTCACCATGGCTCGTTTTTTCCTTGGTGGTATGACCATGGCCTGAATGATCTTCGCCAGCGCCTTTTGCTGCAAGACCATTGACCTTAAATGTCACCTCAACCTTGCCTGCTTTTTCAAAAGTAAGGGAGACAGAACGTTTCTCACCTTCTTTGAGCTGCTCCTTCAAGCCCATAAACATCACATGGTCACCGCCCGGTTTGAGGATAACCTCGCCCCCTGCTGGAATTTCAATACCATCCGGCAAAGGACGCATACGCGCGACATCATCGACAATGGCCATGGTGTGAAGCTGAACATCACCAGCAAATCCTGCCGTGCCACCGATCAAACGATCGGCATGATCGCCGTTGTTCTTGATAGAGATAAACCCACCGCCAACTTTGGCCGTTTTGACAGTCGCCCGTGTCCATGCAGCGGTGACCTCAAGGGTTTGATGTTTGTGCTCGCCATGACTGGCAGCATCATGGCCCGAATGGTTGCTGTCATTTGCAAAGGTAAAAGGAACAGAGAGAAACAGGGCCGCAGCACCTGCAAGAAGTGTTTTTGAAAAAGTCATAAGACCTCACGAATAAAATGGGATTACAGCTGTTAATGCTGCTTAGAAAAAAGGGAAAGCGAAGGATCAAACGCCAAGCGGCGGACCACGGGTTCTTTCCAAACTAAATTGCGCGCTAAAGGCAACTGTTAGGTTCGTGCGTTCAACATCAAAGCCCAAACTATTAATGACACTTTGGCCAAGCGAAAAAGCCGCCCCATCAAGAGAGCAGCATAGGCACCCCTCACACATGACGTGCGACGCCGTACCATCATCATTGGGTGTCAGGCAAATAACAGGCAGGCTACCATCAGGAAGCGTGTAGGCTGCAAGTTCCGCGTCGCTTAGAGTACTGGCTTGCGCGGGAGATGAAATGCCAAGCGCCATCACGCCTTGTGAAAACACAAAGACTGCAAGTAACAACCATTGAACGAAACGAATATTCATAAGGTTCTTATAACGGCACAAATTTGTTGGAACAATGGTCAGAACGCCTGTTTCATCGAGTGAGCGTTTTCATCGCATCATCAAGGCCAGACAAGGTGAGCGGGAACATGCGGTTTTCAAACACATGCTGTATCATCGCGATTGATTGAGTATAGGGCCAATATTCTTCTTTTACTGGATTTAGCCAAACCGTATCTGGATACTGCGCCAACAAACGACGCAGCCATACTTCACCTGATTCTGGGTTCCAATGTTCAACAGCACCGCCCGCCATCGCCACTTCATAAGGCGACATAGACGCATCGCCAATAATCACGACCTTATAATCAGAACCATATTTATTGAGCACATCATAGGTCGACGTTTGCTCCTGCCAGCGCCGCTTGTTGTCTTTCCATACGCCTTCGTAAAGGCAGTTGTGGAAATAGAAATATTCAAGGTTTTTAAACTCAGCTTTTGCCGCTGAAAACAACTCTTCTGCTGTCTTAATATGGTCATCCATTGAACCACCAACATCCATGAACAAAAGCAGCTTCACCGCATTGCGTCGTTCTGGTCGGGTTTGGACATCCAGATAGCCGTGTTCAGCCGTGGATTGGATTGTGCCATCAAGATCGAATTCTTCCGCAGCCCCCTGCCGCACCCATCGCCGCAAACGCTTCAAGGCGACCTTGATGTTGCGGGTACCAAGCTCGCGACTGTCATCGAGGTTTTTGAACTCTCGCTTATCCCAAACTTTCACCGCACGGCGATGACGGCTCTCGTGCTGGCCAATGCGCACGCCTTCAGGGTTATACCCATAAGCGCCAAAGGGCGATGTGCCAGCCGTGCCAATCCATTTACTGCCCCCTTGGTGACGGCCTTGTTGTTCTTTCAAACGTTCTTTCAGCGTTTCCATCAGTTTGTCGAACCCGCCAAGGCTTTCGATTTCGGCCATTTCTTCTTTTGAAAGATGTTTCTCCGCCATCTTGCGAAGCCACTCTTCGGGGATTGCCTGCTCCTCAACACCATCTGGCAAACCAGACACCGCTTCCAACCCTTTGAAGAAATCAGCGAACGCTACATCAAAGCGATCATAATGGCGCTCGTCTTTTACAAGCACAGTGCGGGCAAGATGATAAAAACCTTCAACATCATAATCCACAAGCCCCGTCTCCATCGCTTCCAATAGCGATAAAAACTCCCTGAGAGACACAGGAATGCGGACTTCTTTAAGCTTGAGGAAAAATGGAATGAACATGTGAGCGTTTTAGTGTGCGTGATGACCATGCGCAAGTCGCTTCATAGTGGTGTTTTCATCCCAACCACCAGCACACACCCAATATTGACATGAAGAGAAAATGCTTGTTAGATTTTAGTATATTAAATTATTATTTTTGATTGAGTTAACCCATGAATACTTCAAATATTACAACAAATTTGTACAGATTTTTACTCGCTATAGCATTGACGGTATCACTTACATCAACGGCGACATTCATTCTGGTCAATCCAGCCCAAGCACAATGTGTCGGCTTCGTTCGAGGCTTGGGCAAAGTCGTTGACCCTAGCAAAGGACGGGGCGTGCTTTCAGTGAGAAGTGGCCCTGGTACAAAATTTAGGCAAATTACAATTTTGCTGAAAGGCGAGACAGCGACCGTTTTCGAACAACGAGGCAATTGGTTGGCGATTGTAACAACTGATAATGTTAGTGGTTGGGTGCATCGGCGGTTTATGCGGGTGTCTTGCTAAAAAACGCCTCTGTTTGCGCGTCCATCGGGAAATAATGTTCAATCTTATAGCTATCAAGTGTCACATCTTCTGGCGTGCCGAATTGTGACAGGGTTGAAAACATCGACAAACGCAGTTCACCAAGGCGCAGGGTAATCGGAATAACAGGCGCTGCCGTTTGTGAGGATACACCGTCAACTTGGCTAAGGTGCGCGACAACGGCATCCAGCCTTGCATCGCCGCCAAGTGCTAAACTTTCAGTTCGCAATCGCACAGCTGTATGATGCGCAACCTCAGGCCAGTTTTCGACCAAAGGCGGCAATGTGTCAGACACCATGAGGTCCAGAATACTGACGCCAACCCCTGCCCCCAAAACGCCAAAGAAACCAGCGGCTGCATCATTCGCTTTCAAAATTGTCCAATACCGATCAAGCACCAAGCAGGGATAAGGCATATGATTTTCCAGCAAGCGATCAATCGCCTTTTGGATCGGTTGCATTTGCTCATCATCCCATTCCCGCCTTTCATAACGGGCAGCGAATCCCGCATGGGTCAACATGATATTTCTGGCTTCAAGCGGCAATTGCAACGCATCGCTCAGCTTGCCGATCATTTCTCTACTTGGTTTCGCACGACCTGATTCTAAGAAGGATAAATGTCGTGCGGAAATCTCAGCCTCTGTTGCCAATTGCAATTGACTGAAGCGCCGCGCATGGCGCCATGTTTTTAATGTGTTTGTAAATTCCATCATCAACCTCAAACTATAAGGCTCGCCGTCACTAGTCACTTACCTTGCAGGTAATTGCACAGCACCAATTCTTTTTCCTATGCATCAATCTAACACCCATGACACGTTAGGAAAAAACATGACGCAGTTTCGCATTTTGATCACCTTGATACTTTTAGGCCTCATTGGCTACGGCTTGATACTGGTTTTGAATGGACGTTTTGATTTTATAACGCCTATCCTCACCACTGTTCCAGCCCTCACTTGGCAAGGGCATATCAACCTCGATTTCCTGTCATACTTGGTCGTGGCTGGTGTTTGGATTGCGTGGCGGAGCGGGTTCACCCCTGCTGGCACTGCGATTGGCGTGTTATCAATACTTTCGGGCATGTTATTCTTCGCGCCTTATCTGCTCTACCAAATATCGCGCTCAGGCAATGATCCGCGCAAACTCTTGCTTGGCGTTCACGCAGAAAAATAGGGCTTAGATACCGTCCACAATCACGGCAACAAACACCGCGAAGAAATGGCACACTGTCGCAAGCAGAACGAACAGGTGCCATATGGCGTTGGAGTAGCGCAGGCTTTCCCAAACGTGGAAGATTGTTCCGATTGAATAAAGCGCGCCGCCAACACAAATCAGCGAAAATGCGAGTGTGGACATCGACATGGCAAGCGGCCAGATAATGATGACGCCAACCCAGCCAAGAGCCAGATACAAGAATACAATGTAATGGCTGCGTCCACGATGCATGGATAAAACAATGCCCATCCCGATAATAGCGACAATCCAAACTGTGCTCAGCAAGCCATAGCCCAGATATCCACCAAGTTTCAAAAAGGCAAAAGGCGTATAGGTCGCAGCGATTTTTAAGAAGATGGCGGCATGGTCGAAACGGCGAAGCCACCCCTTCCAGTTCATCATAGGCACCATGTGATAGGCGGCAGAACAAGTGAACATCAACACCATCGCCACACCATAAACGGCAAGCGTGATAGTGGCGTAATAGGGTTGTTGCAAACCAGAAAACGTCATCAAGACGGACAGAGCCGAAATCGCAAACACGATCCCAATCACATGAATAACACTATCAGCGATCCGTTCGTTCACGGAGTAATCTGGGTAATCATTCATGTCTTTCACTCACCTTCATATCTTAGAGATTGAAGTAAAACTGCCACGCTTAAAATCAATTCACATTTGATCAAACGATTGTTGGTTAAGAGGCATCTAAAATGACGCCAAGATCGCCAGTGAGAATAAGGATAGCACCGTTGTGTAAACAATTGCCTTAACCAGCCGATCTGTTGAAACACCATGTTGAAGGGCAATGACAAATGGCATGGCACCTGTTGGACCAGCCGCTGCAAATATCATGGTCTTGGCCCATATGTCACCGCTTGCAAGCTCCATCGGTAAAAACACCAAACACGCAGCAAACACAAGCAACGGATGCAACAGCAACTTCATCGTCGTGATCGTCGTTGCTGGTCCGTCAAATTTCATGATGGCAGCCCCCGATAACACCACACCAAGCGCAAACATCGACGCAGGAGCTGCGGCAGCACCAGTAAATTTGGCGTAGGTGAGCAACCCATCATGTACTGGGATATTGAGAAGGCCAACAACCAGACCTATGATCATCGCAATAATCATAGGATTTTTTAAAAACACCTTCAGCGCTTCCAAAGGTGAACGCGCACCGCTGACGACCACATCCATATATAAAAACGTACCACCAAAAATCAAAAACGCATCGAAGGTAATGATCGACAAGATGGGTATGATTGCCGCCTCGCCATAAACATTGGGCGCGATATAAAGCACGAAGAAAACGTGATTGGTAAAACACCCAGCCATTCCAAGAAGCAAAGACTCGCGCGGGCCTAGTTTGAAAACATAACGCATCAAACAAAAACCTGCGGCATAAATGAACAGGCTAGCGGCGAAATAGGCTCCAACGAGCAACCAATTGAACTCTGAAAACGGGGCAGAGACTAAGAAGGAAAAAAGCAGAGCTGGCAGCGACACCAAAATCACAAAACGATTGATGACCGCCGCCATTTCAGCGGTAAAGAGCTTTAGCTTCCCAAATAAATAGCCAATGGCTGCAATAGCAAAAATGGGCAATATAGGATTGAAAAAGGCGTCAAGGATCGCCGACACAGTCTATCTACCTTCGCGGCGCGCCAAGAATGCAAGCCGTTCGAAGAGAGCAACATCTTGTTCGTTTTTCAACAAAGCACCATGCAATTTCGGCAAAGCATTCTTGCTGTCTTCACGAAGCGTCATAGGGTCGACGTCTTCAGCCACCAGCAACTTAATCCAATCAAGCGCCTCTGACGTTGATGGTTTCTTCTTCAAGCCTGCCGTTTCGCGAACTTCATAAAACTGAGTAAGGGCCGCACGCACAAGATTTTGCTTGATCCCTGGGTAATGAACTTCAACAATTTCTGCCAGCGTATCTGGTTCTGGAAACTTGATGAAATGGAAGAAACAGCGACGCAAGAAAGCGTCTGGCAATTCTTTTTCATTGTTAGATGTGATGATGACCACAGGGCGGTTTTCAGCTTTAATCACCTCGCCCGTTTCATAAACGTAAAACTCCATCTTATCGAGTTCTTGCAACAGGTCATTTGGAAATTCGATGTCTGCTTTGTCAATTTCATCAATCAACAAAACAACCTTCTTGCCCGCCGTAAAAGCCTCCCAAAGCTTGCCTTTTTTGATGTAATTTTTCACGTCATTAACGCGGTCATCACCCAATTGGCTATCACGCAGACGCGAAACGGCATCATACTCATAAAGGCCTTGCTGCGCCTTTGTGGTGGATTTTACGTGCCACTCCATCAGCTCAAGACCCAAGGCACTGGCGACTTGTTTGGCCAGTTCTGTTTTACCAGTTCCAGGCTCCCCCTTCACCAACAAAGGGCGCTCCAGCGCAATGGCTGCATTGACGGCAACCGTCAAATCTTGATCGCTGATATAATCTTTCGTGCCTTCAAATCGCATAGCAACTCTTCTCAAAAATGAAGTCCTGCTCCTGCATCAAATGCTAGGGCCAAATTGTCAATGAGAAACTGAGAGGAAGGCTAAATTATAAGCGCAGTAATAGACCGTACTATGTCGATATTTTGCGAGCAATTTGTGGTGCTTGCTGCTTGAGGTCTGCCAACATCGCTCCCGCATAATCGTGGCTGATCTCTTCATAAGCTTCAATCGCATTTTCAGCTAATCGTTCCATCTGTCCAAGACGGCGACATCTAAAACGCGCAAGCGCTGCAAAGGCCTCTGTTCCAACGCCAATGCCGCGACAATAAATGCTGATTGGTTCAGCTTCTTTGCGTGAGAACATGCCTTTCATCATCTCTTTAGACAGATCACCGTGTTTTGCTAAAAGCTCAATAATGTCGGCAAAACGGCTGTTCTCTACATAGGATTTAAGCATCAAGTCGAGCGGATTTTCAATTTCCAGCTCTTCGTCCATTTCGAGGCCATAACCATCAAGAACTAGGCTGTTATTATCAATAACTAGGCTATCATCATACTCAAAGAAGATTGCCCGTTCTTCGGTCTCATTCATCGCTCGGATCACAGCAACCTCGTTATGCCGCATAATTTCTTGACGAACATGGGGGGTTAGATCTTCCCTCGCTAGCATCTCCAAACGGTGCTCACGGCTGCAATATTTTGCAATATGGATTAAATCATCTTCTGAAAGATCAAAAGTTGGCGCTAAAAATACAGATGCAATATCAATGTTATCGCAAGCAAAAAACAGATAAATATCAGACGGTAGCCCTTTTGTATTCAACGCAACTTCTGCTGCACTTTTGCGAGACATATAGTCTGCAATACCAAGCAAATACCGCACAATTGCTACATAGCGTCTACCGTCAGCAGCCGTTTCAAGGTCATCTGACGTTCCAGATTTAACAAGCGCATCAAGAAAAGCACTGAGGGTTTGCTCCTCCATGCCTTCTACAACAGCTTCAAATAAATCAACAATTGCCACAATGGCCTCAATACACGCTACAACTTAAAATGTAATTTACCACGATTTGTTTAATCGAAGCTTGATCAAGCGAATAGACATGACGTCGCGTATTGCTGAATTTTATCAGGGAAAACATATCCCCCTCCAAAATCAATAACACTGTGCATAAAATGTGACGACCAAAATAAATTGCTGTAATAAATAACTTTTTCTTAATCAAGCCTACATTTTGCAGGTAATTTGATGCATCGCAGCATAATTTTCATTAGACAACATGCTACTTTTGTATAGTATTTTTATTAGAAGAGTTGAATGTTCATCTTGTCAGATCCCATTTTACGGGATGATTTTGAGCATATTAGCTCTGCTGCGCGGAGGTCTTATAGACAGAACAGAGGAGGCTTTTATGGCACGTCCGTTTGGTAGTTTGATCACATTCGCCGCATTTTTATTTGTCACAGCTGTTGTAGTTGGACTGATTTAAATTTCCAGATGCGGGAAACGGCAAAAATTTAGGCCGGAGCTTTGAGCTCCGGCCTTTCTTATTAGTCAAACAGCGATAGTAGGGAACCCTAAGCCGCGATCTGTTCTTCATCCCGCACGCCAAGCATATGGCAAATGGCAAACACCAATTCAGCGCGGTTCATTGTGTAAAAATGGAAATCCGTGATGCCACGATCAACAAGATCCATCACTTGTTCTGCAGCAACCGCTGCTGCAACCAACTGACGGGTTGCAGGATCATTTTCAAGACCCGCAAAACGACGGCGCAGCCAATCAGGAACATGGGTTCCACAACGCCCTGCAAAATTAGCAACCTGCTTGAAATTATGAACAGGAACAATGCCTGGAATGATTGGGATAGTAATACCAGCCCGTCTCACGCGCTCTAAATAGCGCTCATAACTATCATTTTCAAAGAAGAACTGCGTGATCGCACGGTCTGCGCCCGCGTCTACTTTACGTTTCAAAAATTCGATGTCAGCCCAAACGTCGCAGCTTTCTGGGTGTTTTTCTGGGTAAGCAGAAACGGCAACCTCAAAATCACCACGCTTTTTAATCGCAGCAACCAAATCATTGGTATATTTGTAACCACCATGATGTGGGCGGTACTTAGTGCCAATGCCCTCAGCAGGATCGCCGCGCAAAGCAACGATGTCGGTCACACCAGCTTCTGCATAAGCTTCGATAACCTCATCCACCTCTTTGCACGTCGCACCAACACATGTCATGTGCGCTGCTGCCCGCAAACCTGCCTCTTTAACGATGCGGGAAACGGTTTTGTGAGTACGTTCACGGGTTGAACCACCGGCACCATACGTCACGGAGACAAAGGAAGGGGACAAAGGCGCCAAGCGCTCAATGGAAGACCAGAGCACCTCGTTTTGCTTGTCGCTGTTTGGTGGGAAGAACTCAAATGATACATTGATATTTGCGTCATCGCCGCCAAGCTTCTGTCTATTAATGCTCGAATGAGCCATAATTTATCCTTACAAACTAAGTTTTTATTGCTGTCCAAATTTGGACAGTAAGTTCCTCACCAGAAACAGTTTCTGGCTCAAGTTTAATAGTTTCGAAATCCGAAAAGCCCACATTTTCTAACCAGCCGAACATTTGTTCGTCTGAAAAACCCAATCGCCTGTGGGCATAGTCTGCTCGCATAAATTCTAGATTATGAGAGGCAAAATCGGCGATCAAAAGTGTTGATCCAGCACCCGCCACACGCGAAATTTCTGACAAAGCCAATGCTGGATCGTCAAGAAAGTGAAGCACTTGGTGGATTGTGATTAAGTCATAAACCGTTTTTAGAAGGTTTCCCTGTGGTGCTAAATTATAGACATCGGCTTGCCGCACTTGTGCGGAAATCTCATTATTTGATAGCCGATTGCGCGCAACCGAGAGCATTTTTGGGTTGGCATCAATACCGACTGAACGCTCAACATGGCCTGAAAATAATTCAAGAATACGTCCAGTGCCTGTGCCCACATCCAAGTGCGCATTAAACTGTCTATCGTCAATTGCACTCAACATCGCTGCTTCAACAGCTTCTTCCGGCACATGACGCGCACGCAATGCGTCCCATTGTTTTACATTGGCATCGAAATATTCATTGGCTTGGTTGGCATGGGAATTACGAACTTGTTCAAGCCGCTCCATATCACGCACCAATTGTGGATCAGCCGCATCGAGACTTCCAAGAAGGCTACGAGCAAGGTTTGAGCCAGGCCCAGCATCAACGAGCCGATAATAAACCCACGCCCCTTCTGGGAAACGCTCAATCACACCAGCATCACTTAGCAATTTGAGGTGCCGAGAAATACGTGGCTGACTTTGCCCAAGGATCGCGGTCAAATCGCTCACCGTCAGTTCACTTCGGGCAAGTAGAAACAGGAGCCGCAGACGTGTTGCTTCACTGGCCGCTTTTAGACGACCAAGCAAATTGTCAAAAGATATGTTGTTGACGCCGTCCAACTCAATGAACCTCCAAAAAACGATATAAACATATCTTTATACGATTTTTCAGAAATTTCAAGATTTAGATAAAAAAAAGAGGGCCGAAGCCCTCTGAGTTTACAGGAATAGCATAACCAGTTCGTCTTAGGCACACCCAGCATGCTGGGCGAATGCGTCGTTTCTTGCTGCAAAACTGCGTTTAGCAAGAGTAGTGTTTAAGCGATCAAAAGTTCTTAGGGCATCAACCCGGGCCTTAGTTGATAAAATACGTTGCCAAGGGCCGGTTCTCAGCAAAGTAGCGACCAAATCGCGGTTTAATCCCAACGCTTTGAACGCAACGATAGCAGGGTCAATTTCCGATCTGGACAGCCAGTGGATAACCTCTTCAAGCTTCATTCCAGACAAGCAGGCAAAAATAGCGCATGAACGCGGAAAATCGTCTTTGCTCGCAGCGTCCATAAGATGACGCCAGTTCAAGCGCACTTGTTGCTGATCTTGCACAACCTTGTTGTAGGCCGTTTCGAAATCCATCCCAATAAGGTTTGAACCCTCGCGAATGCGTTTAGCTGTTGCAGCCTCCACGCTTTCAAGATGTTTCACCAAATGAGCGCGACCCGTATGATGGAGATGCGCACGAACGGCTTCGCCAGCATCTGACACCAATCGCACAACTGTACTTTCAGGCAAGTCTTGGCGGTCGATAAGGCTAATTTGAATGCGAGCATTCTCTTTTGCTCGGTTGACCAGAAAGCCAACTGTTTTTTCTTCCAACGAGGCACCACCATTGCGAGCCAGACGCTCCCAAACTTGGACACCACCAAGGCGCATTAATTCGTTTGTTACAAAAGGACTTATCGCTGGTCTTTCAGCAATCGCCTCTAGGTGTTGAGGGCCACAAACGCGGGTCACCATCAACAAATCTTCATCTTCGAGGACAGGTGATTTTGACAATACAGGTTTTGCAATCTCAATTGATTCAATCGCCAAACTCTTCATCACTCGACGCGGCGCATACTCAAGCTGCGCCAAACGCTCTGCTATCCGCTTCCTTGCCTCAACCTCCACATAAGCAATGAGATGCGTTAGCACGTCTTCGCACAACGACGCATTTTCTTGTGGGACGTCTTTGGACGTCGCGAATAAATCAAACATTAAATCAAAGAGCTGTTCAGATGAAGCATTCGCATCCGTGACGCTTCTCAAAGTTGACAAAATATCTTCCTTCTTTCCAATCGCTTCCAGCATAGCCACCCGCTTTTTCTCCTGTTAAAGGCTGACGCTAACAATGGGGTGTTGAAATAATTCAAAAATAACGGCGCAGTTTTGCGGCAAATTCCAATTAAATATCGTATATTGTAGAAAGCTCTTGTTAACCCTCAGGCAACGCGCTACCCAAACGCCAGCATTTCTAGGGGTTTTCAGCCTGAGCCTTGCTATCGTCAAACTGTAATGGGCTATAAAATTACGCTAAATCCTGTCGAAAAAACTGCAATTTAATCGCATTTATATCGGCGAGCAGGTCTAGCTATAACGAAAAACAAGAAAAATATGTCTGACAAAAAACTAAATCAAACAAATGAGAATGCATCAAAACCAGTAGCAGACCGTGCTGTGCATTTGCGTAAAGCGGTTTACCAGCACAAGGCTGGAAGTCGCGCTGGTTTTTCTGAACGTTTGTTTACATGGATGTTCAAAGGTCTGGTCTATCCACAAATTTGGGAAGATCCAGACGTTGATATGAAAGCCCTGCAATTGGGGCCAGATAGTCGATTGATTACAATTGCGTCCGGTGGCTGCAATGTGTTGTCTTATCTAACCCAAGACCCCAAAGAGATTTTGGCCGTCGACCTAAATACCGCGCATGTCGCTTTGAACCGCCTTAAAATCACTGCTGCAAAAGCGCTTCCTGATTATCAAACCTTTTATCGTTTCTTTGGCGAGGCGGATGAAAAAGCAAACCTTCGCACCTATGAACGGTTTTTGCGCTCCGAAATCGACGCCTCTACCCGCGCTTATTGGGAAGGCCGCGACCGCTTTTTCCGAAAACGCATTACTCTATTTTCTCGTGATCTTTATCATCATGGTCTGCTTGGATATTTCATCGGAGCGATCCACTTAGGCACCAAGCTTTATGGCGTTGACCTGAATGAAATGACCAAAGCGAAGACCATGGAAGAGCAGCGCACGTTCTTTGAAAAGTCGGTTGCCCCAATTTTTGACAAACGATTTGTGCGCTGGATGACCTCGAAAAAATCATCCCTTTTCGGCCTTGGCATTCCACCCGCACAATATGATGCCTTAGCAGCTGGCGGTGATATATCTGTTGTGTTGAAAGAACGAACAGAAAAACTGGCCTGTGGATTTCCCCTAGAGGAAAACTATTTTACATGGCAGGCCTTCACACGAGGCTACGCGCCGTTAAACGATGATGGTACATCGCAATCAACCGGACCATCTGGGCCCCTACCCCCGTACCTACAAGCCAAACATTTTAATCTTATCAAAGAACGCGCAGACCGTATTTCTGTCACCAATATCTCTGTCACAGAAAAGCTGCGTGATGAAGAAAACGATAGCATGGACGGTTATGTCTTCCTCGACGCGCAAGACTGGATGACAGATCAGCAATTGAACGACCTGTGGGACCAAGTAACCCGCACCGCCAAAAAAGGCGCCCGCGTGATTTTCCGCACGGCTGATAAACCGAGCTTACTACCAGGTCGCGTCTATGATGAAACGCTTGATCAATGGACCTATGAGGAAGAGACATCACTCGAACTCAACGCGCAAGATCGCTCGGCCATTTATGGCGGCTTCCATTTATACGTAAAGAACTAGTCCCCACCATGAGCGCTCAAACCGACACCCATGCTGGCCTTATGGACGGTATCTATAAATCCCAACGCCACATCTATGATTTGACGCGCAAATATTATCTGTTGGGACGGGATCAACTCATCAATGATTTGAAGCCTGACGATGGACACAATGTTGTTGAGGTTGGTTGTGGCACAGGCCGCAATCTCATAAAGGCAGCGCAAACTTTCCCGAACGCCCAGTTTTTCGGTTTTGATATTTCTGAAGAAATGCTGATTACAGCACGGGAGAATATAGAAAAGGCTGGCTTGACCAACCGCATCACACTTACTCAAGGTGATGCGTCAAACTTTAGCGTTCAAGAACTCTTCGGTTTTGAAAAGGCCGACCGCGTATTCTTTTCTTATACCCTTTCAATGATCCCCCCTTGGCAAGAAGCGATCAATCAGGGTTTCAACGCACTTGCAAAAGACGGCACGCTGCACATTGTTGATTTTGGTCAGCAAGAAGAATTGCCGAGCTGGTTTCGTGCAATTTTGATGAAGTGGCTTGCTCTCTTTCATGTGGAAGCTCGAAAAGAGCTTTCAGGCATTGCCGCAAGCCTTGCTGATAAGCATGGCCGCTCAGGCCAATTCGCTCCCCTGTACAAAGGGTATGCATGGAGCATAAAAGCCCACTGATTTCACCCACGGTGAGATGGCTTGCTTCTCAAGACCAAAAAGTAATGCGCTCGCCATTCCAGCGGATCATAGTGCCTGTATCATCCATAGATAGCGTATCGGCAACATCGACAATACCGTGCGCTACATCATCAGCATCAAGATCAGCATGAGCCCCACCCATGTCCGTGCGCACCCACCCTGGATTGATCAACACGACGGGAATGCCCTCGCCTTCCAAATCTGTCGCAAGCCCTTGCATGACCTTATTCACGGCAGCTTTTGAAGCGCGGTAAGCCAGATTGTCGGAGGGTCGCCTTGCCATTGATGACAT
>JBDVXS010000118.1:0-16864 GCA_039964305.1 Hyphomicrobiales bacterium
ACGTGGATTTCAGCCATATCAAAGCGCTTTCTCGAGCATGTCAAACCGCTCAACAAAGGCGCGTTGTGCATCAGCGGTTGAAAGTGGTGTTACGTCAAAATCTGTTAGCGGGTGCAGTTTAGGCGCGCCAAAAATTTGTTCGGCTTCTGCTTCATCAAAACCTGCCAACTGTATTGCCTCAATGAAGGCTGAGGCTTTGTCTGCTTGTTTGATTAAGCGAAGCTTTGCCTTTGGCACATCAACGGGGAGTGAAAACCGCATGTGGATAGCATTGGTAAGACGGTCTTCTACCTCGCGGTAATTGCCACCCATGACGGATTTAAACGGCGAAATCATATCGCCAATCACATACTCAGGTGCATCGTGCAAAAGGGCGATTAATTGCATTTGCGTTGTCAGCGACGGTTCCATCGCGATGGCGATGTCGAGCACGAGGATTGAGTGTTGTGCGACAGAATAAGCGTGCTCCCCTTGGGTCTGCCCGTTCCAACGCGCCACCCTTGCCAAGCCGTGGGCGATATCAGAAATTTCAACATCAAGCGGCGAAGGGTCGAGCAAGTTCAACCGTCTGCCAGATAGCATACGTTGCCATGCGCGTGGTTGGGTCTTTGGCGTTTGGGCAGGTTTCGACATTGGCAGCTTTATGCCTTCTTGTTTTGGAATTCTGTAAAGTAAGAAGGTAGTAAAGCCTCCGCGCTTTGTCCGTCAACGGTGAGCGCCTCAGTTGCGCCTTCCAATTTGTCTGCGCGTAACAAAGCTAAGGTCGAACCGCCAAAGGTGGTTCCTGTGGTGCCAACAGATTTATCCCCTAGCATAACCGCCTCATTACTTTTAAGCGGAACGTCGCTTTTCAAAATGAAGAACCGTTTGCGGGCCGTGCTTCGGTGTTGAACGCGGGAGACAACTTCTTGCCCGACATAACACCCTTTTTTGAAATCAACGCCGCGTAAGGCATCCATCATGGCGTCATGGGGGAAGACATCATCAAAAGCGAAATCTTTGCCAGCCTCCGGAATACCAAGCGCAATGCGGTGGGCGTGGTATTCATCGGCGGAAGCATTGTGTTCGCCAGAGCTTTCCAACACTTCGCGTGTGCCAAGTGCCTCACTGCGTGCATCATAATTATCTGGCGCGTCATCACTCCAAGAAACCACAACATCATACTGTTCGCTCACATCGGCAATGTCTGCCTTTGCACGGAGTTTGTACATTTTCATGCGCTTCAAAAAATCTGCAGCACGGCTTGCATCCATATCAATCAAGATAGCGTGCTCGCGTTTATGTAAGAAGAAGTCGAACTGAATTTTACCTTGCGGCGCAAGCAATGCGCCAAATACATTGGGTGATGTTTCAAGCCGATCAAGGTCGACCGTTACAAGCCCTTGCAAAAGAGTGGTTCGGTCTTCGCCCGTCAAAGACAAGACGGCACGGTCAGGCAGAATGGTTTTTGGCATTCTAAGGTATGTCCCTTTTATCAATCAGTCGCCAGCAACAAAGAACTTCAAATCGCCATTGGGCGCAATGCCAGCTCGATAGAATATATAGGTACCGTAACTCACCATGTCTTCATAATCACCAGCCGTGATGATTTGAAATAATTCAATAATCTGGTTCGTTTTTAAATCTTCAGGTGGAACATCCACGAAATAAGGCCAGATATAAACCTCACCTTCTTCGCCTTCATCACGATGGACAAAGCCTGTTTCCAAGACTTCTAAGAGAATGGCCAGTGTTTCGAGGCCTTTGCCATCGCCAGAATTTTCGACGATATGATCAACAGGATCGCCGTCACCGTCAAACGAGACGATTGGTGGTTCTGCAAAATCTTTGAAGATTTTACGAAGCTCTTCCACATCGCCAGCCTTTGCAGCCTTTAAAAGTCGGTCGCGGGTTTTTTTGACAGCATCTGGTAATTGATTGGTTTCATAAAAAATCTCAGCTGGCTTGCGCGGTTCGTCAGCCGTTTCGGTCTCTGGTTCACGCTCGCCCTCGTCAGCTTCTTGTTCTTCGCTATCGCCTTCAAAATCGGCATCTTGGTCGTTGTCTTCACGCTCAAACGGTAGATCATTTTCACCAATCGGAATTTTAGGCGTGAGATCGCCTGTCCCGAGATCTGGAACTGGCTCTGTTTTAGGGGCTGATTTTTTAGGAATTTCAATACGGATTGTCGGCACTTGCTTGGCTGCATATGCAGCTTTTTCAAGATACAACGTTGCGACAGTCATAACTGCGAACAAGTAGAGAAAATGAAACCACAATGGTTTTAAACGCGCGTTATCCAAGAACAACCCCTTGTTCAAATCAATGGGGGTATCCTACGACAAGAGTGCAAAAAAGACTATGCAAACGTGAATTTATGAATGCAAAAGAATTTGATGTCACTCAAAGCGCGACAAAGTGAGCTTATTGGATGTTGCGCGAAAGCGTAAACTCGCCGTCATGGATGCGCTGCGGTAGGCGCGCTGCGAGATTTGATACGGCATCTTCGCCATATATCTCAATCATGTCGGAAAGTGCTGCAAACAGGGCTGCATGCGCCAAGATTTCGCCGTCTATGCCATTATCAAGGCCCGTGCACCAAGCATCCAGAACAAGGTCTAATGCGGCGCGTTTTTTCTCAGCAATTGTCAAGTCAGTATCAGCACTTGCTGCATTTCTAGTATCGGCTTTAGTCAATTTTTTCTTCCAGCAATGAGGCTGATGCAATGCATCCCAAACAAGACAGACCCTATCACTTGTTTTCGCATCTGTGCGGCATTTATAAAGAGAAGGTTAACGCGGCCACGTAAATGCGGGTAATTTACTAAAATCGTTTTTTAATAACAGCTTAGCCAGAAAAGTCTGTCGTCAAATTGCGCACGATGACTTGTGCTTCGGTAATATACCTTGCCATCGCAGTTTCTGCTGATGGCGTGCATTTTCTGTAGGTTGCCTGAAAACTACCAAAGCCTGCATTAAAGCGCTCGGTTAGTTTTGCCTTACGCAGCTGAGTCTTCGCTTCCACAGTCAAAATCTCATTCATCTTAGAATGCCAAATTGCCCCTTCGTTTGGGCGGCAAAGAAGGGTGAGAAAATGAAGTGACCCCATAATTTCAGAAAGCCGAAGCAGTCTGTTTTCATAAGGTGGAATTTTTTGCGCCTGAGCAAAAGCAGGCCGAACGCTTGTTGACGTAAGCGCGGCAAAGGCAAGGGTGATAGAAAGAAATGCGATGATCGATTTTTTCATGGGCAAAGAATTACGGCAAACAGAAGTACTTTGTCAAAACAACTTAGATAAACGCTTAATGCGTTGTCTGGTTGTTGGTGTCATCTTGTCTGTTTGGTCCAATATATCCAGTTCTTTGGGCGTGTACCATTTTGCATCAGCTGCATCATCGCTCGCTATTGGCGGTGTCATGTCATTGAGCCTTGCGACAAAGACAGAAATGACGAAATGATGGGTTGGTTCAATGATTTCAACGAATTCGCCGAATTGTAGACGATCAATTTTCAAGAATGTTTCTTCAAGAAGTTCACGGCGCGCCGCGTCTTCGAGTGTTTCGCCCCATTCAACCTTGCCACCGGGTAAGCTCCAAAGACCTTTAGCAGGTTGCTTTCCACGCTGTATGAGGAGTGTATTGTCGTGGCAAAGCAGCAGACAACTCACACCCAAAATTGGTTTGTTTATAGGCTGAGAGTTTTCGGTGCCCGTATCAGACAAAGTCATCCACTGGTTCTTTTGCTAAAAAGTTTGGTGAACTGATCACACCTGAAATTTTTTCAAGCAATGGTGTCAAAACTTCTTTGGCTTCCTGTGTCACGGACAGGGTTTGTTCTTTGTCGCCAAGGTCGACTGCTTTTTGCGCCAGTCCGATATAACGAAGGACCTCGCTATCCACTTCATCCGTCACGTCGCTTAATGCCTTGCGACGGTTAACATCAGAATGTTCAAAGGCTTCTAGCACCAATTCTGACTTAGGTAGCCCGCTCTGGCGTACATGGTCTGTGTAACCTATTGGTTTCCACATAACGATATCCTCAACGCACTCAGGCATCGAAGGCAGCATTTCCAACAGAAGCAGAATTTCCACATAATGATTGAGATAATTGGTGGCAAACCCAGTCGTAAGATTGACATTAATAGCCGTTAAAGCCTGCGCAACCTCTTGCGAGTTTGTGAAATTTTCGAGATCGTTATATTGAGACAAAGCCATGAGCCACCATTCTTGCTTCTTATTCCAGCTTTTATTCTGTCACCGTGTTGCAAACATAAGGTAAACGAAACAAAAAAATTCTATGTGCGGACGTTTTGCGATCAATCATTCCTTGAAGGAGGCTGCTGAGATATTCGGGTGTAACGACCTTGAAGGGGCGCCCAGCCGATATAATATTGCGCCAACTCAGCCGATACCTGTTATTTTTCAAGAGTTTAATAAGCGCGAAATGCGTTTGATGCGTTGGGGGTTTTTGCCTGGATGGGTGAAGGAGCCGAAGGATTTTTCGCTGATAATTAATGCAAGGTCTGAAAGCGTTTTTGAAAAACCATCGTTTAAATCTGCAATTCGGCACCGTCGCTGCATTATTCCAGCATCTGGTTTTTACGAATGGCACCGGTCGGGCCAGCAAAAGACGCCTTATTATATCGCGCCTAAGAATGGTGAGATGCTAGGATATGCAGGATTATACGAGACCTACGCCCATGCGAATGGCAGTGAGATAGATACTGTGTGCTTTTTAACCACTGAGGCGAGTTCTGATATTGCTGCAGTTCATCACCGTATGCCGGTTTTGGTGCCGCCCACGCTTGCAGATGTTTGGCTAGACTGCGTTGAACATTCACCAAAGGATGTTTCATTTTTATACGGCAATGAACGCAATGACTTTTATAACATCACGCCTGTGTCTGATAGGGTGAATGCTGTGCGCAACGATGATGCTGAGCTTCAAAACCGCGTTGAGGTGAAGGATGAGGCCGAGCAGAAGAAAACAGACCAAAACTCCAGTCAGCTCTCTTTATTTTAAGGGTGAGTAGCACCTTGCTTCTTGCAAGTCTTCGCGTTGCCCGCCATTAATGGCCAGTTCGTAATTGAGCGGACGCTTGATGATATTTGTTTGGCCTTAGTGCCTGAACGCAGTGCTGGTTTGGAGTGCAATTGACTAATCTTTTTATTGCCGCAAGTGCCGGGTTTTTCCTCGGCGTCAGTCTTATCGTTGCTATCGGCGCACAAAATGCCTTTATTTTGCGGCAGGGGCTTTTGAAGCAGCATGTCTTTGTTCTTTGCTTGATTTGTGCGTTTTCGGACGCGTTGCTGATTGCCGTGGGTGTTCTTGGTTTTGGTACTTTGGTGTCTCAAGCCAAATGGCTCATCCAGCTTGTAACGATTGGTGGTGCGATTTTCTTATTTGTCTACGGATTGATGGCATTTCGCCGTGCTCTCTCGCCAGATGCAATGACCGCAGCAAAGCAAGGGGCTGATAGCTTGGTGAAAGCGGTTGCGACGTGTTTAGCGCTTACTTTTTTAAACCCGCATGTTTATTTGGATACAGTTGTCTTGCTTGGCGGCTTATCTGCAAATTACGAAGGCGCTGACCGGATCGTTTATGGTTTGGGTGCTGCCATCGGGTCATTTGCATGGTTTTTCGCCCTTGGATACGGGGCGCGGCTTTTGGTTGGGGTTTTTGAAAATCCGAAAGCTTGGCAAGTTTTGGACATCTTAATTGGCTCTATAATGTGGCTGATTGCAGCAAGCCTTTTTATCAAGTGGTGGGCAGGCCCCTAAACGCTGATAGATCAGATAAAGCAAATCAAATAACAACCACGTGGACGATCAAGCCGTTTTGTATGGTCGCTAAGATGGTCCAATTTGTTCAAAAAAGAGACTGCAAGTTACACCAGCTTAACGGTCCGTCATCGAATTTACTGTTTTTCGACCGCAAACTCTCCCTAGACCGCCGAGGAGTGCGGTCCCATTGCAGGGCATTTTGCCCTTCTGTGCAAAATTGGGAGGAAAGACATGAAATTCCAACTATTAGTTGGCGCGTCCGTTGCCGCGCTTTTGGCAGCTGGCAGCGCACAAGCTGCAGACAAGCTTAAGATCGGCGTTCTCGCTACACTTGAAGGTACTTATACTGTACTCGGTGAAGATGGTATTCGCGGTGTGAAAACAGCATTGGCCAAATATGGCAACAAAGCTGGTGGACGCGAAATTGAGCTTATTATCGGCCCAACAGATGCTTCACCTGACAGTGCCGTTCGTGCTGCTCGTAAACTCGTTGAGCAAGACAAAGTTGATTTTGTTGTAGGGCCACTTTCTGGTTCTGAGGGTATCGCAATTCGTGATTACTCAAAAACGCAACCGCAAATGACTTTCATAAACGGCATCTCCGGTGCGCAAGAAACAACATATGTCAAACCATCTGAAAACTTCTTCCGTTTCAACATGGATGGTGCTCAGTGGTCTGTTGGCCTTGGTAACTATGCCTTCAACGAAAAAGGCTACAAAACGGTCGCTACAATCGGTGAAGACTATTCATTCATCTACACACAAGTCTTCGGTTTTGCGACTGAGTTCTGCGCTGCTGGTGGCGAAATTACAGACCGCTTTTGGGTTCCACTTGGAACAAAAGACTTCGGTTCTATTATCGCTTCATTGCCAGATGATGTTGACGCGATTTACCTCGGCCTTGGCGGTGGTGATGCGGTTAACTTCCTAAACCAGTACCAGCAAGCGGGCGGCGACGCTAACTTGATTGGTGGTACAATCATGGTTGACGGCACTGTGTTGAACTCAAAAGGTAACGCGAAAAAAGCCTTGGTGGGTACACCTTCATCAGGGCCTCAGGCTGACACATGGGACAACGAAGGTTGGAAAACTTTCGTGAAAGCTTATCAAGACGCATTTGCTCCTGATCAGCGTTTCCCATCACCATCACTTCTTGCAACGGGTTACTACAATGCAATAAGCGCTGCTGTGACTTGTACAAATACTGTGAACGGCGACTTCTCAGATGGACACAAAGGTTTCCGTCAGTGTTTGGCGAGCCTTGAGCTTGATGCACCAAACGGCAAAATCGTTCTTGATAAGAACCGTCAAGCTGTTGGTACAAACTTCGTAACAGAAGTTGTTGAAGCGGCAGATGGCACGCTTGTGAATAAGACAGTGAAAGTTATCCCTGGTGTGAACCAAACACTTGGTATCGACGAAGCTGCATTTGCAAAAATCGGCCTTCCAAGCCGGGAAACACCTGTTTGTAAGACGTCTTACAACTAAGAAACACAAGTCGGGGCTGGGTATTCCAGTCCCGATTTTTCTTCTACGAACCGACTAAAGTTCAGTTTTCATGACGCTCATAACGTACATAACCCGAGTGCATTTTGCCGATGGTATTTTGGAAGAAGCGTTAAGGTCTGAGCTTGAAGTCAACAAGTACAACCGCCCCTTTGTTCTCGTGCGGGGAAACCGCGACCAGAATGAAGAAGAGGCTTTGCAGCGATTGTTGGCTGGTGCTCCGAATAAACGCTGTATCAAATTGTTTGAATGTGACGACTGTTTGCCGTGCGAAAATGTAGCGATTGATATAGCAAAACAATATCATGGCGAAAAATGCGATGTTCTTATAGCGCTTGGGTCGAACAGCCTTATTGATCAGGCAAAAATCGCTAAAGTTTATATTGGTCACAACAAACCTTTATCACGCTTTACAGTTGCAGAAGCTGGTTCGCGGCGGATCGGTGAGCAAGCGCTTCCCACACTTTATGCTGTCCCTTCCATCCAAGGTTTCGATACGTCCGTGAGTGCACACGCAAAGCTTGTTCAAAACAACAACAAGCATGGTCGTTTAATGTGCCGTAAGCTTGTTCCAACGGTAACAATTTGCGACCCCACATTGACCAGTGGACAAGATGCCGTAACAACCGCGAGCACGGGTGTTGATGCCATTGCGCGTTGTTTGGAGGCGTATTTGTCGCCAAATTATAATCCGCCAGCAGATGGTATCGCCTTTGATGGCCTGCGCCGTGGGGTGCAATATTTGCCAAAGGTGCTTTGCGAAGAAAACCTTGAGTATCGACGTGAAATGATGGCGGCGATGCTGAACAGTGGGCTTGCTCTGCAAAAGGGGCTTGGCACATCACAGGTGATTGCGGATGCTTTGCAGGAAGCTACTGGTTTAAACATCGATCTTGGAAGTGTTCGCCGTATTTTGCTGCCTAATATTGTCAGGATGAATGTTGAGCAGGGAAACCCTAAATTGCGTGCGCTTGCAGACCTATTCGGACTGAAAAGCCCAGCTGATATTGAGACTTATCTTGAAGGTTTTTTAGCAAACCTCCCGCTCAGCAACCGTTTGTCTGGTTTGGGTGTTCAAGAAAAAAATATCCATCGTGCTGCTGAATATAGCGCAAATATTATGAGCAACATGCTGGGGCTTGATGCGATTGAAGCTAGTCAAGTTGAAAACATGTTGGTCGGAGCGATTTAATGGCAGCGAAAGCGCTTCTTGTCGGTGGCCAATGGACTGAAACCACAAGTGTGATTACAAACATAAATCCGTCAAATACGAATGATGTCATCGCCCATTATTGTCAGGCAGGGCAGGCCGAGACACAAAATGCGATTGCAGCGGCAAAGTCTGCAAGTGCTTCTTGGGCGCGCAGCACCCCCCAACAACGACATGATATTTTGAAAGCGGCGGGTGATGAACTTATGGCGCGCCGCGAAGAATTGGGTGAGCTGCTTAGCCGTGAAGAAGGCAAAACGCGACCAGAAGGCATTGGCGAGGTGACCCGCGCTGCACAGGTGTTTGATTTCTTTGCAGGTGAAGCTTTGCGACTAACGGGCGATTTGCTCCCATCTGTTCGCCCTGACATCTCGGTTGAGGTTTTGCGTGAGCCAGTGGGTGTTGTTGGTATTATTACACCGTGGAATTTTCCAATCGCAATTCCTGCTTGGAAAATTGCACCGGCTCTTTGTTACGGTAATTGTGTTGTTTTCAAACCTGCTGAATTGGTGCCATCAAGTGCATGGGCGCTTGCGGATATTCTTCATCGCGCGGGTGTTCCAGATGGTGTCTTTAATTTGGTCATTGGACCAGGTTCCATTGTTGGCCAAGAGCTTGTCGAAAGCAGCGATGTGGATGCCATAACCTTTACTGGTTCACAGCCAACGGGCGTGCGCATCGCGGCAGCCTGCGTTAAGCGCATGAAAAAATTCCAGCTTGAAATGGGCGGTAAAAATCCACTGGTCATTTTGGATGATGCAGATCTCGATACGGCTGTTAATTGTGCGATACAAGGGGCGTTCTTCTCGACCGGCCAACGTTGCACTGCGTCATCTCGGTTAATTGTAACCGATGCTATCCATAGCCGTTTTGTTGCTGCAATGGTTGAACGAATGCATGGTTTAACCGTGGATGATGCCTTAAAGGCAGGCACTGATATTGGTCCTGTCGTTGATGAAACGCAGTTGGCGCAAAATCAAAAATATCTGAAAATCGCCCGCAGTGAGGGGGGTAATATTCGATCTGGCGGCGAATTGCTTCGTCGTGATTTGGATGGTTTTTACATGGCGCCAGCATTGGTCACAGACACGCAAAATTCAATGCGGATTAATCAGGAGGAAATCTTCGGCCCTATTGCATCCGTTGTGCGCGTTAAAGACTATGACGAAGCGTTGCATGTTGCCAATGACACAGAATTTGGATTATCCGCTGGTATTTGTACGGCAAGCTTAAAGCATTCCACTCATTTTAAACGAAATGCGGCAGCGGGCATGGTGATGGTGAATGTTCCAACGGCTGGTGTGGATTATCACGTGCCATTTGGTGGTACGAAGTCATCCAGTTATGGCGCACGTGAACAAGGTACTTATGCAAAAGAGTTCTATACGACCGTAAAAACGGCATACACATTCGCGGGCTAGATTCCGCAAAAATTGGCCGAAAGCGCTAAATCAGCTAGCGGCCAGTTATACCTCAAAGTCTCCTTTTGGCAGGAAAAGTCTTGTCAAAGCCCAAAAATAGCGCTCAACTATTTGTGATGAAGCTCATTTAGTCTCGCAGGAGGAGCGAGCTTTGGGGGAAGGGAGCATGTCATGAGTGGTGCTATTGCTGTTAGGCATGGTTCGTTTGGGCGAGCCACTATTTATGAACTTGATAAATCTCTAATTCCACACGGTCACAGAGAAGGCCATCTGATATTTTACTTAGATGGTGCTTCAGCATCAGTGAACGCGAGTGGTAACGACTATACTGTTGATGTAGATTCCGCGGTTGCAGTTAGCCCATGGGAACCACATTCTTTTAATATTGATAGTTCAATCAACGGACCAATGTTGTGTCTAACGTTATATATCAAACCTATTTGGTTTCTTGAAACCAGCCAAAGGGCGGAGTTTTCGCTGAGTTTTGGTCGTTCTGATATCATCATGACAGATCAAATTCGACAGTGGGTGCATCGGTTAACGGGGCAAATGCTGAACGAAGAAAGCGATAGCCTGTTTAATGGATATCTCTTTGAGATAACATCACAATGCTACCAGCAATCATGGAGTGGTCGGCGACGCTCATCTGTTTTGAATAGCATGAGATCGAGGTTTTCAGATTATCGTGTGCGTCGGTCCTTGCAGCTCATGCAGGATAATTTCACGACCACTATGGAAATGGATTCTTTGGCACGAGAAGTCGGTCTTTCGCGCCCGCATTTCTTCAAGTTATTTAAAAAACAAATGGGTGTTACGCCTAATTTGTACCTCAATACATTGAGATCCGAAAAAGCGATTGAGTTTTTGATGACCACGGAAAAGACCGTATCAGATATTGGTTTTGATCTGGGCTTTTCGTCGCAAGCAAGCTTTACGCGGTTCTTTGCATCCAATGTCGGAATACCACCAAGTGATTATCGCCGTGTCGCCAATGCGGGCACATGATTTTCGCGATGGTAAGCCATGCGATCATACTTTCAGGTATGCCCGTTCTTGAATATTTTTTTTAACCTAACTTGCAACGGCGCTGGAGGGCGCCTGCGAGGAGAGTTTACGTGAAAGCATTTATGGAGCGCCGACCTTTTTGGACGCTGGTGATCGTTATCGCCGTCGCTCTGCTTATTTGGATGGTGTTTGCGGTTTGGCCGAAAGGTCTGGTCGATGTTATTGGCCGCAAAAAGATTTTCCTCAATGCCTTGTTGAATGGCATCACTCTCGGAGGCCTGTACTTCCTTGTTGCCAGCGGATTCACCCTCATTTTTGGGCTGATGAGAAACGTCAATCTGGCCCATGGTTCGCTCTATTTGCTGGGCGGATATGTGGGATATATTGTCTCTGACTGGACAGGCATTTGGCTGCTTGCATTTCCTGCCGCGTTTATCTTCGTTGGTGCTTTTGGCATCTTGCTGCAAGTGTTTGTGTTTCGCCGCATGGAAGGGGAAGACCTTCGACAAACATTGGTGACTATTGGTATTTCCATCATCATGGCTGATGTCATGTTGTGGATTTGGGGTGGCGACTTTTTCAATATTTCACCGCCAGAATGGTTGAGCGGCCCGATACAGACATTCTTAGTAACAGGCGTTAAGCGCTCCTCTGGTGATTTGATTTATCTCAAATACCCAATGGTAAGACTGGTGATTTTTGCCGCTTCCGTCGTGGTTGGTATCGGTATTTGGTATCTGCTGAACAAAACGCAAATTGGCATGATGATCCGCGCAGGCGTTGATGACAGAGATATGCTTTCTGCATCTGGCGTTCGTATTCAATTGATCTTTTTAGGCGTGTTTGCCTTTGGCGCAGGCCTTGCTGGTGTCGCGGGGGTCATTGGCGGCACCTTCCAGTCTGTCGCTCCAGGCGAGGATACTCGCTTCCTACTTGCCTCCCTTGTGGTGGTGATTGTGGGGGGCATGGGGTCTATTGGCGGTGCGGCCCTTGGTGCCTTGCTGATTGGGTTGGCTGAACAGTTTGGTTCGGTTTACTTCCCAACATACGCAGTTGTTTTGACTTTCTTGATCATGGTTGTCGTTCTTGCATTCAGACCTCAAGGTCTGATGGGGAGGGCGTAAACGATGGCAATTATTGATGAAGGTTCTCCCAAGGTTGGCAGGAATTATAAGAAAGCTTGGTTCGAGCGCATTCCTGCCGCCTATTGGATTATTGGCGTGTTGCTTTTGATCATGCCGCTTTTGGTCAATGAATTTGCGCTTTACCAAATTTTTGGTTGGACGTTTATTCTGGCAATCATCGCGCTGGGCATGATGTTGCTTGCAGGTTATGGCGGCATGGTGAGCCTTGCTCAAATGACGATTGCTGGTGTTGCTGGCTACATGTTGGCAATTTTTGGCGATAGCGCGATTGAGACGATTAGTCAGGGGTGGCCTTGGTTTGTTGCCATCCCGATTGCGATTATTATTGCGATGATTTTTGGCACGGCAATCGGCTGGCTCGCGGTCAGAACTGAGGGTATTTATACCATCATGATCACACTGGCGATTGCGGCTGCTTTCTTCTATTTCGTTCGCCAAAACTATACGATCTTCAATGGCTTTTCTGGCTTTAATGGTATTCTGCCGCCAAACTTATTTGGCGTCGATTGGCGTGGGGCAAACGCGTTTTATTATTTGACGCTGTTTTGGGCCGTCTTGTCTTATCTTGTCATTTTGTACATTTCCCGCTCACCCTTTGGCTTGGCCTTACAAGGTGTTCGCGATAATCCGCGACGGATGGCTGCACTTGGCTTTAATGTTACAGCCCACCGTGTTGCAGCTTACACAGTGGCGGCCTTTTTCTCGGCGATTGGTGGCATTTTGCTCACGTGGCAATCCGCGCAAATTTCTCCCGGTACCATCGGTATTGGCCCAGCAATCGATATTCTCGTTGTGACGATTATCGGCGGCATGGCGCATCCTATTGGGCCTTTCATTGGCGCCTTTATCTACGTGATTTTGAAAACCTTTTCGGTTGATATTTTGACCTCGATTGGTCTTTCTGGCGAACGGTTCCAGCTCATTATCGGTATTAGCTTCTTGTTGATTGTGTTCTTCTCACCTGATGGCGTGCTGGGCTTGTGGAAACGCTGGCGTGACTCGCTTGGCAAAGACCCGCTGACGGGTGATCGGGAGGACAACTCATGAATGCGCCGATTGCCATTAATGACCGATCAAACGGAACCAGCCGCGAGGGTGCTTTGGAGCTGCGTGGTGTCGGCAAAATGTTTGGCGCGCTTTCAGCCCTTGCCGACGTAACCTTCACCGTTGAGCCGGGCGAGCGCCGTGCCGTACTTGGCTCCAATGGTGCAGGCAAGACGACGCTGTTTAACTGCATCACCGGCGACTTCCAGCCAACCTATGGCAGCATTCGTTTTTTTGGCGAGGACATCACAAACTTCCCCGCCCATGAGCGCATTCGTCGCGGCCTTCGCCGCACATACCAAATCTCGTTGCTGTTTGCTGGTATGAATGTTTTGGACAATGTTTATGTGGCGTGCTGCGGTGTATCGCGTAATCGCTTCTCGTTTTTGCGCGCGCGCAAAGATGATGCCGTGTTGGCGCGTGCTAGAGAACTTGTGGAGCTGGTGCACTTGCAAGATGCAGCAGATACGCTTGTATCTGAGCTTTCCTACGGCCAACAAAGACAGCTTGAAATTGCGATGGCCTTGTCAGGTGCGCCGCGCTTCATTTTGTTTGATGAGCCTGCGGCTGGTCTTTCGCCGACTGAGCGGGCTGAGTTGATTAATATTTTGACGAGCCTGCCAGAGCATGTGGGCTTTGTGATTATCGAGCACGATATGGATGTCGCACTGCGCGTATCTGAATATGTGACGATGATGCACAATGGGCGTGTGTTTAAAGAAGGTAAGCCTGCGGAGATTGAAGAAGATCCAGAGGTACAAGCGCTTTATCTTGGCGGAGAGGATGGGCTTGGTCATGGTTGATCGCGCGACAAACATTCTCGACATTAAAGGGCTCAATGTCTTTTACGGTCAATCCCACGCCGTGCAGGGCGTTGACCTTAGTCTCAACCACGGTGTTCTTTCGGTGGTTGGAAGAAACGGAATGGGTAAAACCACAACTTGTAAAGCGATTATGGGTTTGGTGCCTGTGTCGTCTGGTTCGATCAATCTTGACGGCCAATCTTTGGTTGGCAAAGGTCCTGCTGACATTGCACGCATGGGCGTTGGTTATGTGCCGCAAGGGCGGCGTTTATGGCAATCGTTGACAGTTGATGAGCACCTAAAATTGGTGGCTCAAAAAAACGGTAATTGGTCGCCAGAGCGAATTTACTCAGTCTTCCCTAGACTGGCAGAACGGCGCAGCAATGGCGGTGGTCAATTGTCTGGTGGTGAACAGCAAATGCTCGCCATTTCGCGCGCCTTGCTGCTCAATCCCAAGCTTCTTGTTATGGATGAACCGACAGAAGGCCTTGCCCCTGTTATCGTGACACAAGTTGCCGATATGCTGATCCGGCTTGGTGAAGAAGGTGACATCAATGTGCTCGTGATTGAGCAAAATATTGGTGTGGCTTGTGCGGTGTCAGACCAAGTTGCCATTATGGTCAACGGCCAAATCAATCGCGTTATGCCATCCAGCCTACTGGCTTCTGATCGTGAGCTGCAACAATCATTGCTTGGGGTGGGGCGTCATGCCCATGACGAAGCACCGTCGTCTTCATCTGGCTCGTCTTCGGCCTCCAATGATGACAAGCGGGCGGGGGCATCTGGGCCGACGAAAATTTATATCTCAAACCCTAAAATACCAAACCGCTGGTCAACGCCGACACCTGTTCACATTATTGAACAAACAGCCCGCACAACAAGCAATGACCCTATTGCAAACGACAATAAACGCACACAAGAGCAGTTACCTAAAGCAGCACAACGTACGCAAGTTTATGTTTGCGGTACGCTCGATACGAAAGGCGCAGAGCTTCGTTTCATTCGTGATGCCATGAAGACACAAGGGGTTAATGCGCAGATAGTGGACCTCTCCACCAGCGGCAAACCCTCTGGCGCAGAAGTTCCAGCTAACGTTATTGCTGGGTATCATCCGCGCGGTTCATCAGGCGTGTTCACCAGTGATCGCGGAACAGCCGTTGCAGGCATGACGCTTGCTTTTGAGCGCTGGATGAAAGCGCAAGATAATGTCGCTGGCGTTATCGGTGCTGGCGGTTCAGGTGGGTCAGCCTTGGTCGCCCCCGCCTTTAGAAGCCTTCCTGTCGGCATCCCAAAAGTTCTGATTTCCACGGTTGCAAGCGGCAATGTGGAACAATATGTCGGGCCGTCTGATATTACGATGATGCACTCTGTTGCTGACGTGCAGGGTATTAATTCAATCACCCGCGAAGTGCTGGCCAATGGCGCTGGTGCGCTTGCTGGCATGGTGAAATCTGCCGAAAGCCGTAAGAGCGAAGCGGTGAACGATAAGCCAGCCATCGCGCTGACCATGTTTGGTGTAACGACCCCATGCGTTCAAATGCTCACAAAAGAGTTGGAAAAAGATTTTGACTGTCTCGTCTTCCACGCAACAGGCGTTGGAGGGCGGTCTATGGAAAAGCTCATGGATAGTGGCATGTTAAGTGCGATTGTCGATATCACGACAACTGAGATTTGCGACATGGTTGCAGGTGGTTTTTTTGCCGCAAACGAAGATCGTTTTGGCGCCTCTATCCGCGCAGGTCTTCCTTACATTGGATCGTGCGGTGCGCTCGACATGGTCAACTTTGCAGCACCAGATACGGTTCCCGAGAAATACCGCCATCGCAATCTCTATGAGCACAATCCGCAAATTACGCTGATGCGAACCACGGCGGAAGAAAATGAAATTATGGGTAAGTGGATCGGCGAGCGTCTCAATATGATGACGGGGCCCGTGCGATTTTATTTGCCTGAAGGCGGTGTATCCCTTCTTGATGCGCCGGGTATGGCTTTTTATGACCCGCAAGCCAATGAAGCTTTGTTTAAAGCGCTGGAGGCAACTGTTATACAAACGGCGGAACGTCAACTTATTCGCGTTCCGCACAACATCAACGACCCGGAATTCGCCGAGGACGTCATCAAGACGTTTTACGGTTTCTTCTCGGCTCAAAAACGCAAATTAGCTGGAGGCTGAGTACATGTTTGAAAGAAGTGACTTATTAGCAAAATATCGAAAGATGATTGCCGATGGAGTGCCTATTATTGGCGGCGGAGCAGGCACGGGCCTTTCTGCAAAATGTGAAGAAGCAGGCGGTATAGATCTTATCGTAATTTACAACTCAGGTCGTTACCGCATGGCAGGACGCGGCTCGCTTGCAGGTCTTATGCCTTATGGCGATGCAAATGGCGTTGTTATGGAAATGGCGGGTGAAGTTCTGCCCGTTGTCAAACACACACCTGTACTTGCAGGCGTTTGTGCTTCCGATCCATTCCGCTTGATGGACAAGTTTTTGGACGAAATTAAAAACGCTGGTTTTTCTGGCATTCAAAACTTCCCAACGGTTGGCCTAATCGACGGTACATTCCGCGCCAACTTGGAAGAGACAGGCATGTCTTATCAGCTCGAAGTTGATGTGGTGAAAATGGCGAACGACAAAGACATGTTCACCACACCTTATGTCTTCTCAGCAGAAAATGCCGAAGCGATGGCTAAAGCAGGTGCCGACATTATCGTTTGCCATATTGGGCTAACCACTGGTGGCAGTATTGGTGCTGAAACGGGGACGACTTTGGAACAAGTTCCAGCCCTTGTTGATGAATGGTCGGCTGCTGCATTGGCGGTTAATCCAGATCAAATCATCCTCGTGCATGGCGGCCCTGTCTCTATGCCAGATGATGCAGATTTCGTGCTGAAAAATACTAAGAATTGCCATGGCTTTTATGGCGCTTCCTCTATGGAGCGCTTGCCAACCGAAGTGGCACTGACTGA
>JBDVXS010000119.1:0-3927 GCA_039964305.1 Hyphomicrobiales bacterium
CCTTCGACCACTCGGCCACCTGTCCTGCTATTCGCACGGGGTGGAAATCCCGTGAGGTCTAAGATAAGCGCTCGCCTACCTTAAAATGGACTGCTTTGTAAAACAAAGCATGGGCGCCTTCGACCACTCGGCCACCTGTCCGTTATTCGCACGGGATGGAACCACCCTGTAGCAGAGGCGGAATATACTGAACAATACTGCAAGCGCAAGTGGGCATTTGCATTTAGCCAAGAATAGCTTATCTAAACCTCACAAACCCTTTTTAAATCTGGACTATGAACCCATGATCCGAGCCTTCTTCCGTTATATCGGCTATCTGTTTTTAGCTGTCGCCTTCATTGCGCTGATTTTAGATGGCGTTGCATTTCTTGCAACGGGTGAATTCAAGTTCGTGATCGCTGGCAAAACTTGGACAGACCTTGCGCCTGCCTCCCTCAACCAGTTTCAATTCGCGCTACAAGAACATTTAGGTTTGGTGTGGTTTTGGGATAACGTCATCCAGAAATTATTGCTGCAACCAACCGCCGCCGTTTTGGCAGGTTTTGGATTGTTTTTCTGCCTGATTGGCCGCAGGAAAAAGAAAAAAGACGGCTTTACGACTTAGCACCTCAGTTTCAGCCAAGCTTTATGCTGATTGGCTCGAAACCATCGACACCACCTTCAAGATGATCGCCGGCGACAACAGCACCCACACCAGCAGGTGTCCCCGTCATAATAAGATCGCCTGGGGCAAGCGCGATTGACTTCGATAAAATAGACACGTGCTCTCTTACGTCCCAAATCATGTCAGCAACATCGGCGTCTTGTTTGATCTCGCCATTGACTGAAAACCAGATGCGACCCTTTTCGAGCGAAGAGAATTCTGAGAGCTTTGTAAGGGCTGCCATTGGGGCAGACTGATCAAAGCCTTTGCCTAAATCCCACGGGCGGCCCATTTCTTTGGCCACGCCTTGTAAGTCGCGGCGGGTAAGGTCAATGCCGACACCTGCTCCCCAAATATGATCATAAACATCCTCTTGCGCGATGTTCGCACCCGCTTTGCCGATTGCAACGACGAGTTCGATCTCATAATGCAGGTTCGATGTTTCTGGCGGGTACGGCACGATTGAGCCGCTATCCACAACGGCATCCGCAGGCTTGGTGAAGAAGAACGGCGGCTCGCGATCTGGATCTTTTCCCATTTCACGGGCGTGGGCTGCATAGTTGCGACCGACACAGAAGATGCGGCGTACGGGGAAACGATCTTCACTGCTGGTTACAGCGACAGAAGCTTGCTCTGGAGGCGTGATTACATAGTTTGTCATTTAAGCATTACTTTCATTGCTACGGCGCTCACGCCGCTCTTTAGTTTCCGCGCTTTTCGCGCCAGAGGCCACATTTTTCTTGTACAGGTCGGTCGGAATAAGAAAACAACACCGCGTCTTGTGATGTTTCATGGGAAACCTCATACCAGCTTGGCACGACGAATACATCCCGAGGGCCCCAGCTAAACACCTCACCGTTTATCGTTGATGTGCCGGAGCCTTCAACACCGACAAACACCGTGGCGTCGGTTGAACGGTAGGGAAGTGTTTTGAAGCCCTTCGGTAAAAGCTGTAAGCAGGTGCCAATGGTCGGCATCGCCCACCCGCCGTCAACTGGATTGACGTAACGCATTTTGAGGCCGTGATACGGGTCCCACTCGTTAGAGCGCTTCATCATTTCGAGTGCCGCGCGAGAGCGTTCATAGGGATAATTGAAAATTGGCGATGTCGCCGCCACCTTCTCATAACCAAGCGGCAACATGTTCGCGCCGAAACGGGCAAGGGAATCATCGTCTGGCTTAGTAATGGGCTGGCTGTCTTCGCCCAAGCCTTCTGCAAAGGACGCATCCAAAAACTGCACCAGAGGAATATCGAGGCCATCAAGCCAGAACACGGGGTCTTGGCTGTCATTGCCGTGGTCGTGCCATTCCCAGTTTGGTGTAATGACAAAATCACCGAAATGCAGTTCGGTTTTCTCTCCGCCAACAGCCGTAAATCCGCCAGATGCTTCCAGCACGAACCGAAGCGCAGATTGCGTGTGACGATGAGCGGGGGCGACTTCATCGGGCATCACGCATTGCACACCGCAATAAAGCGATGTGGTGACTTTCGATGTGCCTTTAAGGCCCGGATTTTCTAAGATGAGAACGCGGCGCTCTGCTTCTTTGGCGGAGATAAGACTGGAGGCTTCAATCAACCGTTCGCGCACTTGGGTGTAGCGCCACAGGAAGGGCACGCAATCGCTCTTTGGTTCTGGTGTGATAATGCCCGCCATCACGGACCAAAGGGCGCGCATGCTTTCTGGCTCTATGGCGTCATAGAAAGCTTGTCGCTCTGTGTTGTTTTCAGGGGTCGCGCCTGCCATGAATTCCTCCCGCGCATAGTCGATTGAACGGTAGCGCGGGAAGTTGTTTTCAGCAATGGGGCCACGCCCCAAAAAGTCTGAGCCTACTTATTCGGCCCAATCATCAATTCTGGACGTACATATTTGTCGAACTCTTCTTCGCTCAACAGACCAAGCGCCAAGGTTTCTTCTTTAAGTGTTGTGCCGTTTTTATGGGCCGCTTTGGCGATCTTCGTCGCGTTGTCATAGCCGATATATGGGTTCAACGCAGTTACGAGCATGAGTGAGCGTTCCATCAAGGCTTTGATGTTGTCCTCATTGGCCGTGATGCCTGAGACGCAGCGGTCTGTGAAGGATACAGCCGCATCGCCCAAAAGCTTGATCGACTGCAACATGGCGTAGCTCATCACTGGGTTATAAACGTTCAGCTCAAAATGGCCTTGGCTACCTGAAAACGCGATGGTTGTTTGGTTGCCCATCACCTGCGCACAAACCATTGTCATGGCTTCACACTGTGTCGGGTTCACTTTGCCCGGCATGATGGAAGAACCTGGCTCATTTTCTGGCAATGACAATTCACCAAGACCTGAACGCGGGCCAGAACCCAAAAGACGAATATCGTTTGCAATCTTAAACAGCGATGCCGCCACTGTGTTCAAGGCGCCGTGGGCATAAACATAAGCGTCATGGCCTGCGAGTGCTTCGAATTTGTTGGGCGCTGTGCGGAATGGAAGGCCTGTGATGTCAGACACCGCGCCTGCAAAATCGCTATCAAAGCCAACTTTAGAATTCAAACCCGTACCAACAGCCGTGCCGCCTTGTGCGAGCTCATAAAGACCGTCCAGCACTTCTTCCACACGCTTAATGCCCATGGCAACTTGGTGGGTGTAGCCTGAAAACTCTTGGCCCAATGTGAGCGGCGTCGCGTCTTGTGTGTGGGTACGGCCAATTTTGATGATGTCTTTAAACTCGTTCTGCTTGGCTTCAAGCGCTTTATGCAAATGCTTCAAACCTGGCAGAAGCACATCATTGATTTCACGCGCTGCGGCAATGTGCATGGCGGTCGGGAAAGTATCATTTGATGACTGGCCCATGTTGCAATGATCGTTCGGGTGAACTGGTTCTTTAGAACCGATCACGCCGCCCATAATTTCAATCGCGCGGTTGGCGATCACTTCATTGGTGTTCATGTTTGATTGGGTGCCTGAACCCGTCTGCCAAACCACGAGGGGGAAATGACCATCCAACGCGCCGGACGCCACTTCGGAAGATGCCTGTTCCATCGCCTTCGCGCGGTCATCGTCAAGCTTGCCCATTTTGTTGTTCACGCGGGCAGCGGCCTGTTTCACAATGCCAAGCGCATGGATCAAAGGCGTCGGTTGTGTCTCGCCGCCAATTGGGAAGTTCATAATAGAACGCGCCGTCTGCGCCCCATAATACATGCCTTCAGGAATATCGAGGGAACCGAAACTATCGCTCTCTTGGCGTGCAGGTATTTTAGACATGGAAACTCTCCGCAAAATGGACTGACTTTGCAGCGCACAATAGCGGGATTTTTGG
>JBDVXS010000120.1:0-7979 GCA_039964305.1 Hyphomicrobiales bacterium
CATGTTCAAGTGAAAGGTTGGCTTGCAAGTTACCGCGCGTTATTTTCTTACCCAGCAGCTTGCGCACGGCCGGTTCGCAGCTTTGGATCAAGTGTGGCAAACGCATCCGCATGTCGAGAGCTTTGCCGTTTACGGCCTTGACCTCCCATGTCCATTGATAGACTTGGCCAGCAACCTCTAACGTCCCTTCGCAGCTTGCAAAGCCGGTCATACTTTTCAGTGCCATAAAACAATAGCCCCCATCGGCATTCTCTTTATGTTTTTAATAAACTGAGAATCACAAAATGCCAATTCAGCATGATCAGTTAGATGTTGTTTCGCCTTCGTCTTTCTTAGCAGCCTTACGTTCTGCCTCGATACGGCGCCAACGTTTCACATTGTTATTGTGATCTTCCAGTGTTTTTGCAAAGGCATGGCCACCCGTGCCATCAGCCACAAAGAAGATATCATCTGTGCGCGATGGGTTGGCAACAGCTTCCATAGCAGCAAGACCTGGATTGGTAATTGGACCCGGTGGCAATGCATCAATGGTGTAGGTGTTGTAAGGTGTCGGCTTGGCAATGTCTGACTTATAGATCGGGCGGTCTTTCGGCTTACCTGCCCCACCAAACAGACCGTAGATAATAGTTGGATCAGATTGTAGCTTCATGCCACGGTTCAACCGATTAATGAAAACACTGGCAACACGACTGCGTTCATCGGCTTGTCCAGTCTCTTTCTCAACGATAGAAGCAAGCGTTACAAGCTCGCTCGGTGTTTTGATTGGCAGATCAGCAACACGACTTTCCCAGATGCGTTGAAGGGCTGTATCTTGCGAGCGTTTCATCCGGTCAATCACTTGTTGACGCGTGGTGCCGCGACCAAACGAATAAGTGTTTGGCAAAAGCGAGCCTTCCTCAGGCACTTCCGTGATTTCACCAACCAACACTTCATCTTTGCGAAGAGCAGCAACGATTTGCTGCGATGTCCAACCTTCTGGCAATGTTACTTTGTAAACGAGCGCTTTGCCTTCAATGAGCTTTTCAACAACAGACATCATGCTAGCGCCCTGCTCAAACAAATATTCGCCATGCTTGAGTTCGCTTTCCCGCCTTTGAACACGCACACTTGCTTGGAAAAGTAGAGGGCTTGTAATCACGTTGGCGCGGGCAAGGCTGCTTGCGATACCAGAAAGGCCTGAGCCTTTCGGTACGGTCACTTTGCGCGGCTTTTCTAGCGGGCCTTCGGCAACATATTGCTGACTACCCCAATAAAACATGCCAACAGCCACAATAAGACCAAGGACCGCAAAAGAGAAAAAGAAATTCAAAACGATCACAAATGGATTCTTACGATGGCGCGAGCGTTTTGGTGCCTTGGGCGGCAATTGCGGTCGCATCGCCTCTTTCGGGCTTTTCAAGTTTACTGGCCCACCAGATGATGGTGATCTCGCAGAATCATCTGACGCATTGGTCGTTTCAGACATTTAGTGAATTACCTCTTCACGCGCCCATAGGGCAAATATTATAAACGTTAGCCTCAAATCAGATCCATCCGACTCTTAAGGCCAACAGTTGTCTGTAGCATATGAACTGCAACAAAATGGCAAAACCACGAACAACCAACAAATTTTTAGTCTTTAAATCGACGCATTACCAAAGACGCATTGGTTCCACCGAAACCAAAGGAATTGGATAGCGCAATATCAATATCCATTTCTTTCTTCTTATGAGGCACCAAGTCAATACCAGTTGTGACAGATGGATTATCCAAATTCAACGTTGGTGGTGCCACCTGATCACGAATTGCAAGAGTTGTGAAGATAGCTTCCACAGCACCAGCCGCTCCTAATAAGTGCCCAATTGCAGACTTTGTAGACGACATGGCGAGTGTTTCACTTCCCTGCCCGACTAATCTTTCAGCTGCACGAAGTTCAATCTCATCACCCAGCGGCGTCGATGTGCCATGAGCGTTGATATAATTGATGCTCGAAGGGGAAATACCCGCTCGCTTGCACGCCGCCGTCATACAGCGAAACGCCCCATCGCCATCTGAAGCAGGAGCCGTAATGTGATGGGCATCACCAGACATGCCGTAGCCAATTACTTCTGCATAAATTTTCGCACCACGTGCCCGCGCATGTTCTAATTCTTCCAAGACAACAACACCAGCACCATCGCCCATAACAAACCCATCGCGGTCTTTGTCATAAGGTCTTGAGCCAGACTTTGGATCATCATTGAAACCAGTTGAAAGCGCACGACAAGCAACGAAGCCAGCAATGCCTAAACGACACACACTTGATTCGGCACCACCAGCAACCATGACATTAGCATCACCAAGGGCAACCATGCGCGAGGCATCACCAATAGCGTGAGCACCCGTAGAACAAGCTGTAACAACCGAATGGTTTGGCCCCTTAAGACCGTGTTCAATAGAAACGTAGCCACTGGCAAGATTGATCAGGCGACCGGGAATGAAAAATGGGGATAAGCGGCGCGGTCCTTTTTCATGGAGCGTCATCTCGCCTTCGCCAATACCTTCAAGACCACCAACACCAGAGCCGATCATAACGCCAGTGGCGCATTGGTCTTCGTGGGTTTCAGGTTTCCATTTGGAATCAGCTAGCGCTTGATTGGCAGCCGCAACGGCGTAGATGATGAACTTGTCTACTTTGCGCTGCTCTTTAGGCGCCATATAATCATCGGGATTGAATGTTCCGTTCTGGCCATCACCAAACGGTACCTGACAAGCAATTTTACAAGCGAGATCGCTCACATCAAAATTTGTAATCACTTCTGCTGCATTTTCAGCATTTAACAATCTTGACCAGCTGTGTTCAGCCCCATTCCCTAATGGAGTTACCGCACCCAAACCAGTAATGACCACGCGTCGCATCTCATCCGTCCTCAGTAATTGCGTAATTTAGCCCTTAAAACAACAAAAGCCGACTTTCTTTAGCAAGAAAGCCGGCAATTAAAAATAGTTTTGTAAAAAATTAAGCAGTTGCTGATGTCAAAAACTTAACCGCATCACCAACTGTTTGGATGGTTTCTGCTGCATCGTCAGGGATTTCTACGCCAAACTCTTCTTCAAAAGCCATGACCAGCTCAACCGTGTCCAAGCTGTCTGCGCCGAGGTCATCGATAAAGCTTGCATCAAGCACAACTTTGTCAGCTTCTACGCCGAGATGTTCAACAACGATTTTAGACACGCGATCTGCAATTTCACTCATTTTGTCGTTCCTAATTTTAGGCCAGATGTAAATTCGTCAATTCCTCTATGGAGCTGGCCATAAGCCGCTTTTATCAAAAAAAGCATGCATCTTTAGAGGATGTTCGAGAGGCGTTTGCCACAGACTTACCAAATACGCAAGTGGAAAGCATCGAAGAAGTGGGCTTTTGTGAGTAACTCACGGATAAGTTGATATACCCATTCAAGCCTTAGATCATCGCCATGCCACCGTTTACGTGGATGGTTTGCCCTGTAATGTAACCTGCATCCTCACTTGCTAAAAAAGCAACGGCACTTGCAATCTCGTCTGCTTGGCCAAGACGACCAGCGGGAACATTTGTCAAAATTGCTTCTTTTTGCTTGTCATCAAGGGCGTCGGTCATTGCAGTCTCAATAAATCCAGGCGCCACACAATTCACCGTAATGTTACGGCTTGCCACCTCATAGGCGAGCGATTTCGACATACCGATAATGCCAGCTTTGGTGGCAGCATAATTGCCCTGCCCCGGATTACCAGTCACACCAACCACAGACGTAATTTGAATAATGCGACCATGCCTTGCTTTCATCATGCCGCGAAGAACCGCTTTTGAAAGCTTGAAGGCTGCCGTCAAATTGACATTCACCACGTCGTCCCATTCTTCCTGCTTCATACGCATGAAAAGGTTATCGCGGGTGATGCCTGCATTGTTGACAAGAATGTCGACGCTACCAAGTTTTTCGATAGCCGCTGGAACAAGTCCGTCAAGCGCTTCATCATCTGACAAGTTGCACACGATTGGATGAGCACGCTCACCAAGGCTTGCGGCCACTTCATCAAGGACAGCTTCACGAGTTCCCGTTAAACCAACCGTCGCGCCTGCTGAATAAAGCTTTTCAGCAATTGCCCGTCCGATACCACCTGAAGCGCCTGTTACAAGCGCTGTTTTTCCTGTCAAATCCATCGTCACTTTATCCTTCATCTGGAATTTTTCTTAATGCCGCGCACAGCCAAGAATATCGTTTCTTAAGACCAAAGAGCCTTTGCGCCATCCGTATCATCTGGTTGCCCGTAAGCGGCGGCTTGCAGGCTTCGGTCCATGCGTCTGATGAGGCCTGTTAAAACCTTGCCAGCGCCAACTTCCAACTGCGCAGTCACGCCATTATCAAGCATCCACTGCATGCTTTCACGCCAGCGAACAGAACCTGGCACTTGCTCAATTAAACGCGTGCGAATTTCTGCTGGGTCATTGATTGGTCCCGCCACAACGTTAGCAATGAGTGGGACAACAGGCGCATTAATGTTGGTCGATGCCAAGGCTTCCGCCATCACTTCGGCAGCTGGTGCCATTAGGCGACAATGGAAGGGTGCAGACACGGGAAGCAACATCGCCCGCTTCGCGCCTTTAGATTTTGCAATATCAATGGCGCGTTCAACGGCGTTTTTCTCACCAGACACCACGGTTTGTGCCGCAGCATTATCATTGGCCACTTCACAGACAGAACCTTGGGAGGCGAGTTCAGCAATTTCAGTTACCGTTTCAAGATCAAGGCCAAGCACAACGGCCATCGCCCCTTCACCCACGGGTACTGCCTCTTGCATGGCTTTGCCACGCGTGCGCAACAAACGTGCTGCATCGCCTATGGAGAGGCTTCCTGCCGCTGCAAGCGCTGAATATTCACCCAGCGAGTGCCCAGCCACATGGCTAACGTGATCTTCAATCGATAGGCCCTCTGCTTCCAATGCGCGGATAGCAGCAAGGCTCACGGCCATCAGGGCTGGTTGAGTGTTTTGCGTCAAGGTCAGCTCTTCCGGCGTTCCTTCCCAAATGAGAGAAGAAAGGCTTTCGCCTAGCGCCTCGTCTACTTCATCAAAAACAGCTTTTGCTTCTGGATAAGTGTCTGCAAGGGACTTGCCCATACCAATGGCCTGACTGCCTTGGCCTGGAAATGTAAGCGATAGTGTCATGTTTTTGCCTCGTAAATTACGAGTGCGATAGGTGGCGAATGCAGGTCTACTTGTCAAGCCGCAGTAACGTTACTCTGCTTCATGCGCGTCGAAATCAACATGAATTCGATTACCATCAGGATCGTGAATGTTAATTTGAATAATATCGAGCGACGGTACTTTTGAACGTCGATAGTCAATAGTGCGACTTTCCAACAAAGCCAAAAACTCAGCCATTCCCGTCGCTTTGAAAGCAAAATGCTCTAACTGTGGTTCTATCGCCTGTCGTTTGGTCTCAATACCGATCAAGTGGACATAAGGCATATCGTCGACATAAAGCCACGCACCATCAAAAGAAAAAGGCGGTCGCTCACCAAGGGTCATGCCTAAAACATCACGATACCAAGCGGTCATTTCCTCAAGATTTGAGGTCAAAATATTGACGTGATCTAAAATACCAAGCTTCATAATTCCCTCAAAGTAAGTCATTTTAAACTAGTCGGATGCGCTGCTTGCTGTAAAGTGGCCAAAATCGTGCTTATAAAGCCGACAATTCACTTGCATTTCGCTGAAAAGGCGATAATACACACACAACTCAGCCGTGGGCTGGGGGCTGAACGGAAGGCAATTGGGTTCTTAGATACTCAAATGCAGGTTAGGACAACCAAGCCGACTTCCCGTGTCTCCGCTCTCCACTGGTGCTTATTCTGCCTTTCAATGGTCCAGCAAAATCTGGATTTAGAGACAGGTGTTGATGAGGCTTCGCGCTTGCGGCCAGAGTGACATGAAACAAGAAAGGCAGAGAATGGCTCTCTACGAACATATCTTTTTGGCACGCCAAGACGTGTCAGCTCAGCAAGTCGATCAGATGATCGAACAATTCAAAAGCTTGCTTGAAGAAAACGGCGGCTCAGTTGCTAAAACTGAAAACTGGGGTTTGAAATCACTTTCATACCGCATCCGCAAAAACCGCAAGGCGCATTACGCTCTTATGAACATCGACGCACCAAGTGCAGCTGTTCAAGAGATGGAACGCCAAATGCGCATCAACGAAGACATTCTTCGTTTCCAAACAGTGCGCGTTGAAGAACATGAAGAAGGTCCATCTGTTATGCTTCAAAAGCGTGACCGTGATGACCGTCCACCACGCGGTGGTCCACGCGGTGATCGTAATGATCGCGGCGGAGATCGTGGCGACCGCGGTGATCGCGGTGGCGATCGCCCACCACGTGAAGAAAGCTAAGGAGAGAGAATTATGGTTGAAATCGCACAACAAGCATCCCGTCGTCCTTTCTTCCGTCGTCGCAAGACCTGCCCATTTACAGGTCCAAACGCGCCGAAGATTGATTACAAAGATACACGCCTTCTACAGCGTTACATCTCAGAACGTGGCAAGATTGTACCAAGCCGCATCACCGCTGTTTCTATCAAGAAACAACGTGAACTTGCTAAAGCAATCAAACGCGCACGTTTCCTTGGCTTCTTGCCATACGTTATCCGCTAGTTTTTAAACCAGCACACACAATTCGGCTGGCGCCGCATCCCAATCGCGGCGCTGCCAACCTTAAAATGAAATCTTGCTGGATCAGGCGATCACGAATTGACCTCATCCTAACCGACACTCGGGACAGCACCTTATGAATGCTCAAACCATCCTTATTGCCTTGATTGCCGGCGCGACATCGTTCGTGTTGATGGCGGCTGGGCTTGTTGGTGGTCTTAGTGGCTTCCCTCTTTTAATGCTCTCACCGCTACCCATCGTCATTACAAGCCTTGGATGGGGAACGCTCGCAGGCGGCCTTGCTGCACTGGCTGGAATGGTCTGCATCTTTTTCTTCGCGCACCTAAATTCCGCCTTCATCTACCTAGCAGGCATTGGTTTTCCTGCCGCGTATTTATCCCACCTCATTGGCTTATCTCGCCAAGACGATCCTGACCAAGAAGAAGAATGGTTCCCTGGTGGTGACATCATGTTTCGGTCCATCATTCTTGGCGGCTTGGTTTTTGGCTTGGGATTCATCATTTCAAATTTTGATATTGCTGAATTTACTCAAGCAGCCTTGGCAGGCTTTGAGCCGACAATTCAACAATTAGAAGCAAGCACGCAGCAAACCTTTAGAGACGCCCTCACCTTCCAAATTCGCATGTTGCCCTTTTTCGTGCCTGCAACGTGGCTTTTGATGATCTGGATTAACATCTGGCTCGGCGTCAAAGTGGCGAAGCTTTCAAACCGTATGAACCGACCAAAGTTCACCCTGAAAGATGCTGACATTCCGTTCGCCACAGCGCTCGTTTTGGGTGTGGCTGTTGTGGTCAGCTTTACAGCGCCACCGTTGTCTTATCTTGGCGCGGCCTTCATGGGCGCGTGTGGCATGGCGCTTGTGATTATGGGGTGCGTGACCCTGCATGTTGTAACGCTCAACAATAAACTGCGCGGCATCATGTTGAGCTTACTATACGCCTCAATGCTGTTTTTCGGCTTCCCAATCTTCATCATGGCAGGCCTCGGCCTTGCTGACTTTTTCCTCAAAATTCGCCAGCGCTTCTTGCTGGCCAATCCACTTTAAGAAACCAGGAGACTACCAATGGAAATTATTCTTCTCGAACGTGTCGCAAAGCTCGGCCAAATGGGCGAAATCGTCCGTGTTAAAGACGGCTATGCACGTAACTTCCTTTTGCCAAAAGGCAAAGCCCTTCGCGCAACAAGTGCAAACAAAGCAAAGTTTGAAGATCAACGCGTTGAACTAGAAGCGCGCAACCTTGAGCGTAAATCTGAAGCAGAATCAGTTGGCCAGAAACTTGACGGCTATACATTCGAAGTTATCCGTTCTGCTGGTGA
>JBDVXS010000121.1:0-11885 GCA_039964305.1 Hyphomicrobiales bacterium
TTACAAAGCAGTCCATTTTAAGGTAGGCGAGCGCTTATCTTAGACCTCACGGGATTTCCACCCCGTGCGAATAGCAGGACAGGTGGCCGAGTGGTCGAAGGCGCACGCCTGGAAAGTGTGTAGGCGGGTGACCGTCTCCAGGGTTCGAATCCCTGTCTGTCCGCCATTACTTCGTTTGTATTCATTCCTATATATCCATCAAACTATTGTGTTGTATCAAAATTTTGTATTTTTGCGTTTCTACCCTTTCATAATTGTTCGCGAATAACCATGTTGCAAAGTAAGATAAAAAATAAGATGGAAAATAAAGCATGGCCGGTGGTTCAAACCTACTAACAGACACGAAAATTAGAAGGACGACAGAACGTAGCAGACTGCGCGATGGTGCAGGTTTATGGCTCAACGTTACTGAGAGCGGCTCTAAGGCTTGGGTTTACCGTTGGACAGCTCTTGGCAAAACTCGTGAGATGGGGTTAGGCGGATATCCAGTAGTCTCACTAGCTGATGCGCGGACAGCACGCGAAGAATGCAGGGCTATGGTTGCGAAGGGTGTCGACCCTCGTGTTGAGCGAAAACGTGAAGTGGAACCTACATTTCGCGAGTGCGCTGATAGATATATTATTGAACATGAGCCGCAATGGAAGAATGATAAGCATCGTGCGCAATGGCGCATGACACTGGGCTCTAAATACTGCGGCAAGATCGAGAACTTGCTCGTTTCGCAAATTAGAATTCCTGAAGTTCTGAGCGTTCTTGAACCTATCTGATTAACTGTCCCTGAAACAGCTTCACGGTTACGTGGCCGCATAGAGCGGATACTTGGCTATGCCCGCGTGAAAGGTTGGTGCAATAGAGATAATCCCGCCATGTGGCAAGGAAACTTATCAGAAGCGCTTCCAAAGCCACGAAGGTTAGCTAACGGACACTTTTCAGCCATGGCTTATAAGGATGTGCCTGAGTTTCTTTCACAAGTCCGCCAAAACAATTCACTTTCCGCGCGAGCGATGGAATTGCTGCTTTACACATGTTGCCGTTCTGGTGAGGTGTTAAACGCGCGCTGACGGGTGGCCTTCTTCGACCAAACGGATGATCTCTAGTTTCTCAGATACAGGATACCTCATTCTTGGTCGCCCCCACCGTCGAACATGCTTTTTTTGAGCAAGCGGAGTTCCAAGGTTTGTTCGGCCACAACTTCCTTTAGATCGCGGGCTTCGCGGCGCAGATCTTTCACCTCGTCAGTGTTCGCAGCGCGTGCCGTGTCGCCAGCAAGGCGTCGCTTCCCAGCTTCCATAAAGTCCTTGGACCACTTGTAGTAAATACCCTGAGAGATGCCCTCACGTCGACAAAGCTCAGCTATGCTATCTTCGCCGCGCAACCCGTCCAAAACGATCCTGATTTTCTCTTCGGACGAATAGTGCTTGCGGGTCGCACGTTTGATGTCTTTGACGATCTTTTCGCCAGGGCTTTTACGTGTTCCAGTTGTTTGTCTCATCTTCCACTCCTCAGTGGTTACGATGAGCCAAGAATACTCTCTTAGCAATTTACCCTATTTGGACCCGTAGGTGCTGACGTCAGACAATGCGACACAAATTGAAGATGTCAGGGTTTTTGAAAAAATAGGGCTCGACCTTAACGCGAATAAGAAAGTTAAGCCCCATGAATTCACGGAGTGGGCTGCTAGTTTGAAGATTGATTTTCCAAACCTTGTTTCAAAGAATGAAAGGTCAACGGGTTTCCTAAAGTCAGACGAACTCAACCCTAAGGAACGCGAGAGCCTTCTGAAATTAGTCATTGGCATGGCCTTGGAACAATATGGTTATGATCCCAATGCTGCCAGAAATGAAGTAACATCAAACATCGCAACCGATTTAGAAACTAATGGTGTTCCACTTGACAAAGACACGATACTTAAATGGCTTAGAGAAGGTGCGGATCACCTTAGAGCGTTAGCGATAAAACGGAAAAAACTAGGACTGACACGACAATTGTTTTCTGACTTGCGCAGTTGAGTGGCGAGTGCATTTGAGAACAATGATGTTGGTTGGTGCAGCGGTTTTTAGTCTAAAAACAGCGGCTCTATGTTGGGGTCGGTTCTTCTCAGGCCGAGACGATGTTCACATCATCAGCCTGCTTTTCCCTCGTGAGTTCGCATCGGAGATTGCTCAGACGAACGCACCCGTCAACACTGTTGATGTTGGCAAGGCAGGGTATGAGATTTTGATGCGAAGATTAATTCTAAAAAAACCTAGATGATCTGGTGAAACTCTTGGTTTCGATATCTTGGCACGCGAATGTTCGTCACGGTGCGCTCAGACCCAGCGTTATATCGCGGGGGCGGGTTTGAGAATGCAAATCACCTTTGCAAAAACCCGTTATATTTGGTGCCTACTTCAAACATCAAACACATCAATTATCTACCTAGTGGTAGATAGTTATTGACAGTGGAATAAATATATGCGCATTCAGATGCCTACCTACTGATAGATAAAAGGATGATTTGATGAGAGATTTAATTCTAAGCCGCCGTTCTATGCTGTTTGGCAGCGCCGCAACCACAATTGCAGCGACAACACTTGCAGCGCCAGCAATTGTTAAAGCCAGCACTCTGGGTGGCGGTCCCTTGGGCCAAGGTGTTCAACCACTAGAGCACGGCATCGTAACGGTTGCAGACTATGGTGATGTGAAAATCCACAGTTACCAAAGCCCTGATTTAACAGGCTGTGTCACCACTCATGTAATCGAAACACCTGAGCGCCTTGTGTTTGTTGATGGCCAACGATCTGTCATCTACGGTCAAGAAGTGCGCGATTACGCGGAAAAAACAGGCAAGCCTGTCGACCGCATGATCATCTCGCATCTGCACCCAGACCATTGGTTTGGCGCCTATCAGTTCCGCGATGTGCCAATTTACTCCTTTGCTGAAACGCAAGCTGAAATTGATCAGCTCGGTGACTTCTTCATCAAAATCAGCATTGAATCATTGGGTAAACATGTGCCGCCGACAAAGGTTGTTCCAAACCGTGTCATCCCACACGCTTCAAGCGAAGTGATTGATGGTGTGAAATTTGAATTCTCTCATGTGACCGATGCTGAATCTGACAACATGATGACGATTTATCTGCCGGATCAAAAAGTGCTGATTGCACAAGACATGCTTTACAATAATTGTCACTTGTTCTGCGGTCATGGCAATTTTGACGGTTGGAAAAAAGGCCTAACTGACATGCGCAATGACACGTCATACGATCTTGTCTTGCCAGGCCATGGACCAACCGCAGGCTCACGCCAAGCGATGGACGATGCGTTGGTTTATCTTGATCACGTACAAGGTGCCTATGCTAAATCCAATACGGGTGACGAGCTGAAAGCGGCAATTTTGGAGCGTTATCCATCCTACCTTGCTGCAGGGTTGGTTGACATTCAAAACCTCTTCTTGTTCCCAAAGAAGTAAGATAGTTTTGCCGTAGGCGCGTTGTCGCCTGCGGCAAATACACAGCTAGATACTTGTGCAGGTTTCAGCTGTTTCCTGTTGTAACCGATCTGCCATTTTGCACACTTTAGCTGGAGAGCCCTATGACAGCCCCCTTTGCCGGTATCCGTGTGATCGATTTAACGACGGTGATTTCTGGTCCGCTTGCAACGATGACATTAGGCGATCAAGGGGCTGAAATCATCAAGGTTGAAATCCCAAATGGGGGGGACTTTTCACGCCATGTGGCGACCCGTCGCGCAGGCTATTCCGCCTCGTTCCTAAACAACAACCGTAACAAACGCTCCATAACCTTAGATTTAAAATCAGAGCATGGCAGCAGCGCGGTGAAAACCATGGTGGCCAAATCTGATGTGTTTATTCAAAATTTCAGACCGGGTGTCGCAGAGCGTTTAGGGTTGGGTTATGAGGCCCTAGCAAAACTCAATCCACGGTTGATTTATGTGTCGATTGCGGGTTTTGGCCACACTGGCCCGCTCGCCCAGAAGCCTGTCTATGATCCGCTCATCCAAGCAATATCATCATTAACATCTGTACAGGCTGGATCAGATGAAGATCGCCCCCGCCTTGTTCGCACCATATTGCCAGATAAGTTGACGGGTATTCAAACAAGCCAAGCAATCGCTGCTGCGCTTTTCGCGCGGGAACGGTCAGGTGAGGGGCAGCACATTCAAATTTCGATGCTTGATGTCATCATCGCTTTCTTGTGGAGTTCAGACATGAACGGCCACACTTTTGTGGGTGATGAATTGGAGCGCGAAGAGGCTCAGTCCTATATTGATTTGATCTACGAGGTGAAAGACGGCTTTGTTAGCATTGCCGTTATGCAGGATAAGCAGTGGCAAGGCTTTGCCGCCGCTGTGAACCGTCCTGATTTACTAAAAGACGAACGTTTTGCGACGCCCGAACTGCGTGAACTCAACAAAGACGCGCGCTTAAACGCTATTCAAGAGGCTGTCATTGGCTTTGCATCAGCAGATCTTATTGCAGCGCTTGATGCTGAAAATGTTCCAAACGGGCCAGTGTTATCGCGAACACAAATGCGGACCCATCCGCAAGTTGAAGCAAATGGCATTGTGGTAGAAACCATGCACCCGACAGCGGGCATGCTGCGCCAAGCAAAACATCCTGCAAACTTCTCCAAAACACCTGCGTCAATCAGACGACCAGCCCCTGCATTGGGTGAGCATACCGATGAAATTTTGGCAGAGTTCGGCATTGAGCCCGCGGGCTAAATTGCGGGAGTGATATTGGAGTTTTAAAGGGAGTTGATTTTAGGGCGTTTGCCTTGAAATCTTCGGGCAAACTGTAGGCGGCACTCTTGCCTGTCTACTTCCCGTACGTCTTCGCACGGTCGTGAAACTTGGCCGCTTGGAATAACCAAGCGCCCGAAGCACTTATCCAAAGATAAAGAAAGCAAGCTTGTTGCCATCTGGGTCGCGTACATACGCGCCGTAGAATACGTCTTCGATGCGCTGACCAGGGTCGCCATCAGTTGTCGCACCCAATGAAATCGCTTTCGCGTGCATTGCGTCTACTTCTTCTTTCGAAGAGGCGCCAAATGCGATCATTGAACCGTTGCCGCATGAAGGTGCATTGCCGTCAAAAGGCTCACAAACAGCAACCATTGGTGCGTCTGTAGACTTGCCGATCATTGCCAAACGGCCAATGTCAACGAGGACAGTTGCGTCGAACAATGCTGTGTAGAATTCTTTAGCTTTTGCGATGTCTTTAACACCGATTGTTGTATAACCAATCATGAGTTTTTCCTTCGGTTTGATTTATATCTAACCTACTAGTAGGTTGAGTAAAAAATAGCAAGGCAAATCCAAATCACTCACATAAATGTTATCGTCCTCAAGGGCGATGAGCGATTAATACATATTTTTCACGATATCGCGGTCGATTTTACCGACCAGCTTATCCAGTTTTTCTTGCGAATAGCGTTGATGGGCAGTCATCATATGACTTAAGCTTGGTGCTAATTTTCGATCAATTTGCGTCTCTTCATTCCATAGACCAGAGCGCCTGATTGCCTTGGAACAATGGGCATAGGCTTCATCAACCTCGATCAACAAACCAACGGGCGGCACACGATCTTTGATCGCGCATTTTGCCAAAAGTTCGGGGTCACGTGTGGCAAACCCCCGCCCATTTACCCGCAGCGTATCAAACACACCCGGAATGATAAACAGCACAGAGACAGGCGGATTGACCAAGATATTTCTAAAGGTATCAAACCGTTGATTGCCGGGCCTGTCAGGTATTAGCAGATGCTTTGGAGAGACGATCTCAACAAAGCCAACCGGATCACCGCGCGGTGAAATGTCTGTGTGTCCTTCATCGTCTTGCGATGATACGACACAAAACGGAGATAGGCGGACAAACTCTTGCATGGGTTCACTCAAAAACGGTGCAGATTTGTCGTAGATCGCAGGACCGGTATCGCCGTATCGCTCTCTGAACTCAGCAATGTCTTTGATCAAATAATCTGGGCGAATTGGATTGGTCATTAGCTTGCTTCCATTTCTTGCCTTTGTGATGATACAAACTGATTGTTTCGCGGGCGACGCTCTTCATTTTAAAATGAGGACACGCGTTTGTTATCTTTACCGCAATGGCTTTTTTAATGTATAGCATGTACCTACCTAATGGAAGGTATATTCTTTCGGGCCATAGTAGAGGAAATTTAGGATGTTGAAAGACGATGGTGTTTTCCACGCAGGCGAGCGAAGCTTACACGAGAAATTAGATATCAGTGAACGATTACACAAATTGGGTTTGCTGATGATCCGCGATCACATGCCCGATCAACATCGCGAATTCTTCGCCTCACTGTCTTCTGTTCATATCGGCGCACTTGATAGCACAGGCCATCCTTGGGCAATCACGCGGGTTGGTTCTGCTGGCTTCATGGCGTCCCCCACTGATAAAACATTAAACATTTCGTCACAGGCACTTGCTGGTGAGCCGCAGGATTTGGACCTTTCTAAGGGTGCTAAAGTCAGCGTCGTTGGCATTGAGTTTGAAACCCAACGACGAAACCGCCTTAACGCGACAATTGAAGAAGTGCAGGGTGATGCCTTGTCTTTGCATGTAGACCAAAGCTACGGAAATTGCCCCAAATACATCCAAATCAGAACCAAGACCCAAGTAGGCGAAGCCCAGTCTTCCGCTTCAGAAAATTCAACAAGTCTCAACCAAGCAGACAAAGCTCGAATTACAAACGCGGATACACTGCTCATTGCATCACGCGCTGCTTTGTTGGGCGATGACCCGCGTGCGGGTGTCGATATTAATCACCGCGGTGGCATGCCTGGCTTCGTTTCGGTCTTGGATGACAATACCATCCAATTCCCTGACTATAAGGGCAATAACTTTTACAATACCTTCGGCAACATTGTGACTGACAACCGTGTTGGTGTTCAGTTCGTGGATTTTGAGACAGGGACATTGTTGAACATTAAAGGCACGGCAGAACTTGTCGAAGATATCAATAATGGCGAGCTACCATTAATGGGGCGTGGCCTTCGAATTCACGTTGAGACGGTCACACGTGCAGAAGGCGGATTACCTTATCGCTACACATTCGAACAGTATTCTGATCGTAACCCTGAAACAACAAGTAACTAACGCAGAGCTTGAACAAAAAACTATCTACTGATAGGTTTTGAGTGGTCGTTATGACAAATGGATACCCAGATGGAAATCAACGCTGATTTTAATATGAAGACTGTTGTTAATTCGGAAGAATTGGAATGGATCGCATCGCCGATGCCCGGTGTGGATCGCCGCATGCTAGACCGTATTGGCGATGAAGTGGCGCGCGCAACATCCATTGTGCGATATGCACCAGACAGTAAATTCTCTGCCCATGAACATACTGGTGGTGAAGAATTCATCGTGCTTGATGGTGTCTTTCAAGACGAACATGGGGACTATCCAGTGGGCACCTATGTCCGCAACCCACCCACAACATCACATACGCCAGGTTCAGAACCGGGCTGCACAATTTTTGTGAAATTATGGCAATTTGACTTAGATGACCGCACGCAGTTTCGTAAAACTATGGCAGAAGAATTGGCTGCACCCATTGATGGTGTTGCAACCGCTGAGCTGCACAAAGACGACCGCGAAAAGGTTACTTATAGCCATGTTGGTGCGGACACGCCTTTTACCAACACAGATGAAGGCGGCATTGAGCTCCTCATCATTGGCGGCTCTTTGGTTGTTTCAGGTGAAGCCCTGCCAAAAGGGGGGTGGTTACGCCTGCCAGACGGGCAGCCACTTGAGGCGATCGCGGGCAAAGATGGTGCAAAAATTTGGATGAAAACGGGTCACTTGCAACATGCAAGGCCGCCGCGTACATAAGAACGATCTTAGGGGTTGTAAGGATTAATTCGCTATGGGTAATGATACCAGAAACGCACTTTTAGATTCTGCAGAACGAGCGGCAAGAACGGTTGGCTTTGATGGGTTTAGTTATGCCGATTTGGCCAATGAAGTCGGCATTCGCAAAGCAAGTATCCATCATCATTTTCCATCTAAGGCAAATTTGTCCATCGAGTTGATGCAGCGCTATCTTGAAAAGTTCGAAATGGCACGGGCAGAGTTTCGCACCAACCCTAGCTCAGGCGCCACACAGCTTTCTGCCGTGATTAACAGCTACCGTGAAGGCGTTAGTGAAGGCAAAAGCGTTTGCTTGTGCGTCTCCTTCACAACAAGTCGGGAAAGCCTGCCAGAAGAAGTAAGCGTACTCGTGCGCCGCTTTCGCACAATGGTAACTGAGTGGCTTACAGCCGCTTTTCATGCGGGCCAATCAGATGGGTCAATTGCAAATGTTACAAACCCCACAATGGAAGCCGCCGCAACTCTTCCGCTTATTGAAGGGGCACAACTTGCCGCCCGCGCAGAAGAAGACCCAAGCCTCTTTGACAATGCCTTAGAGCTCTTAAAGCAACGCCTTACCCATTAAAATCAGCAGTAACCCATGCACTGAGGTTTAAGCAGAGCGCCCAACAAAACCTTGATGAGCCTTTATCCTGCAACGACCGCGTTTAAACCACTGCCGGCCCCACCATCTTTTGGCGTAGCCCCACAATTTTCTCTGCAACAGATTGCTTCATTTTTCTAAAATTACTAAGCGCCAATTTTCTTGTTTTGGACGTTAACAGCACTTCGTAGTTGCCTATTCTCAAAAGTTTTTCGACATCATCTTCGCTCATGTCCAGCTTTTTAAACAGCAGCAACAACTCGTCTATGTCTCTACTTTTGTAAATTTCATAGCAATAATTTAGATTCATATTTGTCAAAAATGACAACAAGCAAATCATCTCCAAATATTTGTTCTCACCAAGAACCCTTCGAAGATCGTCAACATTAGACGACTTGTTTTTCCCATTTGCCGCCATCTCTTGATGCATTTTTACAATATCGACAAACTCGGTATCTTGATGTTCGGCACTCTCCTCGATGCTTTTTTCAACGTCACGCAGCATCTCATCAAAATTGTTAGCGCGCATATATTCTATCGCCTTGTCGCCTACGATTTGCGTTAGATGAGTAATGAACTTGACTGGCACGTCGGTTCTTTTCAAAAACTCTTTCAATATATCGAAGCAATTTTTGCTTTTGTCACAGATAATCTGGAAGGTGTGATTGGACATGTCCGCCCCTTTGTTGATCGCCAAGTGCAATCGGACAAGATCATTCCCATAAGAAGCCAAGGCGAAGCTGACCGCCTTACTCAAAACATCCCGCGCGGCGATCGCTATCATATGCACATAATCACGCAGCTTGATGATCCTAATGAGATCCTCGTCGCTCAACACGGGTGATTTTTTTAAAACACTCTCCGCAATCTGTATGGGTTCTTGAGCCAGATATAGGACAAGGCTCACTGGCGCGTCCGCGCGCGAGCATATTTTTTTCGAAAAATTCAGCTTCTTTGATTTGTCTTGTTTCAACAGCAAATTAAACAATATCTTTGAGATGACTTGTCTCTCTTTTTCATTGCCTACGTCTTTTTTGTCAAAATAAACGGTCACAAATTTATCGAAAATAGATGACAGGTCCGCGCCATCGAAATCAAAAGGATTAGGTTTACAATTATTATTAATAAGTTCATCGTCAGCCATTGTTGTGTTCCGTGTAATTATTAATAAATATATATTAGGATTAACTGAGTATTCGTTTTTATTTTATTGAATTGAAAATCAGAACATTGGGCTCATCTAAATAGATTCATACGGCCAAAGGTTTCATGGCTTAATGCTAGGAACATTTTCTGTGAAATTTATTGTGATAAATTGCTAAATATAGGGATGGCAATTTTTGGTAAGTGGATAGATGTGCCGTTCATCGCGGGGCCCTTGTTACAAGGCACCCACTCGGAACGAGGCCACTTTGCTCTTCCAAGGGAACGTCCAATGGTGAATACCGCTGTCTTGCAGGTGCTGAGGGTGTCGACTTTTTATTGCTGGCAAAAGGTGTTGTGCGCGCATTAAATCAGGGGATCCAGTGGCGCGGCGATGTTTGTTATCAACGCCTCCGATTTTGAACCCGTGTTGCTTTTGCGGTTTCTGTCATTAGTTGTCGACTCTTCCTTTAATTTTCGTATTATTCCTTTTCGAATGAATAGGAATATCACATCAGGGAATTCAATTAGATGTTCACGACAGAACGCCAAAAAGAAATTTTGGAATTGGTCAAGGTTGAAGGGCGTATATTTGTCGATGATCTCGTTAAAAGATTTGACGTAACGCCGCAAACCTTACGCGCCGACCTTAAGTTTTTGAGCAAAAACAATAAGCTCATTCGGTTCCACGGTGGGGCGCAGGCTATTGATGGTCGTGTGAACGTCGAATATGAGGCGAGGCGGCAGATTGCAGCCCCGCAGAAAATTGCGATTGGCCAAGCAGCGGCTAAAATCATTCCAAACAACGCTTCGTTATTCGTCAACATTGGCACGACGACTGAAGCATTTAGTGATGCATTGATCGACCACAAGGGATTAATGATTATTACGAATAACATTAACGTTGCCAGTAGCTTACGCCTTGCCGTGAAGAATGAAATGATTATGGCAGGTGGTGTTGTGCGTGCGTCAGACGGTGGTGTTGTTGGTGAGGCGGCGGTTGATTTCATCAACAATTTCAAAGTGGATTATGCCATCATTGGTTCCTCGGCTATTGATTCAGATGGCTCGCTTCTCGATTACGATTTTAGAGAGGTGAAAGTCTCACAAGCAATTATTGAAAATGCGCGGCACGTTATATTAATCGCCGATTCCACAAAATTGGAACGCAGTGCCCCAGTTCGCATTGGGCACATATCGCAAATTGATACCTTTATCACCGACATCGTAAAAGACGACAAATTTGCGGCCGCCTGCCTGAAGGCTGAGGTGGAAGTTATAGAGGTAGAGAAGTAAAACTTATAAACCTGAAGAGTTTTTAAGTTTTCGTTTGACATTCGTTTTTCTTTCATATGTTAATGTTTTGGAGGGGTGAGCGCGGCTTAAGGCTGGGGCTCTGGGAGGAAGCATTGTCAGAAGTGTCAGATATTTTCGTCATTGGCGGAGGGATAAACGGCTGTGGTATCGCGCGTGATGCGGTTGGCCGTGGTTACTCTGTGCGCTTGGCTGAAATGAATGATCTGGCCAGCGGCACATCTTCTTGGTCATCAAAACTCATTCATGGCGGCCTACGTTATCTAGAACACTTTGAATTCCGTTTGGTGCGTGAAGCTTTGAGTGAGCGCGAAGTTCTGTTGAAGTCAGCGCCGCATATTATCTGGCCAATGCGCTTCATTTTGCCGCACCATAAATCCATGCGACCTGCTTGGATTTTGCGTTTGGGGCTTTTCCTTTACGACCACATCGGGAAACGAAAGCTTTTACCGGGCACAAGTTCCGTGAACTTGAAGACCTCTGCGGTCGGCGAACCTTTAAAATCGATATTTTCCAAAGGTTTTGAATATTCAGATTGTTGGGTCAATGACGCACGGCTTGTTGTGTTAAATGCGAAAGATGCACAAGAGCGTGGAGCAACCATTGAAACGCGTACCCAGGTTATGAGCGTTTCCAAAGTCGACGCGCTTTGGCACATCACCACGAAGAACCTTCGCACAAATGAAATTTTTGAGCACAAAGCACGATTGATCGTGAATGCGGCAGGGCCTTGGATCGACAATGTTTTGAGACAAGCCTTTGGAAGCAACAAATCCAAAAATGTGCGGCTGGTTCAAGGCAGTCATATTGTTGTGCCTAAGCTGCATTCGCACGATCGCGCTTATATTTTTCAAAACGAAGATGACCGCGTCATTTTCGCTCTACCCTATGAGCAAGATTACACGCTTATTGGCACGACAGATCAAGATTATGACGGTGATCCGT
>JBDVXS010000122.1:0-6120 GCA_039964305.1 Hyphomicrobiales bacterium
TTGCCATGCAGGAAGATTGCGAAACCCATGAGCAAGATGGTGTTTCCTATGTCACTATTCCAAAGGGTTTAAAGCACGGCGCTAATTGCAGGCGTGCGGGCGAAGATGTGCGTGAGGGAGCTATCTTATTCTCCAGCGGAAAGCGCCTAAACGCCGCCGATATTGCGGGCCTTGCCTCGCTGGGTCGCGCTGAAATTACCGCTTTTCAAAATGTGCGCGTTGCCATTATTTCAACAGGCGATGAGCTGGTGCCAGCAGGTAGTGATATTAAAGCTGGGCAGGTCTATAATTCGAACGGCCCGCTGTTAGAAAGCTTGCTTGAAAGCCTGCCCGTAACCGTTACGAATGCAGGCGTTTTGCCAGATGACCTCGACACGATTACGAACAAGCTGCAAGAGCTATCAAAAACCCAAGATGTTATTTTAACAACAGGTGGTGCAAGCCGTGGTGAGGAAGACCATGTTCTAACCGCGCTTGATGCAATTGGTCGTCGCCATATGTGGCAGCTGGCCATTAAACCCGGTCGCCCCATGACATTTGGTCATATCGGAAACGCTGCCTTTATCGGCCTTCCGGGAAATCCTGTCGCAGCCTTTGTGTGCTTTTTGCTTTATGCACGGCAAATCATATTGGCGCTTGGTGGCGCGAAGTGGGAAACACCGCACCGCTTCCCTCTTCCAGCCGCGTTTTCGATTGCCAAGAAAAAGACAGACAGACGAGAATTCCAACGCGGGATTTTGCGGCATATCGACGGGCAATTAAGGGTCGACAAGTTCAAGCGTGATGGTTCTGGCCTCATTTCGGGCTTGCGAGAAGCAGATGGGCTGATTGAAGTTGCAGAAGACATAAGCAGCCTCAACGAAGGTGACCTTATCAGCTTCATTCCCTTTCATAGCTTTGGCCTTTAGGCGCACGACCCAAACGTGCACATTTATTCGCTAATTCACGTTGATTTAGGGTGAAATTGTCGCAGTCCGCGCTATAACTAAGCTTAAGACGGTGCGGCACGCTCGGCTTATTTTGATAGACGAACATCCTGCGCCCCATTTAGAGATTTTGACACATTAGAGGGAATAAAAGTCATGGCAAAAGTAGCATTCATCGGTCTTGGCGTAATGGGATATCCAATGGCGGGACATATCGCGACGAAAGGCGACCATGACGTCACTGTTTATAACCGCACCACAGCAAAAGCTGAAAAATGGGCCGCAGAATTTGGTGGCAAAGCCGCCGCAACACCACAAGCCGCCGCTGAAGGCGCTGACTTCGTGTTCTGCTGCGTTGGCAATGATGACGACCTTCGCTCTGTGACAACAGGTGAAAATGGCGCGTTTCACGGTTTAAAAGAAGGCTCAGTCTTCATTGATAACACAACCGCCTCCGCAGGTGTTGCCCGCGAATTGGCGGAAGCTGCCAGCGCAAAAGGCGTCGGCTTCATTGATGCCCCCGTCTCTGGCGGCCAAGCAGGCGCAGAAAACGGCGTTTTGACTGTCATGTGTGGCGGCGACCAAGCAACCTATGACAAAGCAGAACCAGTGATTATGCATTATGCTCGCGCTTCACGCCTTATGGGCTCAGCAGGATCAGGCCAACTCACCAAGATGGTCAATCAAATTTGTATCGCAGGCCTCGTTCAAGCGCTCTCAGAAGGCGTCGCCTTCGCGCAAAAAGCAGGTCTTGATACTGACGTTGTGTTTGACGTTATTTCAAAAGGCGCGGCAGGGTCTTGGCAAATGGAAAACCGCCACACGACAATGGCTAAAGACGAGTTCGAATTCGGCTTTGCTGTTGACTGGATGCGCAAAGATTTGGGCATTTGCCTTGAAGAAGCAAAATCAAATGGCTCGCATCTGCCCGTCACCGCCATGGTTGATCAATTTTATAGCCAAATCCAACAACGTGGCGGCAACCGCTACGATACATCAAGCCTGCTAACGCTTCTACGCGACAACTAAGCAACGACAGCAACAAGGGGCGAACTTCGGTTCGCCCTAATCGCCCGCTTTGTCAGACTTTGAAAGTGGGATGTAAGACAACGGCATCTCTGTCGTATATTTGATTTGCTCCATGGCAAACGTGGTCGAGACATCTGAAATTTTGATTTTCGAAATCAACCTTTTATAAAACGCATCGTAAGACGCGATATCTGGCACCACCACGCGCAGCAGATAATCGATTTGCCCTGCCATTCGATAAAACTCAACGACCTCAGGAAATTCGCTGATCAGCTCAGCAAAACGCTTGAGCCATTCATCAGAGTGCTCATTCGTGGTGATCGCCACAAACGCAGTGACAGCAACATTGACGCCATCAGGATCAAGCAGCGCAACACGGGCCTTGATAACGCCGTCTTCTTCCATCTTTTGAATACGACGCCAGCATGGGGTGGTGGATAGCCCTACCCGTTTGCCAATTTCTGCAACAGAAACGGTTGCGTCTTGCTGGATGATAGAGAGAATTTTTTTATCGAGGCGATCAAGCATTACGGACTCCATGGTGAGGCGCGCAACGTAAGCACGTTTGTTCTATTATCCAAGGCCAAAATGCGAAAAAATAGAAAAATATTCGACAAAAGCATTAAAATTCTTAAATGAGCCGCGCAATTTCGTCTTTCAAGACAGGCAACAAGTCGTCGCTAAACCAAGGATTCTTCTTAATCCACCCTGTGTTGCGCCATGAGGGATGCGGCAGCGGGATGACTTTGCGCTGCCCTTCGCGTTCAAAATAGTCTCGCCAATTAGCGACTGTCGCGGTCAACGTTTTTTCTCGCGCCTTTCCTAAATGATAAGCTTGGGCATATTGGCCGATCACCAGCACCAGTTCGATCTGTGGCATTTGAGCAAAGACACGATCATGCCAAGTCGCAACACATTCACGGCGTGGCGGCAAATCTCCCCCCTTGGCATCTAAACCCGGAAAACAAAAACCCATTGGCACAATTGCCAATTTGTCAGGGTCGTAAAATACATCCTCACCAACACCCATCCAATCACGTAGTCTATCTCCAGATGGATCTGTGAAGGGTTTGCCAGATTGATGAACCCGCGTGCCGGGCGCTTGTCCTGCAATACAAATTCTCGCCGTTTGTGACAAAACACAAACGGGCCTTGGGTCGTGCGGCAGCGGTGACTTTAAAGGGGTATCCACGCATATACGGCACGCCGAGATTTCATCAATTAGTACATCAAGGCCCACGTTGAAATGCCTCACGCGCGCCAATCCGTCCAAACCAATCAAGAAGGTTTGGCGTCGTTTCATCAACACGACGCTTCGTCACCCGCATAAAATTGACCGCAACAAACAACGTAATATCCGCCACGGAGAATGTATCTCCTGCGATAAAATCCTGATCAGTTAGTGCTTGATCATACATCGTCAATTCTTCCGTAAATTTCTCACGGTTGGCCTCAGCCCATTCAGCAATTTGCGGCACCTCTAGTGTTGCCATGCTTGGGTGAGTATGGCGAAACACAGAAGCAACCATGGTCATCAGACCAAGTTCGGCACGGCGACTCCACATCTCAACCAAAGCCTTCTCTTTCGCCGTTTCACCAAACAAAGGCGGGTTTGGATGCAGCTCTTCAAAATACCGACAAATAGCCATACTTTCAGAAATATAGGTACCATCATCCAATTCTAAAACCGAAACACGCATTTTTGGGTTTTTTTCTGCAAAGTCAGCTGATTTGTGATCATGGCTGTTAATGTCGAGTACGACACGTTCTACATCTATGCTTTTTTCAGACAAATAGTATTGCACCCTCAATGAGTTAGGCGTTCTTGGGTCTTCGAATAACCGCATCATCACTTTCCTTTATCAATTGCACAACAAACAACGCGCAACACTTTATTAACCATACATTTCAGCCCATTTTTAAACCTTATCAACCATGATGTCGTCAGCTAATTGAACCAGAACGGTTCGCTGGGGACGAATATGAGTGATTTAACAACAGGGTCAAACCCAACAAACGAGCGTCAGCATCCCAATCGGGAACGTGCTGTTCGTCGTCATGCTGTAAGCAGTGCTGTTCGGCAGACTCGTGAAAAGTTGACGTCTGAAACTGGCTATTCTGTTGCTTTCGACCGCGATGTACTGATTGCTCACGCGCGCAATTTTAACACAGCAGGTCTAATCGTTCCTTGGTTCATCATCTTCATCGGGATGTTAAGCCTCACTTGGTATAATTATTTCCATATCCTAGGCTGGATATTTGTGAGTTTGACCGCACAGCTCATAATCGTGCACCAAAACATGAAGTTTTTGAAGAATATGCCAGACGAGCAAGACAAGCTCGAAAACTGGCGACGGATCTTCATTTGCGGAGATTTATTAAGCGGCATCGTGTGGTCAACCTTCCTGCTCATACCAGTCGCAACAAGCTCGCTCAGCCAGCCAGTCTTCCTATTTGCAACTTTGCTTGTTGTTATTGCGCTTTACTCATTTATTGCCGCTCCCCTGTTTGTTGGCATGTTGGCAGCAACCAGCCCCATAACAATGGTACTGGTTATTGCTTTCAGCAAAACTGGATATTCCAGCATGTTGATGATGGCTGGCTTGTTTGTTGCCGCACAACTGTTGTTCATCCTGCTTGGCAAACAAGTTCGCAGCACCCTCCTGCAATTGTTCAAAATCAAAGTCGAAAAAGACAGCCTCATTGTTGAACTGGAAGAAGCAACAGCGATTTCAAACGATTCCAGACGCCGCGCAGAAGAGGCAAACCTTGCCAAATCACGCTTCCTTGCAACGATGAGCCACGAACTACGCACGCCACTCAATGCAATCATTGGCTTTTCTGAAATCATGGAAGAAGAGCTGCTTGGTCCATTGGACAACGCGTCCTACAAGGAATATGTGGCAGATATTCACTCCAGTGGTGACCATCTGCTAAACCTCATCAATGAAATTCTCGATTTGTCTCGCATCGAAGCAGGCAAATATGAATTGAATGAAGAAGCGGTCAACATTGTCGAGATTCTGGAAGACTGCAACACACTAATGATGCTGCGTGCCAAGAACAAAGACATCAAGATCAAGATCACAACAGAAGCGAATATGAACCGCGTGTGGGCGGACGAAAGAGCAATCCGCCAGATCATCCTCAATCTCTTGTCCAATGCTGTAAAATTCACCCCACAAGGTGGTGAGATCAACGTGCTTGTTGGCTGGACAAAGGGGGGCGGTCAGTACATTTCCATTCGTGATAATGGGCCTGGCATTCCTGAAGAGGAAATTCCAATTGTCTTGTCGCAATTCGGTCAAGGGTCGTTGGCGATTAAAAGTGCTGAACAGGGCACAGGCCTAGGCCTTCCAATCTGTCAGGCACTCATCAACATGCATGCAGGTACGTTGGATCTACAATCCAAAATGCGTGTTGGTACGGTGGTTACTATTTCGCTGCCAAAAGTTCGCATCATCGAAGCATTAGCCGCCAAGCAAACGGACTCACGAAACTTCGTCGAACAAACACCTCAACGGGTCGTGCATCGCAGAAGTGCTTAGGACGTCGCAATTCCTGCTTGTTCAAAGGTCGCCATATCAGCATGAGTTTTTGCAGCAGCTTTAACAATACCCGCTGCAATTGCCGCTCCACTGCCCTCGCCTAGCCGCATACCAAGATCAAGCAATGGTTCTTTGCCGAGTTTTTTCAAAGCGACATCATGTGCTGGTTCTGCAGAACGGTGCCCAAACAAACAATGATCAATCGCATCTGCGCGTTCGGCATGAAGAATTGCAGCAGAGGCTGTTGCAACAAAGCCATCGATGATCACAGGAATGCGCTGATGACGGGCTGCCAAGATGGCGCCACACATGGCCGCGATTTCACGGCCACCAAGTCGGCGTAATACTTCCAAACCACTCAAACCAGATTTTGCGACGGGACCACCGATGCGATCAACAGCCGCTTTCACAACGCCGATTTTGATTTTCATCGTTTCGTCATCAATACCCGTGCCTGGTCCAACCCAATCGCTGGCATCACCACCATAAAGCGCGTGGAACAAAACCGATGCGACCGTGGTGTTGGCAATGCCCATTTCGCCGATGCACAACAGGTCCGTACCACCAGCAATCGCCTCCATACCAAAGGCCAAGGTTGCCGCACATCCTGCCGCATC
>JBDVXS010000123.1:0-16436 GCA_039964305.1 Hyphomicrobiales bacterium
ACCAAAAGAAATCATTGATCTTGGCTACGGCCAAAAACGTGCGGTTGATACGCAGGTTTATGAAACCTACGAAATTGAACGCATCGCAGAAGTAGCCTTTGACCTTGCGCGCACACGCGACAACAAAGTTTGCTCAATGGAAAAACGCAATGTGATGAAATCCGGCCTCTTCTGGAATGAAGTGGTGACAGAAACACATGCGAAAAACTATTCAGACGTTGAGCTTTCCCACATGCTTGCAGATGCAGGCGGCATGCAGCTTGTTCGTTGGCCAAAGCAGTTTGATGTGATTGTGACAGACAACTTGTTCGGTGACATGCTTTCAGACGTTGCCGCCATGCTAACAGGCTCACTCGGTATGCTGCCATCAGCCTCCCTTGGTGCACCCGATGCAAAAACAGGCAAGCGCAAAGCGATGTATGAGCCAGTACACGGTTCAGCACCTGATATTGCTGGCCAAGGTGAAGCAAACCCAATCGCCATGATTGCGTCTTTTGCGATGATGTTGCGTTATTCGTTCAACAAAGTTGACGCGGCGACCCGCGTCGAAAAAGCCATTGCATCCGTTTTGGATCAAGGTCTACGCACAGGCGACATTATGTCTGAGGGCATGACCAAGGTCGGCACAAATGGCATGGGCGCTGCAATCTTGGCTGAAATCCAAAAGGATTACGGCAAATAAGACGTCTGTGGATTCATCTTTGCTCAGGCCAATCGAGAAAAATTGGTATGGCCTGAGCCTAAACGACTAATTTTAAATTTTGCTATCTACCAACCGCACGAACCGTGGGCGACGGATTGAATGCTTGAAAAAATTGACTTTCGCATCTTCAAAGAAATCTTGAAATAGCGGTACGGTAGATCCCTGAACAGTAACCAGCATTACACTTTCAGTATCTTCCATTGCTGGAAATTTATATTTCTCAATATCCTCATCTTTGAGTTCGCTGCCGTTAACGTTTGAGGCACTCCAGTTGATAAAAAATTTGTCCATCGCTGGATCGTAAGAAACACTTGTCATGGAAACGATAAAATCGTCATCAGACAATACTAAACTTCGAGTCGTTGCATAAAGATTGTTCGCAGTGCTGTCATTTATCACAATTTGTCTGGTCACCAAGTCACTTAAAGTGGTTGCCGCATGGATATATGATGCATCAACTCCTTGAACCTGAAAAAGCGTTGTCGAGCCTATATAGATCACGATAAAAAGAGGAAGCAGGAGCGCGCCCTCTACAGCCATTGAGCCTTTGCTTTCACTTTTTAAAAAGGACCTCCAACCCCAAGGGCGAGATAAATTTTTCCAGAACATACTCTTTATCCTTAGGTTGGCTCGTTGATAAATGCAGCAGACGAAATCATGTTGTGCCGACCGTCGCTGTTTCCAACATTCAAAGCAAATCCAATGCCTGGCAACAAAAACTCAGTTGAAAAACAAGCGCGAAGAAAAATGACGCTGCTTCCCGTACCAACGTTAAAATCGACAAGCGGTCTTACGACTTGGTTGCTTGAATTAAACGATATGCATTCTGCATCATCTGTTGGAAGACTGGTAAAATCCGTGACCTCAGTCAATTCAAGAACAAGACTAGATCGGCAGCTTGAGCTTGTACCTGATAGGAAGAACTCGTCGCAAATTTCCTTTTCCAAATCTGCAGCGGTCAATCCAGCCGAACCAACGGCACCAACATAAATATCATTCGTTACAATTCGAACCGCTCTGTCAAAAACGACAATTCGAGTAAAATACCAACTCGTTTCCAAAATATAAAAAGACAAGAGAAGGATTATTGGCATCAAAAACGCGAACTCAATCGCAGATGCGCCTTCCTCGTTTTTCCTAAATTTTCTCAACAATCGAAACATATTATTCCCACTTAATATGAAGTGCTAAGGGTTTAACCAGAAACCCTTAGCGTTGAAAGTGAACTGCGGATTGCCTGAAATGCCGCACCGATATCAAGACCATCAACATCGAGGTGATTGGAAGATACGGTGGCGCAGTTTTTCAAAAGTGCCTCTGCATCAGACCCTTCATTGAGCTGAAAACCAATCGTAAAGACTGCAACATTATTGGCGCGCAAAGTTTCGCAAGCTTCAATAAAATAGGCTGATGCTGTTCCTCGACCAATCTCATGGGTCGAATTGCCTCGACTATAAACAGTCTGACGGTTTCCATTATCACCATTATTCGTAACATCAGCAACAGATGGATCTTCTTGGCGGAACTGCGCCGTAATACCACCGTCCGTCATGATAACAGCAACTTTAAGCGTTGCATCATCATCAAAATCAGCAGGACGCGCTGGGTAGTCGCCGCCAAGCCTGCCACGCCATGCCGGTGTAAGCGCATTTAGGCCCCATGCAATGCCATGGTCATTTCCTGTCCCATCAGACAATGAAAATTCCTCAATACGCTGTTTAATGCTTGCGAAATCATTCGAATTAAAAATGGCTTCCGATTTTTCACCTGGGCACCACGGATTACCAACCACATAACGATAAAGCAGAGGAATTTGACCGCGCGAACCTGATGGAATTACATCACCTTTAAAATCGGCATCTTGAAGCTCGAGACAATTGCCACCATTCGTGAATCTGAATCTGCCTGTTTGAACTCCATTGCCAATGTCATATCGGGCTTCCGATGGGTCAAGGTTTGACTGACCATTTATCTGACCAATTGAATGCGCATGTTCATTAAACAGATCAGGGCCAATGTTAACGGCGCCTCCATAAGGAATAAGGCTCACAGATACATCAGATGAATTGCCATCATCACTAACACTATCAATAAATTCAGTTGCTGCTGTTTTCAAAGCGGCCAAACGGTTACCCGCCATGGATGAGGAAACATCCAGAACCAAGGCAATTTCGACATTTGTGCGGCTTTGCACGGCTTCAGCTTCAGCACTTGCATCAAGGACATTAATACCAAACATCCGCATAAATGATGTTGGCATTTCATATTCTGCAGCAACGCGGATCTGACGAGCATTCAACGTCCGCTCGTTGTCAATAATTGTGATATTGATTCCATTTAGAATGTCTGGGTCGGTGAAGTTTGCATTAATGTAATCGTCAATCGTATCAGCGGTTGAACGCGCATTATCCAACGAAGCCGCAGCCAACACGCCTGTCTCAACAGCACTTTGGAGCTGGGTTTCAATATTGGAATGCCTTACGATATCAACGGCGGAACTGCCTGCGAAGGCTGTTAAAACTGACAAAACTACGGCTGAATAAACAGAGATGCTTCCGTCTTTGTCGCTATTGAAACGACAAACGGTACTCTTAAGGTTTTTCAGGCCCGTTTTGAGCGGGAAAAGTTTCGCGGCTATTTGTTTTTTATTGCTCATCACTACTACTCTCACTAAATTTGATTGCAGTAGTTGTAACAGTTAAAAATTTAAGCCCAGTAAAACCATTACCTGAATATTACCAAGTGACATAAACTTTTTAGTAAGTCTTATTTATTTCCCCATAATCGCGTTACCATGCGGAATATTCTTTTATTTTCAGGTAGATAGCAATTTTTGCAGTCAAGTCATCTGTTTTGACCAGGTACCCAAAGTACGTCTCCATCTGCTTTTTTGTTCACATAACGGCTTGCGACGAAGAAAAAATCTGACAAACGATTGACGTATTTTGTTGCGGCTTCACTCACTTCACTATCGCCAACTTGCGCCAGTGCCACCATTAAGCGTTCTGCGCGGCGAGAGACTGTTCGTGCCATATGCAGACCCGCAGCAGCAGGAGTTCCACCAGGAAGTACGAAAGACTTTAAAGGTTCAAGGTCAGCGTTTAGCTTATCAATCTCGCTTTCAATACGGTCAACTTGCGCATCAACAATACGCAGCGGTTCATAACCCAAATCTTCACCCGTATCAGGTGTTGCAAGATCAGCCCCCAGATCAAAGAGATCATTTTGAATGCGCGCAAGCATATCATCAAGCTCAGTAAGTTCTGGCACCTTTGCCGTTTCAATCCTTACCATGCCAAGGCAGGCATTGGTTTCATCAACCGTTCCATAGGCCTCAATACGAAGATCATTCTTGGGGCGACGCTCACCAGAACCAAGCGCCGTTGTGCCAGCGTCTCCTGTTTTGGTGTAAATTTTGTTCAAGGTGACCATGTCAGCTCCCAAATATCCAAAGTCCCAACATCAACACGCCAATTGCAATGAATTGCAAAAGCACGCGCATACGCATCAATTTTTGTGACAGGTTCGCCGACCCGCCAGTTGCCATGTTTTTAAGGCCTAGGAAAAGCACGACGGCCACACTACCAAGTGCAACGACGATGAGAATTTTATAAAACAGTTCCAAATTGAACCCCTGTGTTGTTAAGCGGTATATGGATCACTGCACAACACTCGTAAAGGGCTAGGCACGAATTAGTCACCTAAATGCTCAAGGCCAATCGCCTCACCCTCGCGGATAATCGCTGGATCATAGGCTTTACGGGCAAAGACTTCGCGCACCATCGGCTCGAAATATTCAAGCGGCTTGGCTTGATAGGCTGGATCAAACGCAGACTGATCCCACCGCTCACAAAAAATAGCGCAGGTGTTAAAACACGGATGATCTTTAAACCGATCGCGGGCATTTTCATCCCAACCATAGTGATGGGCATAATAGATCATTTGGAAAATACCGTGATGCTCAATCACCCACGACACCTCCCAACGCACAAAAGGTCTGATGACTTCGGCAGAAAACCGATCGTGGTTTTGCGGCGCCAGACCATCACCCACATCGTGAAGCAGGGCTGCAACGATCCAATCAATATCGACGCCATCTTTTTCCGCCCGCGTGGCAGATTGCAAAGCATGATCAAGCCGCGTGATGCGATAGCCTTCAAGCGAGACCTCACCTTGGCGTCGCAATTCATCAAGCACACGATCAGGCGTAAGCGCCAGATAGGGCTTTTCAAGCTCATGCAAAAGCTCGTAATCGGCCTTGGTGCCATCTTTCATTTGAGTGAAAGAAACAGTTGGCTTGGTCTCATTCATCGGATGCTCACCCAGTGGTTAAACGATCAATGTGCTTACGCCGTTACCCGCGTGATTGCTCCATCAATAGCGGTTAAGATCTCATCAAGGTCGTCTTTTGTACAGATCAAAGCTGGACTGAGGCACAATGTGTTATTGAAGCCTTTGAGCGAGCGGTTGGTCACACCAATCACAACAGCACTCTCTTTAAAGCAATCAGCAACAATCGCCTGAGCAATCGCTTCGCTAATCGGCTCTTTGCTGTCACGGTCTGCCACAAGCTCGGCACCGCAGAACAAACCTTTGCCGCGCACATCACCAATGATTTGGTGTTTTGACTTCAAGCGTTCCAAACCTTCAAGCAAGTACTCGCCCATTGCCGTGGTGTTTTCCAGAAGGTTCTCATCTTCCAAAATCCGCATATTCTCAAGTGCTGCGGTCGGGCCTGCTGTACAACCGCCAAAAGTAGAAATATCGCGGAAATAGCTCATCGGGTCAGACGGGTCCACTTTAAAGTCTTGAAACACAGCTTCTGTTGTAACCGTGCACGAAATCGCTGCATAGCCAGAAGCCACGCCTTTCGCCATCGTCACCATATCTGGCTCAACGCCGTAATGCTGATAGCCAAACCATGTGCCCGTGCGGCCCATGCCACAAACCACTTCGTCAATATGCAGCAGCACATCGTATTTCTTACAGATTTCTTGAACCCGCTCCCAATACCCTTCAGGCGGGGTGATAACACCACCACCTGCCGTAATCGGCTCAAGGCAAAGCGCACCAACTGTATCTGGCCCTTCACGCAGGATTACCTCTTCAATAGCGTTTGCAGCGCGAATGCCATAGTCATCCACATCACCCCATTGCGAGCGATACTCTAAGCAATGTGGCACCGCTACAAAACCAGGGGTGAAGGGACCATATTGGCCGCTCCGCTCATCCTGCCCACCAGCAGAAAGACACGTAATAGTCGTGCCATGATAATCGCGGTCGCGATACAAAATCTTATGCTTCTTGCCGCCATATTTATTATAGGCAATCTGGCGCACCATCTTGAAGCATTTCTCATTCGCTTCAGAACCAGAGTTTGAATAATAAACACGGCTCATGCCTGGCATTTTTTCAATCAAACGCTCTGAGAACAAGGCACCGGGAATAGAGCCCATAGAGCCCGCAAAATAGTTCATCTTAACAAGCTGGTCACGAACAGCATCCGCAATGCTCTCACGGCCATAGCCAACGTTCACAGTCCAAACACCACCCGATACAGCATCAAGGTGCTCACGGCCTGCTTGGTTCCATACCCGCATGCCTTTGCCCTCAACGATGATCAATGGATCTGCATCGTCAAATTTTGAGTGTTGGGTAAGGTGATGCCAAACGTGAGCTTTATCAGCGGCAACAACGTGGCTTAGATCGTTTTGTGTAAGAGGCAAATTCATGACCAATGTCTCCAAATAACAAACAGGCGCGCAAGAGATATTAAGGTGCCTTTTTCGGACCTTACTTGACCAGAAAATTTTCAAATTGGATAGATGGAAAATGGTGCCAGAATAAAAATTATAAGGAGCCAAATGCCAGCGTTTTTCTCACTTTGTCAGGCATCAACCCTTAGCAAGAGGGCCATCAAGCAGGCCAGTTGGCAATAAACGGCGCATGACATCAACCAGATAGGTCAGCGTTGTTACGGAATAAACCGCTTTAGGTCTTGTTGATTCCGCTGCATGAACAAGCTTTTTGAAAACCGCTTCAGGTTCCAACTTAAAGACCGAAGATTTCGGTCCAGACTTTAGACGCTTTAAGCTGTCGGCATAGTCTTGCTTGTGCACGGTGTTTTCTAGATCAATCTTTGCTTCCAACGTCGCTAGGGCATTGGGCATAAATTTCGTATTAATCGGACCCGGCCTGATTGAGCTTGTGTGAATGCCATAGGGTTCCAGCTCTATGCGCATGGAGGTGGCGAAGGCTTCAATGGCGTGTTTTGTTGCCGCGTAAGGTGCGCGGTGCTTGCCTGAAACGATCCCCAACACGGACGAACATTGCACAATCCGCCCCTCCTCCTGCTCACGCATAATCGGAATAAAACGCCGCGTAAGTTCATGCCAGCCAAAGAAGTTGGCTTCAAACTGCTCACGTAGCGCATCGGTTGGAATATCTTCTACTGCACCCAATAGTCCATAGGCACCATTGTTAAACAACACATCCAATCGTCCATTGGTTGCTGCCAACACTTGATCGGCGCAGGCATGGATCGACGCTTCGTCTGTATAATCAAGGTGAAATGTCGTAATGCCTTCAGCTGTGAGGCGTTCAATATCTTCTGGCTTTCTGGCGGTCGCAAAAACCTGCCATCCACGTGCTTTCATGCCATGGGCACACACATAGCCGATACCTGAAGAACACCCTGTAATGAGTATCGTTTTAGCCACCACCCGCTTTCACCTTCTTCTGAGCATTCTTGCGTGAAAATATATCAGACGCTAATGCAACCGCTGCCGCAGTTATCGCCATGCCAATCACCTGTATAGTAGTCAACGTATCACCGAATAAATAGTAGCCTTCAACGGCAGAAAAAACAGGCACGAGATAAAACACACTGGCAACCTTCGTCGCGCCGCCTTGCTGCAACAAGTACATATAAAGCGTGAAGGCGATGCAAGAGAGGATCAAGGTCATCCATGCATAGCCGATGATCAAATCACGGGCGAAGATGAAGTCGAAACTTTCACTAAACAGCGCGATTGGCAAAGCCACCAAAAACCCACCGATCAACTGCAAACCCGGTTCAGTTTTGAAATTCATCGCGCCGACATATTTCTTTTGAAAAATAGAACCAAAGGTAATGCCCAAAACAGCAATCATATGCGCGCCAACCGTAATGGCCGTAATACCACTGCCATCAAGACCGAGCTTTGGCGACACAACCAACGCGCAACCAACGATGCCGATTAACAAACCAAACCAGTGACGAGTGCTGATTTTCTCACCTAAAATCGGACTTGCAAAAATCGCTGTCAACAAAGGCTGAAGTCCCACAAGCAAAGCGCTGACACCTGCTGGCATGCCATTTTTTACACCCCAAAAAACAGCACTTAGATAAACCCCATGAATCAAGGCGCCAGAAGCAATGATCTTCAACGCGCGCTCACGGTTCGGCCATATGCCGCGCGACAGCAAACCAAACAGCAAAAGCACAATCGCCGCGCCACCAAAGCGCAAAGTCAAAATAGAAAGTGGCTCAGAATAAGGAGCAACAAGGGCTGCTACAACAAACCCAGTTGACCATAAAAACACAAAGAGAAGAGGAAGCCCGACACCCATGCGGCCACTTAGCCAGAAGCCATGCATAATAGCAATGCGAATTTATCACTCCTAAAACGTATTTAATCTGATAGGGATAGCGGCAAGGAGCATCCGTCTACTATGTGGTCATTACTTCAAATCATTCTGCCTGTTTGCCTGTTGGTCGTGCTTGGGTTTTCCATTCGCTGGTTTGGGTTGGTAAAGCCAAATGCGGATGAGATTATCGGCGATCTGGTGTTCAAAATCGCAATCCCTGTTTTGTTGTTCCGCTTAATTGCAACCTCAGAATTAGACGACGCCAATCCTTGGGTCATTTGGGCGAGTTACTTTATACCGGTCGCCATCGTTTGGATATTCGCCGCAATTTTACTGCCTTGGGCCTTTAAGCGCGAGGCACTTTATGGCGTGATCGGCGGCACAGCGTCATCCTTTGCTAACACCGTGCTTGTCGGCATTCCGCTCATTCTTCAGGCCTATGGTGAAGCGGGCATGGTCTCACTGACCATTCTTCTGTCAGTGCATTTGCCTGTTATGTTTTTCGCAGCCGCCATCCACCATGACATTGCCATTGGCATTGATGGAACAGGCGGCGAGCAGAAAGAACGCTGGCCTGCAAAGATTAGTCGGCTGGTGATTACGATTTTAAAAAACCCGATTATCATCGGCATTATTAGCGGCAGTGTTGTCCGTTTCTCAGGTATTGAGCTGCCAGCCATCCTTCTGGATGTCACAGGAAAAATCTCATCAATTGCTGGCCCACTCGCCCTTATCGTTCTTGGCATGGGTCTTAATAAATATGGCCTGAAAGGCAATATTGGCCCTGCCACTGTCACAACGTTTTTAAAGCTGTTTGTGCATCCAGGCCTCGTGTTCTTGTTTGGCGCTTATGTCTTTAACTTGCCCCCTGTTTTCACAGCCGGTCTGGTTCTCGCCGCTGCTGCTCCTGCAGGCGTCAACGCTTATCTTTTTTCTCAGCATTTTGGGACGGGTCACGCTTTGGCGGCAAATTCAATTTCCATATCGACACCGCTTTGCGTCATCACCACAACGTTCTGGCTTGGCGTGTTGGCCGCCCACGTCAATGGTGGTTAATCAAGCGCGATAACGCCTAAGAATGTTTCACCAAAGTTTTTAAGCTTCGCGGTACCAACCCCTTTGACAGCCGCCATATCATCCAGCGTAGACGGGCGAATAACAGCCATCTCTTCAAGCGTCTTATCAGGGAAAATAACATAAGCTGGCACGCCCTTGGCCTTTGCCAACTCAAGCCGCTTTTCTTTAAGCAGGGTAAGCAGTGTTTGGTCACGGTCCGAAATCTCGCGGCTCGCTTTCGACTTATCCCGCTCTTTCGGTTTCTTAGATCGAACCGCCACTTCTTCCAACCGACACTCAAACTTGCCCTCGCCGCGCGAGAGCGCATTGCCTTTGTCGGTCATTTTCAAACCGCCATAGCCTGCAATATCAACCTCTAAGAAACCCGTCGATATCATTTGGCGCACGAGTGATTGCCAAAGTCCTTTGGTCAGACCTGAACCAACACCAAAGCAATCAACGCTGTTATGACGCGCTTTGGTTATCTTCTCGGTTTTTGAGCCGCGCAGCACATCAATAATATGGGCTTGGCCATATCGCTCGCCCGTTTCGAAAATCGCATCAAACACCATCAGCGCATGTTCGCTGCTATCAGTTAGCTCGACTGGGTTTTCGCAAATATCGCAATTGCCGCATGGTTCAGCATTCTCACCGAAATAAGCAAGCAGCGCCTGCCGCCTGCAACTCATGCTATCGGCAAATTGCACCAAGGCATCAAGCCGCTTATTCTCGCGCCATTTGCGGTCGTCGTCACTATCTTCTTGGTCAATGAATTGCCGCCGCATTCGAATATCGCCAGCGCCAAACAACATATGCGCTTCAGCGGGCGAGCCATCACGACCCGCACGGCCAATCTCTTGGTAATAAGCCTCCACACTACCCGGCAAATCGGTATGAAAGACAAAGCGCACATCTGGCTTATCAATCCCCATACCAAAGGCAATGGTCGCCGCCATAATCACGCCGCTCTCGGTGACAAAACGGTTTTGATGGTCGGAACGGTCATCTGCTGTCAGCCCAGCATGATAAGCGAGCGCATTAAAACCATCCTGTCTTAAAAGCGCTGCCACCTCTTCCGTCTTCTTACGAGACAAACAATAGATAATGCCACTTTCACCGCGCCGCTTGTCAACGAAGTTCAAGAGTTGGTCTTTCCAACTGGCCTTCGGTGAAACGTTGAGCTTGATGTTGGGACGGTCAAAACCAGAAATGAAACTTGAAAACTTACCCGCAAATAATTGGGTCTCAACATCCTTGCGCGTTGCTTCATCCGCAGTCGCTGTAAGGGCGGCAATCGGCGTATTCGGGAAGGCTTCTGAAAGCTTACCAAGTTCCGCATATTCTGGCCGGAAGGCTGGACCCCATTGCGACATGCAATGCGCTTCATCAATGGCAAATAATGTAATCGGCAACTTTGAAAGAGCGGACAACATCCGCTCTGTCATCAATCGTTCTGGTGCCAGATAAAGAATTGAGATGTCACCCGCCGCCACCCGTCTCCATGTGGCAACATTAGTGTCGCGGTCGCGGGTAGAATTAATGGCCTCAGCGGCAACGCCTGCAAGCTTCAAAGCGGAAACTTGATCTTCCATCAAAGCGACCAAAGGCGAGATGACAACGCTCAATCCACCAAGGGCTAAGGCAGGCACTTGGAAGCACAGCGATTTGCCCGCCCCCGTCGGCATAATCGCCAACACGCTTTCGCCGTTGAGCAAGCAATCAACCACACGCTCTTGGCCTTCACGAAACTTGTCGTAACCAAACACGTCATTAAGCACCGCCATTTTGGCTGCTTGCAAATCAGACATTAATGCCAAACCCATTCAATCATATGGAGTTGCATAAATGAGTCGGCAAGCAGGCAACACCGTCGCGGGCGACTTTGACCAACTGATTTTAAGGTCTTGTTGAGAGTTCCCCGTCATGCTTTGCACGAATCACGACCAAAAGCGCAGTGCATCCATGCAAAATCCAATGATTGCCCATTTCTCACTTCAAGGACGCCTTTCAACAGCAGCCTTTAGGCAGAATATTGTCATCGCGCTGGCTATCGGCTTGGGATTAGCTTTTTCCGTCTCCTTCATTCTCTTCGGCACAGTCCACCTGCCCATGCAGCCCTTCATGTGGAACCCCGACCCTTTTCATCAAATGTTGTTTATGCTCATTCCCCTGTTTCTTTCCGCGCCCTTAGTCATCAAACGACTACAAGATCGCGGCAAAAAGCCCCATATATTCGCGCTCTTTGCGGGCCTTGTGGTCGGCATTCAACTATTTGGTGGGTTAAACGCCACGCCTGCTTATTACTTGCGTGATTTAACGCTTGAAAATTACGTCGCTCATTATGTGGTCTATGCGCCCATTGTTTTGCTTGGCCTTTGGATATTGGTGAGTTGCAGTTTTTTGGATGGCACAGACGGTCAAAACCAATACGGGCAAAACCCTTCAAAGCGCAAAAGCATCACAACCTAATCGGTTCTTCAAAGATGATTTGACGAGATCAAGTGCGAAAGCTAAATCTTAGTCATGACTGATAAAATTTCCCATAGCGTTGAAATCGCACAAGCTCTTGTGCGTTGTCCTTCTGTTACACCAGAAGAAGGTGGCGCCCTCACTTATCTTGAAAACGTCTTAAAAGAAGCGGGCTTTGACACCCACCGCGTTCCCTTCTCAGGCGACGGTTCTTATGAGGTCGATAATCTCTATGCCCGTTTTGGCACAGGCGCACCTCATTTCTGCTACGGTGGCCACACAGATGTAGTGCCAGTAGGCGACCTTAACGACTGGGACCACGACCCCTTTTGCGGTGATTTGATTGATGGCTATCTTTATGGCCGTGGCGCGGAAGATATGAAGGGTAGCGTTGCAGCCTTTACCGCCGCCGCTATTCAATTCATCCGTGAGAACCCCAATTTTGGCGGCTCTATTTCACTGCTTATCACGGGCGACGAAGAAGCTGATTCTGTGAATGGAACAGTCAAACTTATTGAATGGGCACACCAGCGCGGCGAAGCAATTAATGCATGTATCGTGGGTGAACCAACAAATTCTGACCGAGTTGGCACAGCCATCAAAAATGGCAGACGCGGCAGCTATTCTGCAAGGCTAATAGTGGAAGGTGTTCAGGGCCATGTCGCCTACCCAGAAGGCACAGACAACCCAATCACGGCAGCGCTTCCCCTGTTAAGCGCACTGACATCACCAGCCTTTGATGAGGGCAGCAAATATTTTCCGCCAACAAACCTCGAAATCACAACAGTTGACGTGAACAATCAGGCAAGCAACGTGGTGCCTGCGAAACTCACTGCGCGGTTTAACGTCCGCTTCAATGATCACTGGACCGAACAGACACTGACTGAAGAGCTGGAACGGCGTCTAAGTGAAGCAGCCCCGCAAGGTGCAGTTTATCATTTTGAACCCGTTAAGCCAGTCAACGACGCCTTCTTAACCGAGGCACCTGACCTTCTAGCTCCACTACAAGAAGCGATTGCGGACATCACTGGAGAAACACCAAAACTCTCAACCGCTGGCGGCACGTCTGATGCGCGTTTCATCAAAAACTACTGCCCTGTTGTTGAATTTGGCTTGGTGTTTAATACACTCCATCAAGTGAATGAACGCACGCCCGTTAAAGACATCGAGACTTTGTGTGATGTCTTTCAGGCCTTTTTGAAAAACTATTTCAAGCAAGCATGATTTATAAGCTCCCCCCTGAAGAAATCCGCTCGTCAATCCATGGCGTCATTAAGATTTTAAAGGGTGCCGAAGATGGGCTTTCTAGTTTCAATCTCAGCACTGACGGTTTTTGGCGATCGTTTCAGGCCTTGTGGCTTATTCTTGTCCCCTACTTCATTGCCATACTAGCGGAACGACATACGCTTATTGGCAATATGGGCATTGAACTATCCGCATTTCCAAGCACACAGTTTTTCTTTACTAAACTAACCAATATCGGCCTTGAATGGATCATGATGCCAATCGCCCTCGCCCTATTGGCAGGCGTGCTCAACATTAAACAGGAATATTCCAAATATATCATCGTGCGCAATTGGGCATCTGTGGTGATGACATGGGCATTCTTTATCCCAACACTCGCCTCCATCGCAAAACTGGTTTCAATCGAACTGGTGCTGTTTATTCAAATGGGACTATTGGGGTTTGTGGTTTTCTTAAGCTTTCGCATCGCACGTTTAACGCTAGAAAAACCAGCGAGCTTCTGCGCGGTCCTTGTGGGTATTGATTTTATGGCAGGGTTGGTGCTCTCACAAATTATTTGGCGAAGCTTGGGCCCTGCCGAAGTCGTCGATTTTTTAAGCAAGAACGCAATTCAATAGTCAACTTGATATAGGCAAAGGCCATCAGGCGGCGCCACAGGTCCGCACCGACTTCTGTCACACGCCTCTAGCGCATTTTGAAAATCAGCCACCGCCCAGCGGTCACTGCCAACTTGCACCAATGACCCTGCAATAGAGCGCACTTGGTTGTGCAAGAACGAGCGGGCTGAAACGAGAATTGAAATCTCATCACCAGAACGCTCGACGTTTATATGGTCGATACTTTTAACAGCTGATTTTGCCTGACAATGGACATGACGAAACGTTGTATAATCATGTGTCCCAACCAAGCACTGCGCCGCCTCATGCATGGGGGCTGCATCAAGCGCGTGTTTCACATGCATGGCCTGCCCACGGTCAAAGGTAAGTGGTGGGCGACGGTTGATAATACGGTAGTGATAATGCCGCGCCTTCGCACTGAAACGTGCATCAAATTCTTCGCTGACTTCTTCTGCGTTTAAAATGGCAATTGGGTTAGGCTTCAAATGGAAATTGAGCGCCTCACGAACACGGTTTGCATCCCATGAGCCTTCAAGGTCCACATGAGCCACCTGCCCTGTTGCATGCACGCCTGCATCGGTGCGACCAGCGCCGCCAATAAGAGCCGCTTCACCTGAAAAACCTAAAATTGCTTTTTCAATTTCTTCTTGAACAGAAGGATGGTCCGCTTGTCTTTGCCAACCGCGAAAAGGACGTCCATCATATTCAATGGTGAGTTTGAAGCGGGCCATATTAGGTTAGCCGCATACCGGGAACGATTTTGTTCCCTTTCAAAAATTCATCGGCACTCATAACGCCCTTGCCAGAACGCTGCACAGATAAAAGCTGCACCGCACCCGAACCACAGCCAATGGTGAGTGTATCATCAAGAACCTCGCCCGCCGTGCCTGTTTGCTCAACAATGGATGTGCGCAAAACCTTCAAGCGATGTACTTTGCCGCCAATCTCAATCTCGCACCATGCACCTGGAAAAGGTGACAGGCCGCGAATGTGATTGTGAACGGCATTCGCCTCTAAAGACCAATCAATACGCGTTTCATCTTTGGAAAGCTTATGGGCATAGGTCACGCCCTCTTCAGCCTGCGGATGGGCTTCAAGGCCCGTGCGCGAAAGAGCACCCAAAGCGCGCGCCATCAAATCACCACCTAGCACCATCAGCCGATCATGCAAATCACCAGCGGTCTCATCCGCGCCAATCGCCATACGTTCAGCCATCAAAACGGGGCCTGTGTCCAAGCCCTTTTCCATTTGCATCACCATCACACCGCTCTCTGCATCACCACTCATAATCGCGCGGTTAATCGGTGCCGCACCACGCCATCGCGGCAAGAGAGATGCATGAAGGTTCAAGCAGCCATAAGCCGGCGCTTCTAAGAGAGATGTTGGCAGGAGCAAGCCATAAGCCACAACCACAGCGACATCGGCCTCATGGGCAATGAACGCCTCCACATCTGCTTGGTCTTTAAAATTATCAGGTGTGAAAACCGGAATACCAAATTGCTCGGCCTTTTCATGCACGGGCGACTTTCGCAATTCCATGCCGCGCCCCGCTTTACGGGGGGGCTGGCTATAAGCTGCCACCACCTCATGGCCTTGGGCGATAATTTCCATCAATGTCGGGACGGAGAAATCTGGCGTCCCCATAAAGACAATGCGCATGGTCTACCAATCTGCTTGAACGCCTCTTAGAGGTTTCCAGCTTTTTTGAGTTTCGCAAATTTCTTGATCACACGATCACGCTTCAACTTCGAGAGGTAATCAATGAACAAGATACCATCCAAATGATCTATCTCATGCTGAACGCAAGTTGCCAAAAGGCCATCAGCCTTTAGCTCTTCTTCTTTTCCATCATAGCCAATATATTTGACGATAACTTCGGCAGGCCGTTCAATCTCTGCGTAGTATTCTGGAATGGAAAGGCAGCCCTCTTCATAAGAAGACATCTCATCTGAAGACCAAATAACCTCAGGGTTCATCATAAAGATTGGTTCTGGCGTTACAGGCTCTTTGCTCTCATCATCCTCTGCCCGTCTGGCACAATCCATGGTAAGGACACGACGGGTAACGCCGACTTGTGGGCCAGCAAGGCCAATGCCCGGCGCGTCATACATTGTCTCCAACATATTATCGAGCAAACGGCGCAAATCATCGTCAACACGCTCAACAGGATCGCAAGCGACTTTTAGGATGGGGTCAGGGATTTTAACAATATCGAGAATACTCATGCCCACGACATAAGAAAACCAAAAGGCCACGTCAATGGCGCGGCCCTTAGGGATAGAATGAAAATGTTGGTTATCAGCCTGACTTGATCAATCTGGTTTGTAGGCAAGGCGAATATTGCCCCAGTGGCGGCCTTTTACGATAATTGGTGCATTCAGCTCTTTCATCAAAGCGAACACCCCGCCACCCATGTCTCGACGATAGCTTTGCAGCAAAATTTCTTTTTGGTTTTGCGCTGCCCGCAGACCAATTCTATCGCGGAACAAATTGCGGTTCCGGCAATTCGCCGTGTTCCAAACTGGATCGTCGCCCATTGGCTTAGAGAATTTTTTGACGTGAACTGGAACATAACCCTCACGGTCAGCAATAATCAAAAAGACAATTTCGTCTTTGGTATCAGCAATCGCATCATTTAGGTGAGCAATCCGCTGTTCGATCAATGGCAATGATGGTGTCTTGTAACGGGTTGGGTTTGTGCCTGGGATTTCCTGATG
>JBDVXS010000124.1:0-30770 GCA_039964305.1 Hyphomicrobiales bacterium
TTTTCACTCGACGTGACCACAATGCCGCTTGGTTCATGGGTAATTCGCACCGCACTATCAGTCGTATTAACGTGCTGTCCACCTGCGCCAGATGCCCGCATTGTATCAATACGAATATCTTCATTGCGAATTTCAATATCAACTTCTTCCGCTTCAGGAAGCACCGCAACCGTTGCAGCTGACGTATGCACGCGGCCACCTGATTCTGTTTCTGGCACACGTTGAACACGGTGAACGCCTGATTCAAATTTCAGCCGCGCAAACACACCTTCACCAGAAATATTAGCGACCGCCTCTTTAAAGCCGCCAACATCACCATCATTCATGGTCATGACATTGAATTTCCAGCCCTGAACCGCCGCATAGCGCTCATACATGCGGAATAAGTCACCCGCAAACAATGCCGCTTCATCACCGCCAGTGCCCGCTCGTACTTCGACAATCGCATTCTTTTTGTCGGCAATGTCTTTGGGGAGCAATTGAACTTGAATTTCTGCGACGAGCGCATCAATTTTCTCGCGAAGCTCAGGCATTTCAGCCTCAGCCATTTCCTTCATTTCCGCGTCGGTGTCACCGTCTGTCAGCATTTCCGCTAAATCAGCGAACTCGTTTTGTGCGGCCTTCAATTCCCTGATGTTGTTTACAACCGGTTCAAGATCTGAAAACTCCTTCGACAATTTCACATAAATCTCAGGCTCAGGACTTTCAGCCATCTGCGCCATGATGTCATCGGCGCGCGCAACAATTGAATTAATTTTTTCGTCTGAAAGCATAAGAAATCATTTCTGAAAGAAAGCAGAGATAAAGGCACAGCGAATTGCGTCGCTACAAAGGAATATCGTTTGTTATGGCAAAGCGCGTCAAGCGCTCTCTGAGTGTCTCACCATTCATCTCACTCAAAAAAGCTTCAACCTCAGCCTTTAGCGCTTCAAGATTGGTTTCAAGAACAGCGGCTTTTACAGGGCCAATAGATGATGGGTTCATGGAAAGTGAGCGATAGCCGATACCCAACAAAGCCAAGGCTTCAATAGGGCGCCCCCCCATTTCACCGCACAAGGTCAGAGGCTTACCAGCCTTCGTACCTGCATCAACGATAGATTTCAGGGCGCTCATATTCGCTTTGGTCAAACTATCAAAACGGCCTGAAAGCTTCATGTTGCCGCGATCGCAAGCCGTTAGGAATTGCAAGAGGTCGTTAGAGCCGACAGAGGCGAAATCGACAACTTCTAAAAGCTCATCCATCTGCCAAAGCAAAGATGGGACTTCAATCATCACACCGAAACTAACCTTAGACGGCAATCCGCGCCCGTGCCGTGAGGCGTGGGCAATTTCTTTTTGAACAAGCTCTTTTGCTTCGCGCGCTTCTTCAACTTCAGTCACCATAGGGATCATCAAACGCAATTCGCGGTCACGAGATGCATGAATTAGGGCGCGCACTTGAACGCGAAATAGGCCCGGACGATCAAGCCCAAGACGAATAGCACGCCAACCCATCGCAGGGTTTTCTTCTGACCCCATGCGCATGTAAGGCAAGATTTTATCGCCACCAATATCAAGCAAGCGGAAGGTCACAGGTTTACCTGCTGCACGTTTTAAAACGGCTTCATAAAAGTCTTGCTGTTGCGTCAAACGCGGCAGACTAGAAGCAATCATAAATTGAAGTTCGGTTCTAAACAGACCGACCCCATCCGCCTTTGTTGTCTCTAAATTCTCCATATCAATGCCAAGACCAGCATTGAGATTAAGGTCAATGCGCACGCCATCTCGCGTGATCGGTTCAACATTTAAAAGTTCAACATACCGCTCTTGCTTACGCGCCCGCATGCGCACTTTATCGGCGTAGGCTGCTTCAACATCACTTGCTGGACGAAGGTGAACTTCCCCCGTATCACCATCAACAATGATCGCCTCACCAGCATCAACCAGCGTCAAAATATCTTCTGTTTGCCCAGCAGTTGGGATGCCGAGAGCTCGCGCAACAATTGTCACATGACTGGTTGGGGCACCCTCTTCGAGAATAAGCCCACGAATTTTCTCTGGATCATAATCAAGAAGGTCGGCAGCACCCATAGTGCGGGCAACGATGATGGCATCGCTAATGTCATCGGTATTTACGCCATCAGATTTACCCATTAATTGGCGGAGCAAGCGGTAAGCCAGATCGTCAAAATCGTGCAGGCGCTCTCTCAAATAAGGGTCTGATTGGCGCAACATCCGCGCGCGCATATCGCTTTGAACTTTTTCAACGGCAGCTTCAGCGGTGAGGCCATTATCAATCGCCTCCTCCATTTTGCGAACCCACCCACGATCATGGGCAAACATACGGTAAGCTTCCAGCACTTCGCGGTGCTCACCAGTCGCCGCAATGTCACGTCGCGATAGCATATTATCGACGGATAGCCGCAGATCATTCACCGCCGCATCAAGCCGTTGCATTTCGGTATTGGCGTTTTCGCTAATCAAGTTGGTCACAACCACACGCGGCTCATGCAGAACCACATGACCAAGGCCAATCCCTTCAGAAAAACCCAAACCAGAAATTGTCATTGACCGCAGGCGATCAAGCTCGGTCTGGTTAGAGAGCAAACCTTTCAGCTCTTCACCGACGATCATCTCAGCAAACACCATCGCAATGGTTTGCAGCGCTTCTACTTCTTCTTCTGAATAAACGCGATGAGCGCGGTTTTGAACAACCAAAACACCAAGCGTGCTCCCTGCCCGCAAAATCGGCACACCAAGAAATGCGTTGTAAATTTCCTCACCTGTCTCCGGCAAATAGGCGAAGGCTGGGTGAGTTTGGGCGTCAGATAAATTGAGCGGTGATGCGGTTGAGGCGATCAGGCCAACAAGGCCTTCTCCAACTTTCAACGTAACAGAGTGAACCGCTTCGGCTTTCAAGCCTTCGGTTGCAAAAAGCTCGAGGCAACCATCAGAACGCAAGACATAGATAGAGCAGACCTCGGCCACCATGTTCGAGGCAATCTGATTTACAATCTTGTTCAACCGATCCTGTGGTTGTATCTGCTCCGCCATAATTTCACGCAAGCTGCGCAGCAAGATACGAGGACCAGCGGGTCCTGACCGCATGTAACGTTCCTCAATTATAGATTAGGATAACTAATCAGCGTCCAGTCCGTAAACACTATGAAGTGTACGCACTGCAAGCTCCGTATACTCTGCATCAATCAAAATGGAAATCTTAATTTCCGATGTTGTGATCGCAATAATATTGATGCCTTTTTGTGAAAGGGCTTTAAAGGCGGTCGCGGCAACCCCTGCATGAGAGCGCATACCGATCCCGATAACAGAGACTTTGACCAAATTCTTATCGCCGCCAACATCATTAAAGCCAGCTTTGTTCAGTGTTTCAATCGACCGCTCAAAATCACCAGATGGCACCGTGAAGGTAATATCTGTGGTATCGCCACTTTCTGAGACGATTTGCACAATCATATCGACGTTAACATTCGCATCCGCAAGCGGACCAAATATATCAGCGGCGACCCCAGGTGTATCAGCAACACGACGCAAGGAGACCTGCGCTTCGTCTTTTGCATAGGCTATGCCAGTTACCAGTTGCTGTTCCATGATTTCATCCTCATCACAAATCAAAGTGCCGGGCGGGAAGCTTGCATTCACAATCGACGGATCATCCGGATCGGTGAAAGAAGACCGGACAAAGGTCCGCACATTTTTAATGTGAGCCAACTCGACCGAGCGCACTTGTAAAACCTTAGCGCCTGACGACGCCATTTCTAACATTTCTTCAAACGACACGCGCTCAAGGCGCTGCGCTTTTTTTACGATACGAGGGTCCGTCGTATAGACACCATCCACATCGGTATAAATATCGCATCGATCTGCATTAATTGCAGCAGCAATTGCAACGGCGGTTGTATCCGAACCACCACGACCAAGCGTTGCCACTCGGCCTTCTGGCGAAATGCCTTGAAAGCCTGCAATAACCGCGACCTGACCAAGGTCTAACCGCTCGCTTAATTTATCTGAATCGATATCATCAATGCGCGCTGCACCGTGCGAGCTATCTGTTTTAAGCGCAATTTGCCATCCAAGCCATGAACGCGCATCGACACCCATTGATTGCAGTGTAATCGCCAGCAGCCCAGAAGACACCTGTTCACCAGAAGCAACAACGCTGTCGTATTCTCTTGCATCATGCATGGGGGCTGCTTGTTTGCACAGGTCAACAAGTCGGTTGGTCTCGCCAGACATAGCAGACACAACAACAGCAACTTGATGCCCAGCATCAACTTCCCGCTTAACATGACGCGCAACACGGCGAATTCGGTCCAGATCGCCGACGGATGTGCCGCCGAACTTCATAACCAATCGTGCCATCTTACCTACTCACCTAGCGTTCGAAATCCATGTTTTTGCTCATGGTTTACCGGTTAACCGCCACTAAGCAACGCGCACGCTGTGCGCTCTTGACTGCGTCATAAAGCCAATTGTCGAAATGATCAACCAGCAGACGCAAAGAACACTGTGGGTTCTAGGCTATTGATTTCACGCCTTGTTGAACAAGTTCCGTGATTTTGCCCGTCAAAATATCTGAATTTTTCCGCACATTGCCAGCGACACCTTCAATATCGGCGATGGCTTCTTGATTGGCGGCAACCACATTTTTCAAATCACCCATGTGATTAACAATTTCGCTAACAACGCCACGTTGCTGTGAAACGGCACTCGCTGTGTCGGTGGACATCTCAGAAATTTCACGAATAGAAGAGGTGATTTTCTCAATCGCTTGAGCTGCCACAGACGATACATTTCTGACATCTTCAATCTGACTGCTAATTTCAGCCGTCGCACTGGCTGTTTGTTGCGACAATGATTTCACTTCGGCAGCAACAACCGCAAAACCGCGACCAGCCTCCCCTGCTCTTGCCGCCTCAATTGTCGCGTTGAGAGCAAGAAGGTTGGTTTGGTCTGCAATGGCCTGAATGGTGGCTGCAAATGATTCGATACGTTCAACAGCTTCAGACAATTCAGCAACTTTTGTTTCCGCCTCAGATGCAACCGTGCTTGCGCCACCACATTTTTCTGCGGCAACACTGGTTCTTCCAGCAATCTCGTCGATTGACGCTGACATTTCTTCCGTTGCAGAGGAAATAGCCGATGAAAGTTCAATCGCCCCATCAGCCCCTTTTGCAATGCCCTCACAACTTTCACCAAGCTTTATCGACGCACCGCCAATCTCATTGCCAGCCAGTTCCAATTCGCTTGCAACCCGGTCTTGGTAAGACGTGAAGTCTTCGCGAAGCTTCTTTCCAGCCTCGATAATATGCGTAACATCATTGCCAACAGCAATTATTGCACCATCCTCTCGCACGATGCGATCAATGGATATGGTAAGTTTATTTGGAAACGACATTTCAAGACCGACACAACCGTCGGTAATTTTTTTGGCAAGAGTTTTAACCTGATGATCAATATCACCCTGGAAATTACTCTTCACCAAAAAGGCTTTCAGCATATCAAGCAAATGTATCGGTTGAGACATCTCATAGCCGACGTTTAAATAATTTGCCCAATATTTCTGATTAGCAAAAACAATGTGGTGGTCCGCATCTATGAAAGCGATGCCATGCGGCATAATATCAAGCATTGATTCATAAAATTCAGCCCGATCAAATTCAGTTTCGACAACATCTACAGTTTTTTTATTCTTTAAAAACATAATTACGAACCCAGCGTTGAAAAATTATGGTTAACAAAACCATACAAACGTTAATTTTTTAAAAAAACTTGTCGATTTTACTAATCATAAGCATAGGTTATCGATGAAATACTCCATGAAACTCTCACTTATAATTTGAATTTGAATTTGAATGACAACATTCCCCACACCTCACGACATTACCGCTGCAAGAACTACAATTAATCATGATCTTGTAAAAACACCTGTTGCGTCTTTGAACTCAGATCGCCTGAAGCACCTGCTACCCAAAAAGGCGTCGGCTTTCATAAAGTTAGAACATATTCAGCAGGCTGGATCATTCAAAGCTCGAGGGGCTTTCATCGGAATGATGCAATTGTCACATCAGCAGCAAAAAGCAGGTGTGGTGACAGTAAGTGGCGGCAATCATGCCCTTGCGATTTCTTGGGCAGCGGCGAAACTGGGCTTAACGGCTAAAGTGGTCATGCCAAACCATGTTGATCCGGTTCGCATTCAAGGTTGCAAATCTCTTGGTGCCACAGTTGTCTTATGTGAGACAATTGCAGACGCCTTCGCCATGATGACCAAAATCTCGCATGATGAAGGGCGCACCATCATGCATCCCTTCGAGGGTGAACATATGACCCTTGGCTCTGCCACATGCGGGGCTGAGTTTTTGGATGCTTGTCCTGACCTTGACGCCTTGATCGTGCCTGTCGGCGGCGGTGGTTTAATCAGCGGCATGAGCCTCGCTGCCAAATTACACAATCCAAACATTCAAGTTTTTGGCGTTGAACCCTTTGGTGCAGATGCCATGTTTCAAAGTTTTCAAACAGGCAAAATAACCACGCTTGAAAAAGTCGATACCATTGCAGACAGCCTTGGTGCACCGATGACCGCGCCTTATTCTTTAGCCCTTGCAAGAGCACATGTTGATGAGATCGTTCGAGTTACCGACGATGAATTACGGGTTGCGATGGGCCATATGATGGATGGCTTAAAGATACTCGCAGAACCAGCCTGCGCCTCAACCCTTGCAGCCTTAATCGGTCCGTTGCATAAAACGCTAGAAGGCAAACAGGTTGGTATCATTGCCTGCGGCTCGAATATTAGTATTGAGCGATTTCAAAAGCTCACAAGCAGCTAAAAGAAAGACACACCTTATGGCCTTAAAACGTATGGTTCTTGAACTCGGTATGGGCACCGATATTCGAGGCGAAGATTACACCAAAGCCGCCATTCGCGCGCTCTCAAACGCACTGCGCCAAAACTCACTCACAATTGCGGACGCCTTCAATGTACCGCGCGAAGATATGCATGTGAAAATCATCATCGGCGCCCAAAAGCCAGACCAAGTTGATAAACAGGCCGTTGCAGAAACCCTGCCTTATGGAAAAGCTGAAGTCGAGGTTGAACTGGGCGGCCTTGATACGCTGAAAGCGAACGGTCAATCCTCAACGATTATGGTCAATGCCGCCGTAGTGGTTTATCTCGACCTGCCTGACGACAAAGACTGGAGGGCAGCATCATGAGCGCACTCAAACAAATCATTTTAGAAATGGGCGTCGGCGTCGATCTATACGGATTGGACTACACAAAAGCTGCCAAACGCGCCGTGCAAGACGCCATCCATCACTCCTCGCTCACATTTTTCAGAACGCTGGATCTCGATCCAAACGCCATGGAAATCGAACTAACCCTAGCTGCCAATGAGCCAGAAAAAATCGATTTAGAGCAAGTCGCCAAAGAAATGCCTTATGGCAACGTCTCACCACGAGGGGTAAAGGGCGGGCTGAATGTCTATGACGAAGTCACTGACCGCACCACGGTAATTGTAAATGCAGGCATTGTGGTACGTTATCCGCTGGCTGGCTGATTACGCGCTGGCGCGGTTAGCACTCGCCATTTGCACCAATTTAGCCACCAAGATCTGTCGTTTCTGTGCGCCAAAACACGTCTGATTGCGACACATTCTCCATAAAATGTCGCATTTATTTGCGTTCGTGGCGCAAATAAGCTACGTAGCACGTGCTACATCGCAATTAGAACAACAATAAGGATGCCTTTATGCCCTCGACTGACATGACGACGAAGACTGGAGACTTTGATACACTCGGTGGCCGTTTGAGCCGTGCCCGGGCGCTTCAAAACTCATCCTTGTCCGAAGTCGCAGAATTGGTGGGTGTTGAAGAGCAGACCTTAGAAGCGTGGGAACATGACCGCTCAACGCCGCGTTCTAACCGTCTAACAATGCTCGCTGGCATTCTTGGTGCTAGCCCATCATGGTTGCTCTTTGGTCGCGGCGCATCACCGCTTAATTAAGCAACCCAGCTTCAATCTGTCGACATGTGAGACATTAGCCAATCCATATGGCTGGCCGGTGCCCGTTCACACATGATTTTGATTGGTGGTTCATCGCAAGCCTTGCTATCGCAAAGCCATGCGTATGCTCATAATAACATTGCTCATCACCCTCACCACTTTGCCTGCCTTCAGCAGTGAAGCGATTAATAAGCGTGAACCGTTTTACGGAACATGGGGCACACAAAAGCAATGCAAACGCGAACTCTTCAAAGAAGGCGGCACCGTGCGTGCAGCACCCTATGTTATTGGCCCACAATGGCTGAAACAGGGAAAGCTCTGGTGCAGTCTCAATTGGGGCCCCGTGGAAAACACCCCCAACGCCAAACAATCCGCCGCCAACGCCCATTGCGGCGAAGACAGCATCCGCAGTTATTTTCTAGGCTTAAAAATAAAAGACGAGAAACTAACCCTACGCTGGGACTTCTTGCGAGCCAATGGACCGTTGGAACGGTGTGTTGGGAGTTAGGGAACTATTCTAACTTTTGGCCTGTGTAGAAAACAAATCCACACGCATGCCAATATCCCCCACACCCATCAATATTCCGGATTAGCAATCCAAGTCTCGTAAACAGCCTGCACTGACGGGCGTTGTTTTACTTTGTTGGCGATGCGTTCCACGTTGGGAAATTCGCTGAGATCGGGGTGGCCCTTTGCAGGGCGTAGCCATGTGGTTAGCATGAAGAGGTAGATGTCGGCGGCACTGAAGTCTTCGCCGAGCAACCATTCGTTCGAACCGATTTGATCATCAATCACTTGCCATGTCTCAAAAAGACGGCGGTTGCCGCGTAGCTGTGCACCAGCCTCTCCATCAGGCGTATCGGCAAAACGGTCTGGATAATAGGTCAGTTGATAAGCGTTTTGAACTGCGTTTGTGAAGTAGACCAGCGTTTGCAGATAAAGTGCGCGGGTCGGATCATTGGCGCTGGGGCCGAGTTTTGCGTCGGGGTGACGGTCAATAAGGAAAATCGTGATCGCCGCCGCTTCATACATTGCACCGCCATCCCATGTTAAAACAGGCACCCAGCCGTTGGGATTGATCGCTAATTGTTCAGGTGGGCGGGGGGTGTCTTTATCAACGCTCGTGTCGATCAGCTCGTAAGGCGCGCCAATCTCTTCCAACAAAACTCGTATTCCCATTGAAGCACTTTTGGGTGCATAGAAGAGTTTATACATTTGAGCGACCTTCTCACGTTAAAAATCTAATCAATCATCAGCGCATGTCGAGCGTCACCGCAGCATCATCTCCGCCGCCTTCTCCGCAACCGCCATCACGGGCGCATTGGTGTTGCCAGATGGTATCGTCGGCATGATCGAGGCATCCGCAACCCGCAACCCTTCCAGCCCATGCACCCGCAATTGATCATCCACCACGGCCATAGTGTCGGAGCCCATTTTCAATGTACCAACAGGGTGGAAAATCGTTGTGGCGATGTCGCCCGCCGCTTTGGCGAGGTCTTCTTCTGAGGCGATATGGGTGCCCGGTTTGAATTCTTCTGGCTTAAACTCCGCCATGCGCTTCGTTGCCATGAGGGCGCGGGCGTGGCGAATGCTGTCAGCGGCGACACGTTTGTCGGCTTCTGTTGAAAGATAGTTCGGGCGAATGTCTGGCGGCACGGTTGTATCTTTTGAGGTGATAGAAACCGCGCCCCTGCTCTCTGGCCGCAAGTTACAGACAGACACGGTGATGGCTGGAAAATCGTGCAGCGGGTCGCCGAATTTTTCAAGCGACAAGGGCTGCACATGATATTCAATGTTCGCCGTTTCATAGCTTGGGTCGGATTTGGCAAAAATACCAAGCTGGCTCGGTGCCATCGACATCGGGCCAGAACGCTTAAACGCATACTCCGCTGCTATTTTGGCTTTACCCCAAAGGCTTGCTTGGCGCTCGTTCAAGGTTTCACAGCCCGACACTTTAAACGCGGTTCTAATTTGCAAATGGTCCTGCAAATTTTGCCCAACGCCTGCAAGCTCATGCGCCACATCAATATCGAAGGAGTTCAGCAATTCAGCAGGACCAATGCCAGAACTTTGCATAATGCGTGGGCTACCAATAGCGCCAGCCGCCAGTACCACTTCGCGGGTTACAGACGCCGTGCACGGTTCACCCTTCACGGTGAAATTCACGCCCGTCACGCGCTTACCGTCAAGGGTCAAAACTTCAGTGTCCGCATGGGTGATAACGCGCAGGTTTGGTCGTTTCATCACGGGTTTTAAAAACGCATCAGAAGCACTCCAGCGACGCCCACGCGATTGCGTTACTTCGAAATAACCAGAGCCTAAATTGTCACCATCGTTAAAATCATCAACCAAGGGCAAATCAAGTTCGGTTGCTGCCTCGCGCACGGCATCGAGAACATCCCAATGCAGACGTTGCTTTTCAACACGCACCTCACCGCCCTGCCCATGAAACTCATCATCACGAGCATGGTGGTCTTCTACTTTTTTGAAGAGCGGTAGCAGGTCATCCCAGCCCCAGCCCACATTGCCAAGCTGTCGCCATTGGTCATAGTCACGCGACTGACCACGCATATAAATCATGCCGTTGATAGACGAGCACCCGCCCAGCACTTTGCCGCGCGGATAACCAAGCGCTCGGCCATTAAGCCCTGGCTCAGATGCCGTGTTATAAAGCCAATCAGTGCGTGGGTTACCGATACAATAAAGATAGCCGACGGGAATTTTCACCCAGTGATAATTATCGTCACCGCCCGCTTCTAAAAGCAGAACCTTATTGGATGGGTCCGCGCTCAACCGGTTGGCAAGCAGGCAACCAGCGGTTCCTGCGCCAACAATAATAAAATCCCAAGCGCCTAAGTCTTTACGGTCCATAGTCTTTCTGCTCTCCCACTTACTCGAAGTGTTAGCATTAGACACAAGAACCGTAAAGCAAGAGGTTCACCTTAAGAGCCAGAGCTTAGTGACGGCAAATCCAACGATAGGTAATTTGACGATTGGTATTATTCGCCAAAGAAACAAACACTTCTTGGCGATGCCGGTTCGTAAAAACACGGCAAGCATGGTACGTTCCCGTTGACCAGCCACAACCAAGATTTGCCGTAATCGGGCGTCCGCGCCGTGTTTGAATGACAAACAGCGCATTGCCATTACGAACGGTAAATGACCGAGAATCATCTGAACTCCCCGGGCCAAGACTGCCCGGTAAATTCTTTTGCCCAAACCAACATCCGGCATAGGCATTCGTTGAAATTGTTAGCGCGACAAAAGTCGCAAAAATCATACGCAACATCACATTTCCCCAATATTCAAAGTAATATGAGAAAGTTAATCAACAAAATCTCGCAATGACAAGCTTTTCACGGATTCTCAGTCCGAGGCAAATTACTCGCTCAAACAAATCCAACGATATGATACGTGACGATTTGTAGGATTTTTAAGCTGCACACTCACTTCGCGTGTATCGTGAATAACTTCTACGGGGCAACGATGAACTTTCCCAGTTTTCCAGCCACAGCCAAGATTTGCCGTTAAAACACCACGGCCTCTAACTTTCACAACAAATGTCGCAAAACGGTCAACAGTGAAAGAGCGTGTATTATCAATGTGGCCAGGACCAAGACTGCCCGGGAGATTTTTCTCGCCATAAAAACAATTCGCATTAGCACTGGTTGCAATTGTGAGCGTCAACAAAGTCGTTGTTAGTAATTTAAACATTGTGTCATTCCTATTTTATAATTGTTATAGGAATAAAGTAACCAGCCAAGTCCTACTTGTACGTGCATTTCTACACAGAACAAAAAAAGCCATAAATTTATCTCTTACTTCCTAAAATAAGGGTCCAAATCTCTATAATGCCCTTGTATCTTGTTAGTAGGAAACCCTATATGCAGGTCACTCTTCAAAAAAACATGCCCTGCGTTAAAACCAATGGGAACAATCGACTCTTAAAAGCATTGCACCTCTGTGACCAATAAATCTGACACATTGACGATCACCCAGTTTCGGCCTCTTGCCGCGCTGATGGTTGGGTATGCGTGTTTGATGCTTGCAGGTGGCATGAACAGCTTAATCATTCCAATCAGAGGTGGCAGCGAAGGGTTCTCCTCTCTCGCGCTCGGCCTACTTGGGACAAGCTGGGCAATTGGGTTCATCATTGGTGCTTTTTATGTACCCTCCATGGTTCTCAGGGTCGGCCATGTGCGTGTCTTCAGCGTGATGGCATCTTTGGCAACGTTGGCCGTTATCATCTCTTTGATTATTGTTGATCCGATTGTCTGGATACCGATGCGCGCTGCCGCAGGTTTTTGCTTTGCTGGTACAGCCATGATTGTTGAGAGCTGGGTGAATGAACGCACCAACTCAAAAACACGCGGTAAGGTCTTTGGCGTTTACACAATGGTCAATCTATCGGCCACCACCGCAGGCCAAATGCTGCTGGTTACAGGCGATACCTCTGGCCCGATTTTCTTTCTTGTTGCGGCAATTTTTTATACCATCGCAATCATTCCACCTTCCCTATCAGAGCGCACGAAGCCACAGCCTCTACAAAAAGCATCCTTCGATGTGCCTGCCCTATGGAAGAACTCACCGTCAGCCGTCGTTGCAATCACGCTGATTGGCATTTCCAATAGTGCGTTTGGGTCACTGGGTGCTGTGTTTGCACAACGCCTTGAACTCGACATTGCAACAATTGCGACCTTTATGAGTGTCACCATTTTGGCTGGCGCCTTGATCCAAATTCCAATCGGGTATTTGTCTGATCGTTTTAACCGTCGCGTTATCTTGGTTATTCTAGCAGCAGGCGCGGCAACAGTTGATGTATTCTTCTTGCGGATCACGGATCCAAGCGTAACAGCAATGCTCATCGCGGGTGCGATTTTTGGTGGGGCGATCTATTCGCTACCCCCCGTCGTCATGGCCCACGCCAACGACCACGCCGATAAAAATCGATACCTACAAACCAGCAGCGGCATGCTCCTCTTGTTTGGAGGCGGCTCCATCGCAGGTCCATTTTTTGCGGGCTTGATGATGCTAACCTCAAACACGAAAGGCCTCTTCGTTGTTACCTTGTGGGCGCATTTGACGATTATCATTTATGTGATTTGGCGATTACTCCAGCGTCGTGATGTTGCGCGCGAAGACAAGAGTAAATTCTCACGCTTTGAACCGGGCCGTGTGGTTCTACAACCAAACGCGCTTTCGATTGATAGCTTTGGTTTGGAAGAAAGAGAAAAGCGCGAAGTGCCGCCAATTCCTGATCGAATTTTGGATGCCTTTGATAAGCCTGTATCTATCGACGAGAAAACTGAGGTTCACAAAAACCGACCAAGTGATGACACACATGGCGGCTGGTAAGAGCTATCTGACCCTAAGCAGCATGACCAGCAAGCACACGACTTGCCGCTTCTAACCCACCAGCACCGTGGGTAATATTCTCAGCCTTCATCGACGCATCAATAGCGCCCAGTGCCCCCATAATCATTGGTACGTTTATATGCCCCATATGGCCGATGCGGAAATGATTGTCCCAGCCTTCTTGGCCTGGCAATCCAAAGCCAAGACCAATGCCCAATGTTACACCTGCCTGATGTTCACTCCACTGGCGAATACGGGTTGCCTCACCCAATCCAGTCTCAATGGTTGACACTGCATAACTACGTTTTTCAGGGGCCGTAACATTGTGTTTAAAGTGAGCATTTGGCGCATCACCCCACGCATCAATGGCGGCCCAAATAGCACGCGCTATCGTTTCATGGCGCGCCCATGCCGCTTCAACCCCTTCTTCATGGACCAGCATATCCAAAGCTTCGCGCAATCCATATAAATGATGAGTTGGTGCTGTCCCGCAAAATTGTTGGTAGAAAATCTTACCATCAACCCGCGCTTTCCAATCCCAATATTGACCGGGTTGGCATTGCTTACGTGCTTCTTTCGCTTTTTCATTAAAGAACACGAACGAAAGTCCAGCCGGTGTCATCAACCCTTTTTGGCATCCCGTCACCATAACATCGACGCCCCAAGCATCCATTTCAAAACGGTCACACCCAAGCGAAGCGATACAATCAACCATCAACAGCGCCTCATGGTTGGCGGCGGCCATAGCGGCTCGTAAAGCAACAATGTCATTGCGCACAGAGGAAGCCGTGTCCACGTGGACACATAAAACCGCTTTGATGGCGCCTTCTTTATCAGCATTGAGCGCCTCACTCACGACGCTCAAATCGTGGTCGTCAGACATGCCAAAATCCAGCACTTGGCATTCGATACCCAAGCTGTCAGCCATCTCGCCCCAACCAAGACCAAATCGCCCCGTGGCAAGCACCAGCACTTTATCGCCCGCTTTTAGCACATTACGCAAAGCCGCTTCCCACGCGCCATGGCCATTGGCGATATAGATAGCAGCCTCACCCGTGGTTTTGGCAATCGCCTTCAAATCAGGATAAATCGTTGCCGTTAAATCAATCAACGCGCCTTCATAGATGTTAGGGGAAGGCCGATGCATTGCGTTGAGCACACGGTCTGGAATGACCGATGGGCCAGGGATTGCCAAAAGGCTGCGTCCAAAATTCAAAGACATGGCGTTAGCCCTCTTTCACTAAAAATATAGTCTACCAAAAACTTGGAAGATGCTCGTGCAATCTTGGGCCAATACGAACAGGTTCAATGGCAACAGCCAGCCCTGTTGTATCGTCTGTATCAACGGCGACACCGCAAAGGGTGGCAGGGCCAGGCGCTGCTTCCATACGTTCACCAGGCAATTTGGTCAAAAAGCGCTGAATAGGTGCCTCTTTCATCATACCAAGCGACCCATCATAATCGCCCGTCATGCCAGCATCGCTCATATAGCCTGTGCCGCCATTTAAAATTTGATAATCGCTGGTTGGCACATGGGTATGAGTTCCAACCACAAGCGAAGCACGGCTATCAACAAAATGCCCCATGCAGATTTTTTCGCTGGTTGCTTCCGCGTGCATATCAATGATGACTGCATCCACATGCTCGCCCATTGGGCATGAAGCGAGTGCATTTTCAACACATTGGAAGGGGTCTTCGAGGGTTGGATGCATGAACACCTGCCCCATCACATTCATCACCATAACCTGCGCACCATTGCGCGCACTGAAAACGCCACTGCCTTTGCCCGGTGCACCAGCGGCATAATTGGCAGGACGCAAGAAATTATCGTGGCGCGTACAAAACTCTAACGCTTCACGCTTATCCCAAACATGATTGCCCGTTGTCACGACATCCACGCCTGCATTGATAAAACCATTATGAATGTCTTCGGTAATACCAAAGCCACCAGCCGCGTTCTCGCCGTTCAGCACGACAAAATCGATAGCATTATCAGAAATCAAATTCGGCAATATTTTGTCGACAGCTTCTCGTCCACAACGGCCAACAACATCACCAATAAACAAAAGGCGCATTAATTCTCTCCAAGTGTTGGATTTTTATAGGCCGTATCCGAGGTCAAAATATAATCAAGTTTTATATCAAACTCATCTTGCGGCACCTGATCAATCATTTGCTGCTCAAAGGCAATGCCAAATGTTTTGGGTGATCCACCCTTTGTTCGTAATTTCGCGATGGCCCGATCATAAAAACCAGCACCATATCCAATTCGCCCACACTGCAAATCAAACACGGCGAGTGGAACAAGCAAGATGTCAGGATCAACCGCCGCTGCATTTTCGCTCGGGCCTTTTGTGCCAAATCCGGCATCAATGAGATCGTCGTCGTGATCATAGGCTCGAAATTCAAGGGTGGTTTTATCCATGACAACAGGCAAAGCCAATTGCGCACCGCGCTGCTTTAGTTCTTGTGTCAAGTGATAGGGATTAATCTCAGAGCGTATCGGCCAAAAGCTAGAAACAACTTTGCCATCAACATCACCAATTAAATCAGCATGATGACTTAACGAGTGAGAAGCCACCGACCGCACATCAGCGCCAAGTTGGTCGCGAATAGAAAGAATCTGTTCTCGCAGTCTTTTTTTCAAAACTCTCAAACTATCCGACATTCAAAACCCTACAAGAACGACCTCTAAAAAGGTGAGCCACGACGACCGTTAGACGTGTATCAATGCCCGAGAACCTACAGTGTAGGTGGGCGCCGTGAATGTCTAAGCCCACGAGCGAAGACAGGGACAGCTCCCGTTCGGATCATTAAGGCCCCTGGCATGAATTATCCTCACGCGAAGCGCAGCTCTTCATCCATATAAGACTATTCAAATGGGATGGCTATCAACAAATTCATTGCTTTGTCGTTTTCTTACTCGCCGAGTTATTCGGCAGGTGCATCAGCCTTGGTAGTGGGAGAACTAGAAGCCTCGCCACCATTCAATTTATCGGTCAAAGCCGTCACACGGTCTGTCACCTCATGCAGCGCACGCACCAATGTGCTTTCCGCACCATGATAGCGTTCAATCAATGCATTGCGGCTTTCTTTCAGCGTTTCAACTTCCGCCTTAAGGCCTCTAACTTGTTGCTCGTTTTCAGACAATTGGTCAGCCATCATAATGCCTGCCATAATAGCAAGACGCTGATCGCCCACATCACCAAAGCCTTCTTTCAAGGTTTGGATCGCCTGGTCCATTTTTTGGCCAAGCCCGCGCAAGTGTTCCTCTTGACCATCTTTGCAGGCCATTCGGTAGGTCTTACCATCAATGATCACGCTAACATGCGCCATAAACTATCGGCCTTACTTCCTAATCGGCTTGGGTTTCGATAATGGAGCGTATTGTCTCCATTGCATTCACCAATCGACGGGATACTTCCTTATTTGCTTCTTCTAAACGGCCAGAACGCGCTTCAGCTCGGTCCAATGATTGAGCTAGCCTAGAACGGTCAAGAACAATATCATCCATTTCACCGTCGAGAGAAGACATGCGATCTTTGTCATCAATATGACGATCCACCGCTTCTTCCAAGCCACCTAACGAGGTAGCGAGTTGACGAATGGCGTCCTTCAAATCATCTTCTTTTAAATTTGTCGATGTTTGCTCTATCACAATCATGAAACCTTCAAAACAATTTTTAACCTACGCGTCATGGTTCTAAAGCGTCAACCATTCCACCCGCCGAAGCGCAACAACACACAGAGATTTACCAAAATGGCGCAGATACGCGCCTTGCCCGCAAGACAATTGATTGGCGAGAGATTATTTTATCAACATACTGATTGTAAAGCGCACATTTACCTCAACCACAGGTATATGCCATTGCGATTAACACACGCCTCAATCGCAAAGATCGTTGTTTTCCACCTTATAGGTACAAATCCAAGCGGTTCTTACATTGACTCAAAAAAGTGACCTGTTATGAATGCGCCGCAAAAGAAAGTCTTTAATACACTGCAAGTTCATTTGTAATCGCTGATCTCTTCATCCGCCACGCTAATGGTTATGAATATCCGCAACAAATGAGTTTTAATCGAGTTCTCATTGGCTCCTTCGGGCTGGCCTTCGACTTAACGTCAGGCCCCTATTTCGGCGAAAATACAGATATGACTGACATCAACAAAACACAAAAGATGGCGAATGCAATTCGCGCGCTTTCAATGGATGCTGTTCAAGCGGCAAACTCTGGCCACCCAGGCATGCCAATGGGCATGGCCGATGTGGCAACCGTGCTGTTCACACAGTTTCTAAAATTCGACCCTCGCGCGCCGAAATGGCCAGATCGCGATCGCTTTGTTTTGTCAGCTGGACACGGTTCTATGCTGATATACTCGCTGCTATATCTCACCGGCTACGAAGATATGACACTGGACGAGATCAAGAATTTCCGACAGTTGGGCGCAAAAACGGCAGGGCACCCAGAATATGGCCATGCAAGCGGCATCGAAACAACCACCGGCCCTCTCGGCCAAGGTATTTCAACCGCTGTTGGTATGGCGTTAGCTGAACGTATTTTGAATGCTGAATATAGCGATGACATTGTTGACCACCACACTTACGTCATCGCATCAGACGGCGATTTGATGGAAGGCATCAGCCATGAAGCAATTTCGTTGGCAGGTCACTATAAGCTTGATCGTTTGATTGTCTTGTTTGATGACAACGGCATTTCTATCGACGGCCCCCTATCTCTTACTGAATCTGGTGATCAGACCAAACGCTTTGAAGCGGCTGGTTGGGATGTTCAAAACATTGACGGACATGACCCAGAAGCAATTGCAAAAGCAATCGAGCAAGCTCAAAAAGAAAACAAGCCGAGCTTGATTGCTTGCAAAACAACAATTGGCTACGGCGCACCGACAAAAGCAGGCACGGCCTCTTCTCACGGCGCACCATTGGGCGACGAGGAAATCGCTGGAGCAAGAAAAGCCCTTGGTTGGGACCACGGACCATTCGAAATTCCAGCCGACATCTTAGATGCATGGCGCATTGCAGGGCTCCGTTCTGGTCACGCGCGGGTTGATTGGGAAAAACGCCACGAAGCACTCGACGTTGAAGTGAAAGCTGAATTCGACAGACGCTTCAACGGCGACATTGCAGGCACTTTGACACCAGCAATTTCCGATTACAAACGCCAACTTGCTGAAGACCAACCAAAGGTCGCCACCAGAAAAGCATCTGAAATGGCGCTTGAAGTGGTCAACAGTGTTTTGCCTGAAACTATTGGCGGTTCTGCCGACCTTACTGGTTCAAACAACACGCTTACCAAAGGCATGAAGGACATTACTGCCGACAATTACGGCGGGCGCTACATGCGCTGGGGTATTCGCGAGCACGGCATGGCCGCAGCGATGAACGGCATGGCGCTGCATGGCGGCCTCATTCCTTACTCAGGTGGCTTCTTGATCTTCTCAGATTATTGCCGCGCGTCTATTCGTTTGTCCGCTTTGATGGGCATTCGTTCAATCCACGTTTTGACCCATGATTCCATCGGTCTTGGCGAAGATGGGCCAACACACCAGCCTGTCGAACACATGGCGTCCTTGCGCGCTATGCCAAACCTCAACGTTTTCCGCCCAGCGGATGTAACAGAGACGGCAGAATGTTGGCAGCTTGCCATTGAAGCAAAATCAACACCAAGCGCCTTGGCTCTTTCAAGACAAGGCCTACCAAGTGTGCGCCCTGATTTCAGCGAAGAAAACCTTTGTGCAAAAGGCGCTTACACGCTGGCTGGTTCTGAGACCGACGCAGAAGTCGTCATCTTTGCATCAGGGTCAGAAGTTGAACTTGCCCTTGAAGCAAAAGAGCAACTGGACAAAACCGGCAAAGCAAGCCGAGTTGTTTCCGTGCCATCGTTTGAGCTATTCGAACAACAAGACGAAGAATATAAGTCTGCTCTCTTCGGCAATGAAACCACCCGCATCGCGGTGGAAGCTGGTGTCCGCATGGGTTGGGATCGCTTCATCGGCCATGATGGGCATTTCATCGGCATGAATTCGTTTGGCGCTAGTGCGCCATATAAAGAAGTGTACGCACATTTCGGCATTACAGTAGAAGCAATTGTGAAAGCGGCACAGTAACCTTTTCAATTCCAGGGTAGTACACAGTATTAAATGGCAAGCCTGTCATTTTCAGGCGTTTTAGAAAGAATGGAGACCACACCATGTCAGTAAAAGTAGCAATCAACGGTTTTGGCCGCATCGGTCGTAACGTACTTCGCGCGATCATCGAATCAGGCCGCACAGACATTGAAGTCATCGCGATTAATGATCTCGGCCCCGTAGAAACAAACGCACACCTTATGCGCTACGATTCAGTACATGGTCGTTTCCCAGGTACAGTGACTGTTTCTGGCGACACCATTGACGTTGGCCAAGGTCCAATTCGTGTAACAGCAATCCGCGACCCAAAAGAGCTGCCTTGGGGCGATGTTGATATTGCACTTGAGTGTACAGGTATCTTCACAAGCAAAGATTCAGCTGGTCAGCACCTTGAAAACGGTTCTAAGCGCGTGATCATCTCTGCCCCTGGCGGCAGCGATATTCCAACAATCGTTTACGGCGTAAACCACGGTACACTTACAAAAGATGACCTCGTAATTTCAAACGCATCGTGCACAACCAACTGCCTTGGCCCAGTCGCTTATGTGCTTCAACAAAATTTTGGTATCGAAAAAGGCTACATGACGACAATTCACTCTTACACGGGTGATCAGCCAACTTTGGATACAATGCACAAAGACTTGTATCGCGGTAGAGCGGCTGCAATGTCTATGATCCCAACATCAACGGGCGCTGCAAAAGCTGTTGGCCTCGTATTGCCAGAACTTAAAGGCAAGCTTGATGGTGCTGCGATCCGTGTTCCAACACCAAATGTTTCTGTTGTGGATCTTAAATTTGTGCCATCGCGCGATGTAACGGCTGAAGAAGTAAATGCTGCAATCATCAAAGCCGCTGACGGTCCTTTGAAAAACATCCTTGGCTACACAGACGAACCGCTTGTAAGCCAAGACTTCAACCATGACCCACGGTCTTCAATCTTCGCTTTGGATCAAACCAAAGTGCTTGAAGGCAACCTTGTTCGTATTCTTTCTTGGTACGACAATGAATGGGGCTTCTCCAACCGCATGTCAGATACAGCGGTTGAATTGGCCAAACACATTTAACCATTTATTAAGAAAGCCGCTCCTCGTGAGCGGCTTTCTGCTAATATTATTCTCGATGTGCGACCTATTGTATGGAGCAACTATGATCGAGAATATCAAATCAATCGCTATTATAATCGTGCCAGTCCTCGCATTGGTCGGCATATACGATGTAACTTTAAATGACGGTGAATGGGTTCGCCTTGTTCTAAGTCATCTGGATTTACCAGATATTGCCACCATCATTGAAACTTAGGGATTATAAATAGCACTTGCAAAACAGGTGACTATAATGACCGCTTTCAAAACCCTTGATGACATTGATGTAGCAGGCAAACGCTGCCTCGTGCGCGTGGATATTAACGTGCCCATGAATGATGGCGTCGTAACAGACACAACGCGGATTGAGCGGGTCGCCCCTACAATTACCGAAATTGCGAATAAAGGCGGCAAGGTCATTATGCTTGCCCATTTTGGCCGTCCAAAGGGCCAAGTTGTCCCAGAAATGAGCCTTGCACCTGTGGCACCTGCCTGCGCAAAAGTTTTGGGAAAGCCTGTCGCCATGGTTGGCGTCAACGGCCCACAAGAAGTGACAGACATGCTGTCTGCCATGCAAGACGGCGATATTGCGCTTTTAGAAAACACGCGTTTTCACCCGGGCGAAGAAGCAAACGATCCTGATTTTGCAAAAGCCATTGCAAGCATGGGCGATATCTTCGTTGCAGATGCTTTTTCAGCATCTCATCGCGCCCACGCAACAACCGTTGGCCTTGCCGACCACCTACCAACAGTTGCTGGCCGCACCATGCAAGCAGAAGTCGAAGCGCTTGAAGCAGCCCTTGCAAGCCCTGAGCGCCCAGTGGTGGCCGTTGTGGGTGGAGCAAAAGTGTCTTCTAAAATCGACCTTTTAGAAAACCTCGTCTCGCGCGTTGATAGCCTCGTCATTGGCGGTGGCATGGCAAACACATTCCTTGCAGCTCAAGGCGTTGATGTCGGCAAATCTCTCTGCGAACACGACCTTGCACCAACTGCCTTGAAAATCTTCGCCGCAGCCGAAAAAGAAAACTGCGAAATCATTCTTCCAAGCGATGTCGTCGTCTCCAAAGAATTTGCAGCCAATGCTGACAACCAAGTGGTTGATGCTGGAAACGTTCCATCAGACACAATGATCCTAGATGCAGGACCAGACGCAGTTGCACGCGTTGGTGTTGCCATTGATCAAGCCAAAACGCTCGTTTGGAACGGCCCGCTTGGCGCATTCGAAATCACACCGTTTGACAAAGCAACCGTTGCTGCCGCCCAACATGCCGCGAAAGCAACGAAGGAAGGCAAGATCATGTCTGTTGCTGGTGGTGGTGATACGGTTTCAGCCCTCAATCATGCGGGTGCCGCGAAAGACTTCTCTTATGTTTCCACCGCAGGTGGCGCCTTCCTTGAATGGCTCGAAGGCAAAGCCTTACCGGGCGTTGAGATATTGAGAACCTAATGGAAAATCTGACACTGATCGACATTGCAGGTATTATCGGCGCTATCCTCGTGGTTGGCGCTTACTTCCTCAATCAAATTGGTCGTCTTCCATCGGAAAGTCTGGTTTTCCCAATCGTCAATATGATTGGGTCCAGCCTGATTGTCTGGTCGCTTATTTACGAATTTAATGCAGGTGCCTTTGTGATTGAGGCATGCTGGGTGGTTATAAGCTTGATTGGTATCATCAGGCATTTGATTATCCGTCGCAGAACATAAAGCGACACTGGAAATCTGGAGAGAAAAACGATAGTTATCTCTCAACAATTTAAACACTGTTCTCCGTATATAAGGGGGAACAAACTAGACGAGCGGCATCATCTTGAGCCGTAGAAAAAAGGTAGGTAACCTGATGACTAAACTCAAACCTGGTGTGGTAACTGGCGAAGAATATGTAGCTTTGGTTGAGGCATGTAAAAGTGGCGGATACGCGCTTCCTGCCGTCAATGTAAGTGATGTAAATTCAACAAACGCGGCGCTCGAAGCAGCAGCAATGACCAAGTCAGACATTATCATTCAATTGTCGAACGGTGGTGCAGGCTTTTACGGCGGCCCATCAATCGGCACCACAGAGATGAAAGTAAAAGGCGCGGTCTCCGCTGCCCGTCACGTGCACATGATGGCTGAAGATTATGGCGTTGCTGTTATCCTTCACACAGACCACGCAAACCGCAAGCTGCTTCCTTGGATCGACGGCATGATGGACTACAACGAGGCTACTAAGAAAGAGACTGGTAAGCCACTTTATTCGTCACACATGATCGATCTTTCAGAAGAAGAGCTGGATGACAACATCGGCACATGTGCTGACTATCTCAAACGCATGGCCCAGTGCGACATCTCACTTGAGATCGAACTTGGTGTCACCGGCGGTGAAGAAGATGGTGTTGGCCATGATCTTGAAGAAGGTGCTGACAGCGCGCACCTCTACACACAGCCTGAAGATGTTCTACAAGCTTATGATGTGCTGAAAGACCTCGGTCATTTCACGGTTGCTGCCTCGTTCGGCAATGTGCACGGCGTTTACAAGCCGGGCAATGTTCAGCTTCGCCCAGAAATTTTGATCAACAGCCAAAAATTGGTTGAAGCAGAACGCGGCACAGGCTCTTTGCCACTCCACCTCGTTTTCCACGGTGGTTCTGGTTCTGAAAAAGAGAAAATTGCCGAAGCACTGTCTTATGGCGTGTTCAAAATGAACATCGATACAGATACACAATTTGCTTGTGCGCAAGGCGTTGGCAATTACATGGATAGCCATCCAGTCGCATTCAAACATCAAATCGATCCAGATTCAGGCGCACCGCAGAAGAAATTCTACGACCCGCGCAAATGGAACCGCGAAGTACAAAAATCAATGGCAGCCCGTCTGGAAGAAGCCTTCCACGACCTACAAAGCCACGGTCGTTCTGTTTGTAACTAAACTCGATGATTGTATTAATTTAAAACCCCCAGCCCTGTCTGGGGGTTTTTCTTTTTAGAGCGCCAATTGCCTCCTACAATTTCACTTCTTGTATGAAAACCAGATGATCACTACTTACCAATGTGAAATTGGCCTCAATCAAGAGTGGAGCTTTGCCTATTTTTAATTTTTCTCTCTTCACCCTCTTTTTCCTATTCGCAGTCGCATGTAGCGGGTTGATGGCAATCTACTTTGTGCAAGAACGCCTTATTTTTCCCGCACCTAATATTGCTGTTGAAGGGTTTGAAGATGAGATATTTGAGCGGGTCGCAATAACAACGCCAGATGGAGAAGAACTCTTTGCCCTCCATCATCCATCTGAAAAGGAAGAGGCTACAATCCTTGTTTTTCATGGCAATGGCGACGCAGCAATTTTTCAAAAAGAAAAAGGGGCGCATTTAGCCGAACAAGGGTTTGGCGTCTTACTCGTTGAATACCGAGGCTACCCAGGAAGTTCAGGTGAACCATCTGAAACTGGTTTGTTCATTGATGGGCAGGCTGCCTATGATTTTATTATCAATCAAAAACCCCAACGCGTTGGATTATACGCCCATTCCCTTGGAACAGGTGTTGCCGTAAACCTTGCAACGGAGCGGGACGTGTTTGCTGTTGTTTTGGAATCACCGTTCGATTCCCTTATGGCTGTTGCTCAAGACAGAATGCCGTGGTTGCCCGTTAGTTTGCTTCTTAAACACAAATTCCGATCAGATTTACGCATCCAAAATGTCACCGCACCCATATTGATCATGCATGGTAATCGAGACGGTGTCGTCCCGATCAAACATGGCAAGCTATTGCATGATACAGCTTCATCAAAAGCTATTTTTGAAGAAATAAAAAATGCCGGACACAATGATTTAGCCAATTTTGGGACCGTTGAAAAAGCAGTAAAATTTTTCAAACATGGTTTGAAATAATACAATAGGAAAACGAAAAGTTATCCAAGGCCTGAAACCTCAAACTTGATCCCACCACCTGCATCTTTATCTATAGCTTGCGATATTTTTGGCCAACGATTACCCTCACTCTAAATGCTCAAAGGAGATTGTCATGAGTGAAGAAGTCGCTATCCGAGAAATGCTGGACGCGTATATTGAGAGTGGGCGAAAAGCAGATTCCGCCATCATGCGACCGATCTTTCATGCAGATGCCACAATGTATTGGGCAGCCGACGGCCAGATTGAAGGCGGTGGCATTGAAGAGCTGTTTAAGCGTGTGGATGCCCGGGACCCGTCCCCTGATGTTGTCGCCGAAATAGGCCCCATTGATGTTAGCCATTCGACGGCAACCGTCCGCGTGGAATTGCATAATTGGGGCGGGAATAGGTTTTCAGATCAATTTACGCTCATCAAGACAAATGATGGTTGGAAGATCATGCAGAAGGTTTTTCATAAGCACGGATGAAGGTGTTCATGGTGGGCCCACTAGCGACATATATCTTCGGCGAAACAGGAAGTGTTCGCCAATTTTAATAGAGTTTATGGCGCAAACTTGATCCCAACCTCATAGACGCCTAATAAGGCGTTATGACCAAAAAACATGACCCAGAAATTTATCGCACCCGCCTTTTCCTCATCACGCCAGCTGACTATGAAACGGCGGCGTTTGCGGAGGTATTATCCGAAACCCTTGCAGGCGGTGACGTTGCTTCGCTTTTGATCCTTCCGCCCAAAGACGGCAATTATCAAGAAGCCGCGAAAACGCTGATCCCGATTGCGCAAGAGCATGAAGTCGCGACACTCATCTACAATGATAGCCAAGTGATGGGCCGCGCTGGCGCTGATGGTCTTCACCTTGATGGTAAGGTAGAAGAGATTGTCGAAACTGTAAAAGCCCATGCTGGCCGCGAGGTTATGGGCGTTGCAAGCGCCCCGACACGCCATGAGGCAATGGAAATGGGTGAAGGCCCAATCGATTATCTTTTCTTTGGTCGCCTTGATGGTGACACAAAGCCGGATATCTTTCCAAAGATGTTCAAACTGGCTGAATGGTGGTGTTCACTGTTTGAAGTGCCGGGTGTCGTTATGGGTGGAAGTAGTTTGGAAAGTGTCGAGCAAGCCTCAAAAGCAGGCATAGATTTCGTTGGTCTTCGCACGGCCATATGGGAGGCGTCTGATCCAAAAGCAGCGCTCACTCAGGCAAACCAACTGTTGGATATCGACTTTGAAGCACGAAAGGCTGCTTTGAATGCATAATCTTCGTCTCGCTCTCCTCCCCCTTTTTGCTCTGCTCTTTGTCGCATCACCTGTGATTGCCCAAACGGATGAAAAGACCAGTGAGAACGCCGAACAAAGCAAGCCTATAGCGCCTAATCCTGCTTTAGAGAAAAAAGTGGGCGAAGACGAAGTAACGCGCCCTGCACCGGGAGAGATAGAACAAAAAATTCTAGACCGTGCACGCTCGTCCCTCGGCGAGTTAGAACCTGGTGCTGATATCGCTTACGGCTATTTCCAACGCGGCCTTTATCTCTCTGCACTTGCTGCTGCAACTGATCTTGCAGAAACTGGCGACGGCGCAGCACAAGCCCTAATCGGTGAACTTTATCGCCAAGGGCTGGGCGTTAAAAAAGATCAAAAGATCGCGTTTTCTTGGTTCAAACTGGGCGCTGATAACAACAACCGCGAAGCTGCCTTTCAACTCGGTTTCATGCATTTAGATGGCATTGGCACAGAAAAGAACAAAGAAGAAGCGGCGAAATATTTCTCCATTGCAGCTGAACAAAATCATGTTCTCGGCCTTTATAATGTAGGCCTTATGCGGCTTACTGGCGAAGTGCTGAAAAAAGACGTGAAGGTTGCAGCAGACAATCTTTTACGAGCCGCAAAACTTGGCAACCATGATGCACAATTTGCAATGGGCGAATTGTACCGTGAAGGCCATGGCGTGATGAAAGATGAAATCCTCGCGACCATCTATTTTGGGCAAGCAGCCCGTGGCGGCCATGATACGGCACAAATCGAATATGCAGCACGTCTTTTAAACGGCATTGGCATCCGTAAAAATGAGGAAGATGCAGCCCGTTGGTTCCTCGTCAATGCGCGCGCAGGCAATGCCATTGCACAAAACCGCCTCGCCCACCTTTATCGCACAGGCGCGGGCGTTCCGCTTGACCCCTTGAGTTCTGCCCGCTGGCATTTGATCTCTAAAAAACAGGGTTTCAAAGATAAGCACCTAGACGTTTTGCTCAGTGAGCTGGATGAAGAAGCCAAAGCTGCCGCCGCAGAAATGGCAGAACAATGGGTGCCAAAGCTTCGTTGATCAAGCCCGTTTGCGTGCCAACCATATAGTCGATTGGCCACAGTTTGGGTCTTCTTCAACATGTTTCAAAACTTCAAAACCGTTTTCATCCAGAAGACTGCGATATTCCTGCGGGTCTAAACTCCCGTGATAAAGCGGCTCTCCTTCAAATTCCCCAATGGCTTCTCCCAATGACGTTCCACTCGTGAACATTAAAGGCGCCAGAGGCTTACAAAGCCGCCCAAATATTTCAAACATCAACCGCTGATCTTCAGGCGTGAGGTGAAAGAAACTATGCCATGCAATCACGCCATCAAAAGGGTCTAACAGTGGCATATCGCGCATATCGGCTTTTATCCAACGATGGGTTGAATAAGCGCGACTGGCAATTGCAATCATCGCCGCCGCACCATCAACACCTGTAAGACTGCACCCCTTTTCCATCAAATATAAAGCGACTGGCTTACCCGTGCCGCAGCCGATATCCAGTACAGAACGGTCACTCTCCTTGTCAGGCAAAGTTTCAATGAAAACATCAAGCCATGCCTTTTCAAGAAAGCCATTTGACCGCCTTTTGGCCCACGTTTGCGCGTGGCGTTCATATAACGAGAGGATGTTATCAGCGTAACTTTGTGACATGCGAATAGCTTTACCAATTATTGGGTGCAATCTTCACCCAGAAACTGCCACATCACAAATAATTTGCTTGAAGCATCACGTCGAAACACAAATGATCCCCTAACGATGAAATCCAATCAAAGGTCTCTCATGCGCTTTCTATTGTTATCTCTCGCTCTTTTCCTACTTCCAGCCAGTGCACACGCTTGTGGTTCGAAAAGCCGATGCGAGGTAGAAAATGGATATTATCTAGCCGCCGAACCCGACAATTGGGACGGCAAAACACCGCTTCGGCTCGTCGTCTATTTCCACGGTTGGAATGGAACGCCAGAAGGCACGTTTCGCAATCGTGGCATGGTGAAGGGCGCAACAAGCAGAGGGGCGCTTTTCGTCGCTCCTTTTGCGCAGACAGGCTATTGGCGACAGATAGGCGAAGGCCGCGCAGAAGGTGGGCGCGATGAAGCAGCGTATATCCGTGCCGTGATGAAAGACGTCAAAAAACGCTGGCCGATTGATGAGAGCCAAACCCTCGCCTCTGGCTTTTCACGGGGAGCTTCTATGGTCTGGAATGTTGCGTGTTATACGGGTGATCTGTTCCGTGCCTATGCGCCCATTGCAGGCGGCTTTTGGCGCTCAAATCCAACCAGCTGCCCAACAGGCCCCGTGAACCTTCGTCATATCCACGGCCTCAAAGACCGCGTTGTCTCGTTTGATGAAGTGGGCGTTTATAACTCCATGCCCATCCCCGAAGGCTTCGATATTCTCACGCGCCTTAACGGGTCAAAAAACAAAACCCAAAACGTGAAAAGCGGCGACAAACGTTTGACCTGTGAGCGCTGGAACAAAAGCACAAGCGGGCGCGTTTTAGAATTATGCCTGCATGAACGCGGCCATTCCATACCTGCCGAATGGGTTGGTCATGGTCTTGATTGGCTCGCCGCCTTGCCTGAAGGAAATTAAGAGGATGGCTTTTTCACTTAAGAAAAGGAAATGGGCCTATTCTTCTATGCTTGCCACGCTTGTTTCATTCAGCCTCGCCCCTACTGCCAACGCGCAACAATGCGGGCCGCAGGCTCCCTGTGAAATTGAGGGCGGCAGTTATCATATGCGCCTACCTAAAGGGGATGGCCCTCACCCCGTCTTGATTTGGTATCACGGCCATCGCGGCAATGGCGCATCCATCCATCGGGCTGGTGGCTTGCAACGCGATTTTCTCGACAATGGCTATGTCTTGATCGCCCCAAATGGAAAACGGCGATCTGAAGACGGCCCGCGATCATACCCCGCCCGCGACGGCGCACCGCGCGATGATGTGGCCTTCACCTTTAAAGTGCTGGAAGCGGCCAAAAAGCGAGCGAAGCTCGATCTCACCAAAATCTTTGTTGGTGGCTTTTCAGCAGGTGGCTCCATGGCATGGCTGCTTGCGTGCAAGCAAGGGCATAAACTGGCAGGGTTAGTCAGTGTCGCAGGCGCATTGCGTAGACCGAACACAACAGATTGCGCAGGCTTGAAATCTCTACCCGCGATGCAAGTCCACGGCTTTGCCGATAGCCAAGTACCCTTTGAAGGGCGTATCATCAGGAATTGGCATCAAGGCAGTGTTTGGGAAACGCTGGACCGCGCACGCCAAGCAAATGGCTGTCGCTCAAACCCTGATGAGATAAAGATAGACGCAAATTTCCGCAGCCGCCTTTGGGATGCTTCTTGCGAGTACGCTCCCGTTAAGCTCGACATTCACGATGGAGGTCATGGCTTACCAAAGGGCTGGACAGAACGCGCCCGCTCCTTTTTAGAGCGGGCGGTTAAAAATCGTAGCAAATAAAGCTTACGCCTTATCCGCCCCAAAGTTCAGTTGTTGGGTGAAACTGTGACCATGCAAACCAGAACGCTTGATGGCTTCCAAGATCAGAGCCATCAGCACCAACGGCACGAATACCGCCTGCATCAAGTTTTAAGCGAACATTTTCAACCGCGATTTCGTCACCGCGCTGCAAAGCGACAAGAGCCTTGCTGCGTTGGAACGCCACTGGCTTACCAGAAGCCGTAACCACACCAATAATATCTTCATGCACTGACAAGCGCGGATCAACATCACCAACAGGGAAGATTGGGCCATTCGCATCACGGTTATTGCGGAAATCGAAATCTTGGCCAAGGGCATATTTTTCCTTCAACACAGTCGTGTTTGGATGCTCTTTCTTCCATGTACCCCAATCGGTTGTGATTACGGTTGCTTGCTTCAATGTCACTTTCTTTTTCAAAAGAGGACCCGTTACCGCATCACCGCGAAACGTATCGAACACAGAGTGAGAAACGATATCGTACATCACTTTGTTGGAACGAATGAGCAAACCTGATGTGCGCAAAATTGGGCGCTTAACACCGTCTGGCACGCGGTCAGTGAAATAAGCCTGCGCCGCACCACACAATGTACAATAAGGAATACCAAGATCGCGACCACCCAATGTGTCATTCACCATCTCACGCACTTCCATTATGCGGCGTGGATAAGCGCGCGATTCACCGTTTATTGTCACACCAAAAACGATATCCTCGTCTTTTAGCCATTTGGCATCAGCAGCGCTTTCAACTTCTGGGTTATCAGCCGCAGGGATGCAATTACAACGGTCGTCCGTGGTGTCATAGGCACGATTATCAATCAGCACACCGCCCCAAGAAACAAGCCGCCAATCAATGTCACCTTCAACAAAAATCTTATCCCAACCAGGCACGACTGTCGTGAAGATTGCACGCTTCGATTTCAAATATTCAGGTGGCTCAGGAATGTCCCATGCAATGAGATGATCTGTTACCGTTCCCCAATAATTTGATGCGCCAAGCTGCTTGCCCAGTAACTTGGAAGCCGCATCACCAAGCACAGAGTCTAGCTGACTGCTCGAGGCAAATCGCAACAAATCTGCGATAATCCAAACAAGACGAGGGTCTTTCGAGGCAACGACATTATTCAATGCCAGCGTCTGCTCATTTCCCCAATTACCTCTCTCCATACTCTGGATAAAGGCAACTTCAACCGCGTCTTTAACCTCCGCAGACAAGCTGCCTTTGGGAACAGCAGGTGGATTGCCAAATTGCTCAATGACATATTGCGAAACTTCTTCTTTGGCCTGCGCGTGATCGCTAACACCAATTATGATGGCGGTCAAAAGAGCTGCCAAAACCAAAAAACCACGCGAATACCGGTAAAAATTCAACGCCATCAACAAGCCTTCCTCATGCTAAAATCAACAAAAGAGGGCAACCAAAGCCTATGAAAAAGACAAACCGGCACCTCCCAAATTGAACTATAGCGCTAACAAGGGAGAAAATGTATCACAAAGGGATCAGGTTTCAGTGAACAAGAGAAGCCTGAAGTTAATCACATGAA
>JBDVXS010000125.1:0-5586 GCA_039964305.1 Hyphomicrobiales bacterium
GTGTTGATTTGTTCCGCTCACAAAATGCTGTGGTTGGTGTGCAGGGTTCTTTCGTTCAAGGGGACGGTTCGCAACCTGCGTTAAATTTTGAATCCAATACGCTTGCCATAGACGTTTATGCAGCGGGTAAAATTGGCAATGTGTTTGCTGCTCTAACTATCGGTGGCGGTTTTAGCGAAATCGAAGACATCACACGTAGCGTCGGTGTTGGTCCGCTTACCAATGGTGGTGAAACTGATGCGACACAGTTTAGTGCTCTTGGCGAACTCGGCTATGACTATAAGCTGGGCGGACTGAGTATCTTGCCATCTGTCTCTTTGGGTTACTTGAGAACTGGGCTTGATGGCTACACAGAGACCGGTGTTTTTGCACCCTTGGCCTTTGGTGACCGCACAATTGATGCTGTCACGGGTGCTGTGAATGTTCGCGCTGCCAAAAGATTTGGTAATGGCGATGGTCTTTCTGGGGTGTTTTATGCTGGCGTCGGTTATGAAGATTACTTGGCTTATGACGCAAGTGCGGTCACCGCTGGGGCTCTTGCATCAACCGCAGCAGCATCATCGCTTAATATTGGTGATCCTGACGGCCGTGGTTTCTTGTTTGACCTTGGCACGAAGGTGAATATCAATAGCAAACTTGCTGTTGGTGCAGAATATCGTTTGGGTGTTGGCGGTAATGATACTCAAAGCCATCAAGGTAGCTTGCGTGTGAGTGCTCGTTTCTAACGTACTCATTTTACAATAAGAAATTTAGAGTCAGGCAATAGATTGAATGATCAATCCGTTGTCTGGCTCTTTTTTATTTCATTATCAAATACGTATAAATTGGGTTGTTCAAGTTCGTTCAGAAAAAATAAAGCATACGAAGTTTATACTAACGGCTGTCTTTAGGCGCATGATTTGTTGTGCGCGGTTTGAAAAAATAATGTTGCAGGATTTAGTATGAAAAGTGTTGGAACTCTTCTTGGACTATCATTGTTTGTAGCCACATCGTTTGTCGGGAACGGGCATATTGCCTCTGCGGCGACGGAGGCTCCCGCTCTCGAAAGATGTGGGCCTGACAAAATGAAAGAATTGTTAGCGAAAGCAACGAAACAGACGCAAGCAGTTAGTCTCGATTGCTCTGTAACTCTTTCCAAAGCCGATGTGGTTACCAAGCGGATTGAATTTGTTGGTATCAAAAGCTCCAATGCAGTTTTTAATTGCGGCGGTGGTACGCTGAAGTTAAGCCCGATTGCCCGCCCTAGTTTGGGATATGCAATCTTTATAAGCTCCGAAAAAGTAAATGATAAATGGGAGCGCCCTGAGAACATTAGAATTCGCAACTGCACCATTCTTGGCGGCATTCGCATTAAGGGATTGGGATTTAATGGTGAGGGTAAAGATGTTCGGGCTTCGTCACTCAAGAGTGGCCATACAAAGCGCGCCCAAGCATCAGCTCCGACCAACATTCAATTGGATAGAGTGAAAATCAACGCTTTAGGCTCAACCGCAATCTATGCAAGCCCTGGCGTGACAAAACTACAATTACGCAACTCTAAAATATTTGGAACATCGGTAAGTGCAGCAATCTATTTGGATGCTGAAAGTGCGCATCACGTTATTACTGATAATGTGATTTCTGTTGCAAATAAGCGCGAACTCATCGCTGTTGATGGGGCTGCAAATGTTTTGATTGCCCGCAATCGATTTTCTAATTTGGAAACGGGTGGTATTTATCTATACCGAAATTGCGGTGAGGGCGGTACAATCCGTCACCAAGCACCACAACGCAATCAGATTGTTGATAATCACTTCTACTACAACAAATTCAAAGGTAGAAAACTCTCAGCAATTAACTTCGTCAAAAATTTGAATTTCCGCATTCCAGCCATTTGGCTTGGACAACGCAATGGTAAGCGCCCTTATTGTTCACACGACAAGGGATTTGCTTTTGGCAGCAGTAAAAGTAATGCCAGTTTTGCTGACAATAATCTTGTGAAGAACAATCAAATTGTGAAAATCAAAGCAAAGCGCATGATTATTGATGATGGCAAAAACAATCGTATTATTGGCAATAGAACCGTTAAGCGCTAAGCGCTTACGGTAGTTTGCTCAGCCACCGCCTAACCCGTTTTTCATTGACGCTAAAGTCTTTGTAACCAATTTGTGCACGGGCATAAATTGCGAGTGTTGCACCGCCTTTGACGTCGAAAAATTCGGCACTGATTGTGTCTGGAAAACGGAAGGTTGGTGAGCGCATGATGAAACGATATTCATCTCCCGCATCGTCAACCGTGCTGCGGCTTTCTGTGCCAAGTGCCTCGATGAAACTTGCCTTAAGTCGTTCTTTTGTCATTCGATACACAGGCGGTTCTGCGTCTGGTGTTTCGTTTTTGCATATATCCTTTGGGCAAACCAGAAACTGGTTTGGCTTGCTTGTTTTCTTGAGCGTTGGAAAGTGGACGTGACCAAGGTCTGGATCACCGAAAGCAATTTCCCAAGCCGTTTCTGGCGAGCGGAAAAACAGCAATGCGATAATGCCAAGGATGAAAGAGAAGGCGACGAGATAAAGCATGTGTTTTTTCATTTTAGTTGGAAGGCGTTACGCGCAACAAGTACCCACTATCTGAATTGGTAATAAGATATAACGCGCCATTGGGGCCTTCGGCAATGTCGCGCACGCGCCCAACGTCACCTTCTAGAAAACGCTCAGTTTCAGCAACTTGCCCGTCGTTTTCTGATAAACGTGAGATGAGTTCCCCTCCCAAAGCTCCGACAAAAATGTCACCTTTCCATTGAGGGAACATGTCGCCTTGGTAAAATAAAATCGACGAGGGTGCGATGGATGGATCCCAGAAAAAATGTGGTTGCTCCAATCCATCACGTGCGACACCAGTACCAATTTTGAGACCGCTGTAATGGCGGCCATAAGAAATGATTGGCCAGCCGTAGTTTTTGCCAGCCTTTGGTTGATTAATTTCATCACCGCCGCGCGCGCCGTGTTCTGATGTCCAGATATCGCCAGTTTCTGGATGGATCGTGATCCCTTGTGCGTTGCGATGACCGATAGACCAAATTTCTGGAAGCGCCTTCTTGCCATCAGCAAAGGGGTTGTCTGCTGGAATGGTGCCGTCTGGGTTGATCCGTATGATGGAGCCTGCATGGTCAAACGGGTCTTGCGATCTTGGACGTTTGCCACGGTCGCCATGGGTGATGAATAATGTGCCATCTCGCGCGAACACAAGGCGTGACCCAAAATGTCGGCCCGTTCCAGTTTTGATGTTTTGGCGGTAGATCACTTTAGTGTTTTGAAGCTCTAAGCCGTTAAGCTGCCCACGAGCAACCGCCGTGCCACTGCCGCCTTCGCCTGCTTCTGAAAAGCTTAGATAGACCCAACGGTTTTCAGCAAAGTTCGGGTCAATCGCCACATCCAGCAAACCGCCTTGCCCTCGTGCCCAAACTTTGGGAACGCCGCTTAGCGGTTTTGACAAAGCGCCATCTTTGAAAAGGCGCAAATTGCCGTCGCGCTCGGTTATCAAAATGCTCGCATCGGGCAAAAACGCAAGCGCCCACGGTGTGTCGAGCTTGCTGGATAAAACCTCAATTTTGAGTTCGTAGTCTTTGGATGGAAACGGGTTGGCTTGGACGGGGAAGGCAAAACCAAAAAGAATGAGGATGAAGCTGCACAGTCTAATCATGGTTCGCCTTCTGCGTTGGTTTAAACAGATGGAAGCCAGTCCATCGATACAAAACCATCTATACCACGAACCCGCTTGAGCCAGTCTTCAATTTTTGGAAATGTGGAAAGGTCAAAGCCGCCCTTGTCTGCTTTATGAGTGTAAGCATAAAGCGCCATATCCGCGATGGTGAACGTGTCGCCAACGATGAACGGTGTTTTCTCCAATTGCTTTTCCATCGCCAAGAGAGCTTTCATGCCACCTTCCATGAGGGACGCCATTTTTTCTTCAGTCGCTAGGTGCGCGCGGTTCGCGACCGTTGATAAGGAGATGCGCACGGCAATATTTGGCTCGTGGCTATATTGCTCAAAGAACAACCATTCGTAGACTTTTGCCCGCTCAAAAGCATCTGTTGGCAGATAGTCTGTGCCTTCGGCTAAATGCAGCAGGATGGCATTGGATTCTGCCAGTGTGCGTCCATCCTCATATTGCAGGAAGGGCACTGCGCCTTTTGGGTTGAGGGCTAAAAACTCAGGCGTGGATGATTGTCCAGCGGTAGGTTCAATGGCGATGCTTTTAAAGGGTGTGTTTTGCAGCGCTAGTATAAGGCGTACTTTGTAGCAGTTTCCAGATTCAAGCATGTCGTGAAGGATGAGCATTTGGTTCCCTTTGTCATTGATGAATTTCTGTTACCTTTCAACATACTACTCAAATTGAACTCTGTCCCATGACAAAGGCTGACTTACTCATCAAAAATGATGATGGTGGAAGTCTTTCAAACCCCTTGTAAGTCTGGCGTGAGAGGCGTAGGTTCGCGCCGTAAAATGATATGCCCTAATTCAATGGAGACCTCCCAAATGGCATTTCTGTCTGATACTCTTTCACGGGTAAAGCCTTCTGCAACTATCGCCGTTTCAGCCAAAGCACGCGAACTAAAAGCGGAAGGGCGCGATGTGATTGGCCTTGGCGCTGGCGAACCTGATTTTGATACGCCGGATAATATCAAAGCAGCCGCTGTAGATGCGATTAATCGCGGTGAGACGAAATACACGGCAGTGCCTGGTATCTTAGAATTACGCGAGGCGATTGTTGAAAAATTCAAGCGTGAGAACAATCTCACTTATACAGCCGACCAAGTGATTGTTGGCACGGGCGGCAAGCAAATCCTTTATAACGCCTTTGCTGCAACGCTAAACCCAGGTGATGAGGTTCTCATCCCAGCTCCGTATTGGGTGAGCTATCCTGATATGGTGATGCTCAATGGTGGCGACCCTGTCTTTGTTGAAGCAACCATTGAAACCAATTTCAAGCTGACAGCCGAAGCGCTGGATGCAGCGATTACGCCGAAGACGAAATGGTTCATTTTCAACTCACCGTCTAACCCATCAGGTGCGGCTTATTCGCATGACGAATTGAAGGCGCTGACAGATGTATTGTTGAAACATCCGCATGTTTGGATTTTGACCGACGATATGTATGAGCATCTTTGCTATGGCGAATTTACATTTGTAACGCCTGCAGAAGTTGAGCCGAAGCTTTATGAGCGCACCCTCACAATGAATGGTGTTTCAAAAGCCTATGCCATGACAGGCTGGCGCATTGGTTATGCGGCTGGACCCGTTGAGCTGATTAAAGGCATGACGAAGGTTCAAGGCCAGTCGACTTCTGGCACCTGTTCAATCGCTCAATGGGCAGCCGTTGAAGCCTTGAACGGCACGCAAGATTTCATCGGTGAACGCCGTGATGAATTTGAACAACGCCGCAACCTTGTTGTTTCCATGTTGAACCAAGCATCTGGTATTGATTGCCCAATGCCTGAAGGGGCGTTCTACGTGTATCCTTCTTGTGCAAGCTGCATGGGTAAGAAAACGCCATCTGGCAAAGTGCTAGAGACGGACGAAGATTTCGTGACAGCTTTGCTTGAAGAT
>JBDVXS010000126.1:0-36740 GCA_039964305.1 Hyphomicrobiales bacterium
GAAGAAGGCCGCTGCCGACACGGCGGAATAATCGGTGGACAAATCCCAAAGCCCTTGGTTTCCAACACGCGACGAAATCCTCGCCTTTATCAAAGACAATCCAGATAAAAGCTCAAAACGGGATATCTCAAAAGCGTTTGGCATTAAGGGCCAAGACCGCATTGCGCTGAAGAAAATTCTGAAAGACCTCGCCAATGATGGCTTGATCGGCGGTTCTCGCAAAGGCTTTAACGCGGCGGGTGAACTACCCAATGTCTTTGTTATGGACATTGTGGAGCGTGATCAAGACGGCGAACTTTTGGCCGTTCCCGTTAAATGGGAAAGCAAAGACACGCCCCCGCCTAAGATTATGGTCGCAACCTCCAAACGCGACAAAGGCCCCGCCCCCGGCATTGGCCAGCGGGTGCTTGGGCGTTTGCAAGACGATGGCGAAGGAACAGAAGATCGTTCTGCTTCCATCATCAAGATTTTGGACAAAGCACCAAGCAGCGTTCTTGGTGTGGTGCGTTTTGGCAGTGATGCGCAAAGCTTGCCGCGCCTCTTGCCTGTTGATCGCAAGCAAAAAGAACTCGATATTGACGAACTGGGCGACGCGAAAGACGGCGACCTTGTTGAAGTAAAAACCGTCAAAATTGGCAAATACGATGATGCCCGCGCCCGCGTTTTAAGTGTTATTGGCTCTCTCAAAACGGAGAAAGCAATCAGCCACATCGCGCTGCATGAGCACGAAATTCCGCATATCTTCCCTGATGAGGTGATGGAAGCCGCAGAATCCGCAACCGAAACCGACGTCGGGCCAAAGCGCGAAGATTGGCGTGATATACCGTTGATCACCATTGATCCAGCCGATGCCAAAGATCACGATGATGCGGTTTTTGCGGAAGCTGATCCCGATAACAATGGCGGCTATGTCGTAACAATCGCGATTGCAGACGTATCATTTTATATTCGTCCCAACACAGCCCTAGATAAAGAGGCGCGACTGCGTGGTAATTCGGTCTATTTCCCAGACCGCGTGGTGCCGATGCTGCCAGAGCGCATCTCAAACAATCTGTGCTCCCTCAAAGAAGGCCTCGAGCGCCCTGCTCTTGCTGTAAAGGTTTGGCTGGATGCAGACGGCAAAAAGAAGAAACATCGCTTCCACCGCATTATGATGCGCTCCCACGGTGGGCTATCCTATGAGGAAGCTCAGGCGGCCATAGAGGGCGATGTGAGTGATAGGGCTGCACCGTTGCTCGAAAACACATTAAAGCCACTGTGGGCCGCTTATGCGTGTTTACAACGTGAGCGAGAAAACCGCGAGCCGCTGGACCTCAACGTTACTGAGCGAAAAATCAAACTGGATGCCGAAGGCCGCGTCGATCATGTCGTCGTGCCAGCGCGTCTTGATGCGCATAAACTCATCGAAGAATTTATGATCCTTGCCAATGTGGCAGCGGCAGAAGCGTTGGAAGCAAAGAAAACACCACTCATCTATCGTGCCCACGACACGCCATCACTGGCAAAGCTTGAAAGCCTCCGCGATTTTCTCTCGACGATTGAGATGCAAATTCCAAAATCAGGCAATATCCGCCCGCAGCACTTCAACCGCATTTTGCGTCATGTGCGTGATGAAAATCACGAGTTGCTGACCAACCAAGTTATTTTGCGCTCTCAGGCGCAAGCAGAATATACCCCTGAAAACTACGGCCACTTTGGCTTGAACCTTCAGCGCTACGCTCACTTTACCTCGCCTATCCGTCGTTATGCCGATTTGGTGGTGCACCGTGCGCTGGTGTCAGGCTATCAGCTTGGCGAAGGTGGTATGGGTGATATGAATGTTGAAGGGCTGGCGGAAATCGCCGCCCACATCTGCATTACAGAACGCCGCGCCATGAAAGCAGAACGCGCTACCATTGACCGCCTCATTGCAGAATGGCTGAGCGAGCAAGTGGGCGCGAAGTTCTGGGGTCGTATTGGTGGGGCGACAAAAGCGGGCCTCTTCATCACACTTGATGAAACGGGAGCGGATGGCTTTATTCCAATCTCAAAGCTCAGTGATGACTACTTCCACTTTGATGAAGCCCGCCATCAGCTCTCAGGAGAGCGCACAGGGCAGACCTTTACAATGGGTGACCATGTTGAAGTGATGCTGGTCGAGGCCTTGCCGTTTGCTGGCGCCTTGCGTTTTGAAATGCTCAGCGAAGGCAAAGAAGGCAAAGCAGGACGCCGCGCCTTCCCGAAACAGAAAGGCCGTCGCCGCAAGCCATCAGAAAACAAACGCGGTGGAGCGCCAAAAGGTATTTCTCGCAAGATTAAGCGCAAAAGATAACATCCAATTTGCGCGTTTGTTTTGATATTCTTCATTGAATCTCAACCGCGCTCGACTACATTAGTTGTGAAGCGAGGTTTTATGGCTAGATTTTCCCATTTTGAAAATGACGTTGATGCAAATTCTCACATAATCGGTAAGCCCCACCGCGAATTGAAAAGCGCGATGTGGAGAGGCTTTAAGCATACATGCCCCAAATGCGGTAATGGCCCTTTGTATAAGAGCTATTTGAAAACCGTTGATCAATGTGGCGTTTGCGACGAAGAGTTGCATCACCACCGCGCAGATGATGCGCCCGCCTATTTCACAATTTCCATTGTTGGCAAATTGATCGTTGGATTTTTCCTATCGGTTGAGCTGACCTATGCCCCACCCTATTGGGTACATGCCGTTTTATGGGGGCCGCTGCTGCTCATCATGACATTGCTCTTCCTGCCGCGCATCAAAGGCATGATCGTTGGTCTTCAATGGGCAAACTACATGCATGGCTTCGATCCAAATTTCACCGAGGGTGACGACATCGAAATAGCGCCTGCTGATAAACTGCTGACACAGAACCCATCATGAAGATCAGGGACGCCGCCTCCATTGTGCTGGTCGATAAAAGCGGGCACGAACCGCGTATATTGATGGGCCGACGCGCGGCAAAACATAAATTCATGCCAAACATCTATGTCTTCCCAGGTGGAAGGGTGGATTACGCAGACCGGTTTGGACAAGTGGGCCGCGACTATCAAAACGACACGCTTGACCTCTTACTGCAGCAAATGAGAGGCCGCACCACGGCACTGCGCGCGCAAATGATGGGGCTGGCAGCGATTCGCGAGACATATGAAGAAGTCGGCCTAAAGATCGGCGTAGAAGCAGATGACGTGCGCCCAACTGCCAATCCAAGCTGGGCTGCTTTTTCCAAGGATGGTTTGAAGGCAGATTTATCAAAACTTGCTTATATCGCCCGCGCCATCACACCGCCGGGCCGAAACCGTCGGTTTGATACCCGTTTCTTTATCGCCGATGTGGGGTCTTATCTGGATAATCAAAAGGCACAATCCAGCGAAGAATTGGAAGATGTGCGCTGGGTAACCTTTAAAGAAATAGAAGAACTCCCGCTGCACTTCATTACCAAGCGTATTTTACTTTCTGCAAAGAGCGCTCTCGACCTCCCAAATTTTGGCAAAGTCCAACCAAATGTTGCCTTTTATCGCCCTAAAGCAGGCTCTAGCGATGTGGCAAAAATGCTGACAGAACTTCGTGCAGGAGCCACCCCATTGCCTTCAACTGAGGTGCAAGTAGAAAAAACCTAACCCTGATTGCCCGTGAGTGACGAGAAGTGCTTGACAAAGCGCTTGGAATGGGTAGTTTCGCGACAACTTCGGGAGCCTGTTTGCGCTCCCCTCTTATTTTTCGGGCAATTGGTCCGCTGCATAATCGAGGAACTTAAACGATGGCAAAAGCCACAACGATTAAAATTAAGCTAGAAAGCACTGCTGACACAGGGTTTTTCTATGTGACCAAAAAGAACTCACGCACAATGACTGAGAAAATGGTCAAGCGTAAATACGACCCAGTGGTTCGTAAGCACGTGGAATTTAAAGAAACAAAAATCAAGTAAGCGTATCGCTATTTGATAACGATGAACCGGCTCTTTTTAAGTGCCGGTTTTTTTGTGTCTACTTTTTGAATGATAGAAAATAGATTGAACGGTAGAAAATAAAAAGCCGACGGATCAACCAAAGAAAGTTCTTGGGATCCATCGGCTAGCCTTGCAGCACAGGTGATGCGGCGGACCTGGTAACGCTACAAGGGGCCAAAGTGATCAAGATCAAATGACCTGCATCCTGCTTCTCAAATTTTGGGAAATAATGCAATCTAAACAAGAATTTACCATGAATATTGACCATTAACTACCAAGGTAAATTGGTTAAAATTACGAGCGCGTAAATTCGCAAAAATTCACGCGTCATCATAATAAATGATCAAAAACAATTAGTTAGGCAGCTTCCTTGTAGATGACCTTGTTACGCCCGCCCTCTTTAGCCTCATAGAGTGCTAAATCAGCCCGTTTTAAAATAGTTTCTGGCGTATCATGTTCATCATAGTAGCAGCCAATTCCAATGCTCGTCGTGATCTGAGCATCAATACCCTGATCGGCAATATGGAACGGTTTCATCGCAACAACTTCACGAATTCGCTCTGCTACAGAATAGGCTAATTCGCGGTCTGTCTCAGGCATTATCACCACAAATTCCTCACCACCCATTCGGCATGGCAAATCTATACGGCGAACATTGTCTTCAATCCGTTTCGCGAATTCTTTCAAAATCTCATCACCACCATCATGGCCATAGGTATCGTTCACTTTTTTAAAGTGATCAATATCAAGGATAAGAATGGAAAGCGGTAGTTTCTTCTCAGCCGTCGACTTCACATGGCTTGCCATGTGGGTTTCCATGTAGCGACGATTATAGAGGCCTGTAAGGGCGTCTTTTACGGCCATTTCCATGGTGTTCTGCACGCTCTCCTGAAGGAAAACAGAATAGCGTCTACGGCGCAATTGTGTCATGCAGCGCGCGGCTAGTTCGTTTTGCTCAACGGGGCGTGTGATGAAATCACTGACACCAAGTTCCAATGCACGACCAAGTTTGTCATCATCGCCCTGATCTGCAATTGCCAGCAGGGGCATATTGCGGGTTCGTTCTAATTGGCGGACCTGGGAGCAAACACGTAAACCATCAACACCATCAAGGTCTAAGCTGATAATGCACAAAATAGGTTGTTCTTCTGCCGCATAGATCAAGCCTACTTGGGGGTCCGTTTCAACTTTCACTGAATAGCCCGCGCGCTCCAATGTTCTGCGCATCCGGCTTGCTTGGCTGTCTCGGTCATCAACAATCAGCACTTTTTCTTCCAGCGCTGGTTTTGCAAACACCCGTTCAAACATAACTTCAAGATGGACATCATGCGCTGTTTTCGCCCGTGCCCGCAGTTCGTCCACGAGCAGCTTCACACGCAGTAAGCTCTTTACCCTTGCAAGCAATTCCATTTCACGAACAGGTTTAGTCAGGAAGTCGTCAGCACCAGCTTCAAGACCTTGTATCCGGTCGCTCAAACCATCAAGCGCTGTCACCAAAACGATTGGCACATGCATGGTCTCAGCTTTACCTTTGAGATAGCGGCAAACATCAAAGCCAGTAATTTCTGGCATCATCACATCAAGCAAAACGATATCGCATTCGCCAGCTTCAACGATTTTGATAGCATCAAAACCATTATCAACACACTGAACGTTGTAATACTCAGCGGTCAAACGAGCTTCTAAAAGCTTGGTGTTTGCTAAAATGTCATCAACAATGAGGACGCGACCCGTCATAGATACTCTTCCTTAAAACGCTCTATGCGTCCCCTAAATAAGAACGAATAGTTTCTAAAAACTTAGATACTGAAATAGGTTTTGAAATATAAGCTTCACATCCGCCTTGACGAATGCGTTCTTCATCGCCCTTCATCGCAAATGCAGTGATTGCGATTACAGGAATCATTTTTAGTGCATCGTCTTCTTTGATCCACTTAGTAACATCGAGACCTGAGACTTCTGGCAATTGAATATCCATCAAAATAAGATCCGGCATATGCTGACGAGCAAGCTCAACAGCATCCAAACCGTTGCTTGTTTCAACGGTCTCATAGTTTTGAGTGTGTAAAAGGTCGTGGAACAGCTTCATATTGAGCTCATTATCTTCCACGATCATCACTTTTTTTGCCATAGTCCTCACCAGTTCGCACAAACCAATAAAAATATTGAAATTCGATAGTAAGATGTATTCCTTTCGCAATCGCAAACAAAGCTGTGAATACAAGAAGTTTTTTTACAAAGACACATGAGACCAAAGGGACCAAAATGATCAAAGATGAAGCAGAATTAATCGCCATACGAGGGCTGCAACATATTTCTGCCGATGAAACGCTACTGCAACGGTTTGTGGACCTGACTGGGCTTGATGTATCAGACATTCGTGCAGCGGCCAGTAGCCCACATTTCCTACTCGCCGTTTTGGAGTTTTTGCGCCAAGATGAAAGCGAGTGCTCGATGTTTGCAAGCAACTTAGGCTTGTCGCCTCAAGACATTGAAAGTGCTATACATTCTCTCGCACCTACCCAGATGGACAGCGACCAATTTTGACCCAAGACGCCCTCACCTTAAACGAAAACCTAGACCCGCAAAAACCACTCCTCATCTGTGACGTTGACGAAGTGATTTTGCATTTTGTGGCCCCCTTTGAAGAATTTCTGGCAAGCAGAAATGCTCAATTGAAGAAGCAGTCGTTCAAACTTAGTGGCAATATCATCGACCTTGCATCCGGCAGTGCTTATTCCATGAAGGAATCAGGAGAGCTGATCCAAGAGTTCCATAATATCAGCGTCGATCAACAATCCCCTGTTGATGGCGCTATCGCTGGCTTGAAGCGATTGAGCGAAACCTATGCGATTGTCTTTTTGACGAATGTAGCAGCAACACTGACCGAGCGCCGACGCGAACACCTTGCATCTATAGGTGCACCCTATCCTGTCCTTCAAAATGAAGGCTCGAAGGCAAATATGGTGCAAACGCTCGCCAAAGACCTAACCGCACCCATCGTCTTCATTGATGACTTGCCACCGCATCATCTCGCTGTAAAAGCAGCGGAACCACGGGTTAATTGCATCCACTTCATGGCGGATGACACCTATCGTTCAATTGTCACGTTTGATGCGGAAATTGGCAAGAAAACCGAGAGCTGGTCAGAAATTATCGATCACTGCGAAATGCTTGTAGCGCAGGGTGACTGATTTACGCTGCAGCCGATGTTTCGTCTTCAGACGGACTGTCGGTTTGAACATGACGGACAGCCGCCATCAGCGCATCAACCGTAAGGTCTGGTCCAAGGTAAGGCCCAGACCCAACTTTAAAACCACTACCAATAGCATTGTTCAATAGATCTTGGTTCGCAATACCAAGCGCAATAGCCTCTACATGGAGCTGATCGCACATATTCATAACGATCTCATTCATCCAGTTTAGTGCTTCTTCTGATTCTGGAATTTCTGCAAAATCGACAACCAACTGATGATAAGGCCACGCCCACATATCAGACAAGAACGAGAAGCGTACACTGCCGCATTCAATCGCCAGTTGAGATCCAGCTGTCGCAATATTTTCCAAGGGACGGTAGAGGTTTGGATCCACGCCATGGTCAGCAGGCCATTTGAGCAGTAGAGACAAGTTGTCATAGCTAATGTCTTTGAGGCGCATAATAACAGCGTCTCTCATTTCTGCTGACACTAACTCTGAGCCATCAATTTCAATAATTAAGTTGAACTCACGGCGCTTCTCAGCGAACGAACCTATTTCGTCCCAAACCATACCCAGCACTTCTTCAATAGAAGGACGTTCATCCGACACTTTATCAAAGATCGACAAATCAGCACGAGCAACAACCCCAACCAATAAGTTCGTCTCCAGATTGATCAGTGGCTCATACGTGATTTGGAATAAGGAATGAGCGTTCTCAACAACCTTAGCCCGCTCAGTCCGTAACTTACGAATTTTATTTTTGTTGTAGATGTAACTCATCAACGCAATCAACAAGATAGCAAATACACTCAAAAGCATGATCGTTATAAGCGTTTGATAAAGCCCACCCGCCCAGCTTTTAATGGCAGCCGCATCGACCACCATACTCATAATGACAGGAAAACGCTCACTGGTGCGGTCAATCTTGATGACGTCTTGAGAAAAGCCACTAATAATGGACGGCCCAGTCAACGTATACCACAGCCCACCATCAGGTAAGACAAGGTCAATTTGTGTATGCTGAGCCAATGAACCAGGCAACAAAAGCCTTGTAAATCGGTCTTTTGAGACAATCGCAAAGATGCGAAGGTCTTCGAGGTTCTGCTTAATGATTAGGGGCAGTGAACCCTGCTTTTGACGCAATTCAGCAAATTGTGGTTTTCTCAAATCGCGCTTGCTGATTTCAGGAAAAACAATGTTCTCATGGGATGTTTTGCCGACATGACAGATAATATTTCCATCCGCGCTTACAATACCCATTGAGAGTACGTTGCCTGTTACAACCATATGTTTTTGCAAAACGGCCAGATCAGACGGTGCACATGAGCCGCGACTAGATTGCATATAAGCGTCCATAACACGCTCAGTTTCACCTAAGATGTCATCAACTTCAGAAACAAAGAATGAAGCAACACGATCAGCCTCGGTGCGCACATTAAATTCTGCGGTTCTCCCCGTTTGGAACATCGCAATAAGGACAGGAACGATCACAGCCAAAAGCAATATATAAAGGCTCCGCGATGAAATCGTGGCCTTTGAACTTCCTAACTGAGAAACGAAACTTTGCTTAGACATAAAATCACTATGAAGGAATTGAGTAAATAACCATTAAAACACTGCTTACTAACTTGCTTGCTGCTCCATTAGGCCGCTTTGGTGACGGCTTCAAATTTTTCTTTGGTTCGCGAACGGCGTCTTTCTTCTGGCGTCTTAGACAAAGGCACCATTCTTTCGATCAAGCGCTTGTAGGTCTCATAAGGGAGAGGTTTTGCAAAAAGAAAACCTTGGGCCAGACTGACACCCTTTTCACGCAGATATTCAACTTGAAGCGTCTCTTCAACGCCTTCAGCCACTACTTCCATGCCGAGGCTTTCTGCCAGATTGATTAAGCTGTCAACAATGGGAGCTGACAGTGAATCTGTACCAATGGCGTCGATGAACAGCTTATCGATCTTGATCACATCAAGACCAAGCTGTTGGAGATAAGCCAAGCCACCATGGCCAGTTCCCGCATCATCAAGCGCCACTTTACACCCAAGTGAGCGCATATTGCGGATAACGATCCGTGCTCTTTCGATATCATTCAGCGGCTGTCGTTCAGTCACCTCAAACATCAACTGGGTGTAGCTTATTTTGCTTGGGCCAAAGATTTCTTTGATGTCTTCAACAATATCTAGGTTTTCAAAGTGGTCATCAAACAGGTTGATACCGAGCTTAAGGTCTGGCCGCGCTTCATGGAGATCTTCCATTTCATCAACCACATTCCTCATCAGTGAACGGGTCATAGGAATTGCAAGGCCAGTCGCTTCCGCCAAACCGATAAAGGCACCGGGCGACAAAATAGTACCATCAGGCTTACGCCAGCGGATTAAAACCTCACAGCCGCGCAGCGCCCCAGTTTGAACGTCGATTGTTGGCTGGTAAAACGGAATAAACTCGCCCGCCTCAATACCAGCTTCAATTTCGTTGGTACGGGCTTTGCGTGGTTTCAAACTATGGAGAAGCAGCAACCAAAGCACGACACCGATAGTGGCCGCCACAATAAGGGAGTTCTTGTAAAACTTAGCTTCGCCTGCCCACAACACATCATAAGGGGCAAGAACTGTCACATAAAACGGGAATGATTTTGAGAACAAAGATGTGGTGAATGTGCGCTCATCAAAAGGCAAAACAGCACGGGCAACATTTTGTGCGGGTGCCATATAAAGCAGCGTACCGTTTGACGCTGTGATGATGGCGACACCTTTATCGCGCATTTCTTCTGGAATAACATCGTCAGCCAACGCTTCACCAGGAAGAACAGCGCCGAGGCTTAAATCAGAATCAAGGCGCCATGTAATCATCGTCTCATATTCGGTTGAGCCTTCACGCATGACGGTTTGAATAACGATGTTATCAGAACTACCGCTTACACCCTTAGAGCGATGGATAAATTTTTGCGCGTCGCCAAATTGGTTGCATTTGAAATTACCCGCACTGTCGACAACGCCTAACTCCTTCACCCAAAATTGGCGATGAACCGCCTCTTTCATCTTGATGACATTTTTTGGAGAGCACGTTGTTACGCCGTACAGCGTGAATTCGGACAGAATATCCAGCGCATGGCGAACGTTCGTATCAGCCCGTTCGATCATCGTCGAAGCAATGGATTTTACGAGTTGATCGCCGTTTTCTTGGACGTTTGAAAGCAGGCTGAAATGCACAGCAATAGCCGGCAGACACGCGATACACGTTCCGACTACAAACACCAAAATTTTTACAACGCGACGAAGCAAATTCGAGCCACCGTTTCTATAAAGAATAAAAACTAGCGGTTTACAGTTAAAAGCAGTTTAAGAATTTGGCCCTAATTCGCGCAAAATAGCGCGAATTACGTGTAATTTCAGGTGTTACTCTTGAACGTTGAGCATGATTGAGAGTTCTCTCAACTGCTGCATGGTCGCTTCGCTCGGTGCGCCCATCAGCAAATCTTGCGCTTGCTGGTTCATTGGGAACAGCGTTACTTCACGCAAATTCTGCGCGCCAACCAAGAGCATAACGATACGGTCAACACCAGCAGCCATACCACCATGAGGCGGAGCGCCATACTGGAACGCACGGTACATGCCGCCAAAACGCTCTTCAAGAACGCTCTCTTCGTACCCAGCAATTTCAAAAGCTTTTTTCATAACTTCTGGCTGGTGGTTACGGATGGCACCTGAACCAATTTCAAAGCCGTTACACACGATATCGTACTGGTACGCATCAATGGTAAGTGGGTCTTGGTTTTCTAGCGCTTCTAGGCCACCAGCAGGCATTGAGAATGGGTTGTGGTTGAAGTCGATTTTTTGCTCTTCTTCGTTGAATTCGTACATTGGGAAATCAACGATCCAGCAAAGATCAAAGCGGTTATAATCAATCAGTTCAAGCGCTTCACCCACGCGGGTACGCGCATTGCCTGCAAATGTTGCAAACTTCTTCGGGTCACCAGCGGCAAAGAACACCGCATCACCTGCCTCAAGACCAAGCTGTGTGCGAATTGCGTCTGTGCGCTCTGGGCCAATATTTTTGGCAACAGGTCCAGCACCAGCAACAGTTCCCTCTTCATCACGGAAGAAGATGTAACCAAGACCCGGTTGGCCCTCACCCTGTGCCCATGAGTTCATGCGGTCACAAAATGCACGGCTGCCACCTGTTTTAGCAGGGATAGCCCAAACTTGGTTTTTCTCGTCAGCATCCAACATGCCAGCAAAGACTTTAAAGCCAGAGCCACGGAAGTGCTCGCTGACTTCTTCCATCTCAATCGGGTTTCTCAAATCTGGCTTGTCGTTGCCGTATTTGCGGATCGATTCGTGGTGCCCAATGCGGCGGAACGTTTCTGTAACAGGCTTGCCTTCCGCAAATTCTTTGAAGATATCGCGGATAACAGGTTCCATCGTCGTCAGCACGTCTTCTTGTGTAACGAAGCTCATTTCTAAATCGAGCTGATAAAACTCACCCGGCAAACGGTCAGCGCGTGGGTCTTCATCGCGGAAACAGGGTGCGATTTGGAAATAGCGGTCAAAGCCAGACATCATAAGAAGCTGCTTAAACTGCTGCGGCGCTTGTGGCAGCGCGTAGAATTTACCCGGATGCACACGAGACGGCACGAGGAAGTCACGCGCACCTTCTGGCGATGAGGCTGTTAGGATTGGTGTTTGAAACTCGTTAAAGCCAATGCCAGTCATACGCTCACGCATGTAGGAAATAATCTTTGTGCGTTTCACGAGATTTTCGTGCAGCGTTTCGCGGCGAAGGTCGAGGAAACGGTTACGCAAACGAATGTCTTCTGGGTAATCAGGCTCTTCAAAAACAGGAAGCGGCAACTCCTTGGAGGAGCCAAGAACTTCAAGGTCTGTACAGAAGATTTCGACCTCACCTGTCGCCAATTTATCATTCACAAGAGAGGCATCGCGGTTTTTCACCTTGCCATCAATGCGCACACACCATTCAGCGCGTACCTTCTCGATGGCCGCGTAAGCGGGCGAATCGACATCGGCCACCACTTGCGTCAAACCATAATGATCTCGCAAATCTACAAACAACACGCCGCCATGGTCGCGGACACGGTGAACCCAACCTGAAAGGCGGACTTCTTCTCCAGCATTAGTGGCTCTCAAATCGCCGCATGTGTGGCTACGGTAGCGATGCATGATAATTGTTCCCAAATTGTCGAATTTACTTGTGCCGTGAGGTGCACCCCACGGCCTGATTTGTCAAGGAAAAGCCGCCTTTTATGTGATCTTTGAACCAGTTCGAGGAATATTTTTATCCTGAGCCCTCTAACACCGCAGTTCAACGCGACAAGTGACAATTTTTGGTCTATAGATTTCACATGGAAATGATTACGACGACTGACGCACTTATTGTTGCGTGCGATAAGCTTAAGAACTCCGAGTTTGTAACGGTAGATACTGAATTTCTGCGCGAAACGACGTACCGACCGAAGCTTTGCCTCATACAAATGGCAATACCTGGTTACGATGTTATCGTCGATCCGCTGGCTGAAGGCCTTGATCTTAGTGCGTTTTTTACATTGATGAGCAATGAGTCGGTGGTGAAAGTTTTCCACGCTGCCCGCCAAGACGTCGAAATTATTCATAACCTTGCAAGCATCATCCCAACGCCCTTGTTCGACAGTCAGGTCGCGGCAATGGTTTGCGGCTTTGGTGATTCTATTAGTTACGACCAGCTGGTGTTTCGTATCACGGGCCATCGGGTCGACAAGTCATCCCGTTTCACAGATTGGACGTTGCGTCCTTTATCTGAAAAGCAATTGGCCTATGCAGCCGCTGATGTGACCCATTTGTGCGATGTCTATATGTCGCTCAAAGCCAATCTGAAAGAACAAGAGCGTTCTTCTTGGGTTTCTGAGGAAATGGCCGTTCTTACTTCAGTGGACACGTATCACATCAAGCCAGAAAATGCGTGGAAGCGCATGAAGCTTCGGGTGCGCAAGCCGATTGAACTTGCGGTTATGAAGGAACTGGCGGCATGGCGTGAAGCAGAAGCACAACGCCGCGATGTGCCACGAGGCCGGATCATAAAAGACGATGCAATTTATGAAGTCGCGGCTCAACAACCCGCTAATCAAAATGCCCTTGGCCGATTGCGTACTATTCCCAAAGGTTTTGAAAAATCGCGCACGGCAGAATCAATTTTAGCAGCTGTCCAGCGAGCAATGGCAATCCCGAAAGAGGATTTGCCTGCCATACCAAGAGGCCGCGTATCGCCTGAAGGGTCTGGTGCGGTTGTTGACTTGCTCAAGGTTCTCCTCAAATTGACCAGCGAGCGTCACGATGTGGCCGCCAAGGTAATTGCCACGGTGGATGATCTGGAACAAATTGCCTGTGATGACAATGCAGATGTTGCAGCGCTAAAAGGATGGCGGCGCCAATTGTTTGGCGATGCGGCTCTTTCCATCAAGCATGGTGAGATGAGCCTGAAAATCAAAGGCAAGCGTGTTGTTGCAACACGGACGGATGACGAATAGCCAATTACTTTGAAATTTCTCGCCTAAGACCAATCACCAACGCGGATTTTGGTTTTAACACCGATAATTTTTTCAATCTGCGATACCCGCTTCAGCAAACGCTCGCCAACATGACCTGCTTGATCTTCATCAATGCGGAAGATCACCGTGTCATCTTCCATGATGAATTCACTCTTTAGCAATGCACCGGGCATAGAGGCTGAAATCAAATGAGCAAGGCGGAATAAGACACCGTTCAAGCGGGCGCGGCGCATTAGTTCCTCATCTAGAAGCTTAGCGACACTTGGCAGTTCATCATCATCCAATTGCCCTTCATGCCGGAAATAAGCAGACAAGGCGATGAATGCACGGGCTTGATGGTCGATTGAAACAAAGGCCGCATGGGCAATCATATTGACACTCTGCTCACCGCGATAATCTGGATGGGCACGCCAGCCAACATCACCCAATAAACAGGCCGCTTGTTGCCACCGAAGCAGTTCGCCATCAAGTCGCCAGCCGAGAATGCGATAAAGTGAACAAGTCCAATCAATCAGTTCAACCGCGTTTTCAGGTGAGCGAGAACGCAAATGCGAAAGCTCCCTAGCCCCTTCAATCAAGCCATCTTGAGCCCGCACCTCATCATCAAGCTGCTCATAAAGCACCCCTTCGCGGATACCCAAAGCACTAATGACTATCGTTTCAGGCTCCATCTCTTCGATGATCGCAAGCAACACCGCAGCACCATATTGAATAAGCGGCGCGCGGTTTTTTGAAACGTGCTGAATTTCATCAAGCTTTTCCAATTCAGCATGGGCAACATGCTCACAGAACTTCGCCATCTTCTTGGCCGACACTTCATAGTGGTGCAAAACACTAAGCGGGTAGTTGTTTTGTTTCATGTGCAGCGTTGCAAGAGAGCGCCATGTTCCCCCAATAGCGTAGAACGTGCGGTTTTTACCCGCTTTGAGAATTTGGTTGTTCGCCAAATCATCACGCGCCAATGATAGTGCTTTTTTGGGCGATTTCTTTGAGAGATCTTGAAGGCGTAAACCACCAAGCGGGAAGGTTTTCCCCTCACCAATCACGTCGCGGCACACATCTGCAATCTCTAAGCTGCCGCCGCCCATATCGCCCATCACGCCATCCGCCTTATAGATGCCGCTCAAAATACCATAGCCAGAATAGAGCGCTTCATCATTGCCTGTGAGGACAAGCGGCTCTGTATCTGCAATTTCCGCAACCCGTTCAATAAACTCATCACCATTGCTCGCGTCACGCGCGGCAGCGGTTGCCAAAACAATAAGCTGGGCAGCACCCAGCTGATCTGAAATACCTTTGAAACGATGGATAGCCGCAATAGCTGCGTCAACCGCGCCTTCATCCAGCTCACCTGTATTAGCCAGCCCGCTACCAAGACCGCAAAGCGCTTTCTCATTGAAAATGGGTGTCGGTGAGCGCGATAAGCGTTCATAGCAGACAAGCCGCACAGAGTTGGAACCAATATCAATAACTGATAGCGGGCCATATCCCGCTATGCGACTTGGCGCATGGGGCAATACTTCCAATCGGTCTGATTTGGACATGGTGAGATTACTATATGGTGAGCGGGGGTTGTTTTTCGAGGGATTGGCCACGGCCTGATAAACTCGGATTGGTCATGAAATAATGCTGACTGTTAAAAGGCTCATCTCCGCGCAAAACGTCAACCCGTTTCGCGGTGCCATCGCTCAATATCTCCCAGCTTTGTTGGTTATCCAGAAGATTTGCGACCATGATCTGATCCAGAACCTGCTGATGGACCGTCTCGTTGGTGATTGGCACAAGTGTTTCCACCCGACGATGCAGATTGCGCGGCATCATATCAGCGGAACTGATATAAACATGCGCCTCCTTCGATGGCAGCCCATGACCACGGCCAAAACAGTAAATCCGTGAATGTTCCAAGAAGCGCCCAACAATTGAAAACGCGCGGATATTGTCTGAAAGTCCTTCAACACCTGGACGCAAGCAACAAATACCACGGACAACCAGTTCAATCATCACACCTGCTGCACTGGCAGTATAAAGCGCATCGATGATTTCAGGATCGACCAATGAATTCATCTTCATCCAAATTTGAGCAGGACGCCCTGCTCTCGCATGCTCGCACTCAGCATGAATGTATTCTAGAATCTTTGATTTCGCAGAGAACGGCGAGACTCCCAAAAGAGCAAGGTCTTGCGGCTCAGCGTAGCCCGTAATGAAATTGAACACCCGCGTCACATCCCGTGCAATGGCAGGGTCTGCTGTAAAGAGCGAGAGGTCGGTATAGATCCGCGCCGTGATGGGGTGATAGTTGCCTGTTCCCAAATGGCAGTAGCTAACAATCTTGTCGCCTTCACGCCGCGCGACATAAGAGAGTTTGGCATGGGTCTTAAGCTCCAAGAAGCCATAAACAACCTGCACCCCTGCCCGTTCCAGCTGGTTGGCCCATTTGATATTAGCCTCTTCATCAAAGCGCGCTTTAAGCTCAATGAGGGCTGTTACAGACTTTCCAGATTCCGCCGCTTCCACGAGTGCAGCAACAATCGGTGAATTGTTTGAGGTGCGGTAAAGCGTTTGTTTGATCGCCAACACATCAGGGTCTGCCGCTGCTTGCCGCAAGAACTGCAACACAACGTCAAACGATTCATACGGATGATGAACAATCATATCCTTTTCGCGGATCGCCGCGAAACAATCGCCATTCGCCTCTCGCACCCGTTCAGGAAAGCGCGCGGTGTAAGGCGTGAACTTGAGTTGGGGGCGGTCGAGTTTCGTCAATTCTGCCAAATCGTTCAGCGCCAGCATACCCGGCTTAACGCTGATGTTTTCTTCCTTAACCGAAAGCTCTTTCGCCACAAATTCACGCAGCGCAGGGGGGGCCGCGGCTTCAATTTCTAGGCGGATGGCAACGCCTCTACGACGACGTTTGAGTGCGGTCTCAAAAACCTGCATCAAGTCTTCAGCTTCTTCCTCAATCTCAATATCAGAATCACGCACCACACGGAACGCGCCCTTGGCAATCACCGTATGCCCTGGGAAGAGCTTATCGATAAATAGGCTGATTGCTTCTTCAACAGGGAATAGACGTGTCACCTGTCCGTCACTCGTCGGCAGTTTCAAGAAACGATTGATAGATGGCGGCACGCGCAATAGCGCAATCATCTGCTGGTCATCACGATCACGGCTTAGATTGAGAGCGAGTGAAAAGCCGAGGTTCGGGATAAATGGAAAAGGATGGGCTGGGTCAACGGCAAGCGGGGTCAGCATTGGAAAAATCGATTCCATGAAGAAATCTTCAAGCCAATCATTTTCCGCTGGGTTCAATTCATCTGGTTTCAAAATGAAAATATTTTCTTTGAACAATTCAGGCTGAAGAGCGGCCCAGCCTTGTTGTTGCGCATCCACAAGCCCGCGCGTTTCTTCATAGATCAACGCTAACTGTGCCTGCGGTGTCAGACCATCATCACTCAACGTGTCGATGCCAGCCCGCAATTGCCCCATCAGACCCGCAACGCGGACCATGAAAAACTCATCAAGGTTGTTTGCTGAGATGGAAAGGAAACGAATACGCTCAAGCAGAGGGTGGCGCTGATTGGTCGCTTCTTCCAAGACCCGCTTATTGAACTGAAGCCACGACAATTCTCGATTGATGAAACGTTCAGGTTTATCAAACCAAGATGGATCAATAGCCGCATTATCCACGACAACATCGTCATCGTGCTCCAATCCAAACATTCCAGCTGCTTGGGTAAGAGGCGTGTTTTCTACATCCAGTTTATTGTCGTCCACCATCTAAAAGTCAGCTCACCGTTCATATTTTCATCGACGCTAACAAAGCCATAAGGCGTTATGATGACAGGGTGATTTAGAACTCAAGCACATCCGCTGCAAAGCGTTTTGTGATTGGCCGCCCTTTGGAAAAGGCCGCTTCATCCAGCACATTCACGACTTCTCTCACCGCATTGAGGGAGCGCTCTATTCGCAATAGTAGGTAATCTATCACATTTGGCTCAATAATAATTTGCCGATCGGAAAATTGCTTAACGAAGACCTGACGCATGAGCGTGTCATCTGGCGAGGCTATATCAATGGGAACGGCAGCACGTAGACGAGACATCAAGTCTGCTGTTTGCAAGCCCCAATTGGTGAAGGGTTCATCTGCCGTAATGAGCAAGTGTGCCGAACTGCCGCGCACCGCATTGACCAGATGGAAAAGCGCTGCTTCATCAAACCCACCAGCTTGAACATCTTCCAACACAAGCGCGTTGCTCTCTAACCAGTCAGGGATGAGATCAAGGGTCAAATTCTTCGCTTTGTGCTGACGCGCACCAGCAAGGTTTGCCCAAATATGTGCAAGATGAGTTTTTCCTGAGCCTGATGGACCACAAAGCACCGCGACATTTGCGGACCATTCAGGCCAGTTAGAAATGAAATCATAGGCACGCTCATTGGGCGCAGCGACGATATAGTCGTCCACGCCCATCGCCTCCTCAAAAGGCAAATCTAGTGTTAGTTGAACTTGTGCTTTAGCTGCCATGAGCGATTAAAATCTCAACCTTAAATGCCGTCGGAATTCGAGTTGGGGCCAAGATAGAGTTCACTCGACAGATATCGCCGCATAGCGAAGCGAACCAGCACCCCGATACATGCAGCAGTAGGTACAGCAATCAACATGCCAACGAAACCATAAAGTGATCCAAATGCGAACAAGGCAAACATCAACCAAACTGGGTGAAGCTGCACATGATTACCTAAGATGCGTGGCTGCAGAATATTGCCTTCAAAAAACTGACCAACCACAAAAACGCCACCGACAACCGCAATCATTATGTAGTTTTGCTCAGGCAAGAACTGCGCAAGCGCCACGCTCATGGATAACAACAATCCAAGAATTGCGCCGATGAAGGGAATAAAGCTAACCAGACCGATGCCAAGGCCAATCAGCAAACCAAAATTTAGCCCAGTTAGGCTGAGCGCAATGGCGTAAAAAATGCCCAAGATGACACAAACCAAACCCTGCGCGCGAAGAAAGCCCGCAATCATATCGGACATTTCAGCCATGAGTTTTCGGATTGTCGAAGCATGTTCGCGCGGGAGCCAGCTGTTGATCCGTGCCACCATATTGTCCCAGTCAAACAAAAGGTAAAATGCGACGACCGGCGTGATAACAAACAGCGAAATAATACCAAGCAACGCCTGACCACCACTCAACAACGATCCTAAAAGGCGCGATAACCAACGTGCACCATCATCGACAAAATTGCCGACATATCCTTGCAAATCATCCGCTTCAACTGGCAAAAACTGCGTTACCCGCATAACCGTATCTGACACCAAGAATGCTTGCAGCGATTTGATGTAGGCTGGAATTTGCTCGATAAAATCTCCCATTTGCTTGCTTAGCAATGGAACGATAATGAGAAGCGCGAGGATAAAAACCAAAAGCGAGAATAGCAAAATAGTCGCCGTCGCTGCCATGCGGCTGAGCCCCATATCTTCCAACTTGTCGGCCACCGGATCAAGAATGTAGGCAAGAATCATCCCTGCAACAAAAGGCAGCAGGATATCGGCAAACAAATAGATGAAACCGAGGAAAGATAGGAAGAATAAAGCCCACCAAATTGCTTGCCGCTGCCACGCCATTCTATTTCCTCTCTAATAATACTCACCAAATGATCTATCCTGCGCTATGACAAGCGTCAAGAAAACGCGCCCTCCCACAATCAAATTGATGAGAAGTGACGAGGAAACCGTGAATTACGGGCATTTTATCGAGATACCCTTGCACTCAGGCCCAATATAAGCTTTCACAGCCGCAAAAGACTTTTAACCGAGCAGGCAATCGGGCAGGCATATGAGCGACAACAACAAGACGACCGGACTAACCTACGCCGACGCAGGCGTTGATATTGACGCTGGCAATGCAGTCGTTGACCGCATTAAGCCCTTAGTGAAATCCACAGCACGGCCAGGTTCCAATCCTGACCTTGGTGGTTTTGGCGGTCTCTTCGACCTCAAGGCGGCGGGCTTTAAAGACCCTATTTTGGTGGCAGCCAATGACGGTGTTGGAACCAAGCTGAAAATCGCGATAGAGACAGGCATCCACGATACCGTCGGGATCGACCTTGTGGCGATGTGCGTCAATGATTTGATTGTGCAAGGCGCTGAGCCGCTGTTCTTTCTTGATTATCTTGCCACAGGCAAACTGGAAGAAAACCAAGCTGCCGAAATAATTGCAGGCATTGCGGATGGTTGTCGCCAGTCTGGTGCCGCCCTTATTGGGGGTGAAACGGCGGAGATGCCGGGCATGTATCAAGGTGGTGATTATGACCTTGCAGGCTTCTGTGTTGGCGCGGCAGAACGCGATTCTTTGTTGCCACGTAGTGACATCCAAGAAGGCGACACGCTGATCGGCCTTGCCTCCTCTGGCGTGCATTCAAATGGCTTCTCGCTGGTGCGTAAGCTGGTTGCCAATCATAACCTTGATTGGAAGGGCCCTGCTCCGTTTGATCAGAGCCAAACACTGGGTGCTGCGCTTTTGACGCCGACTAAAATTTACGTCAAACCTATTCTTAATGTGATGCGTGAAACAGGCGCACTTAAGGCTCTTGCTCACATTACTGGCGGCGGCCTTACCGAGAATATTCCGCGTGTTCTTCCTGACGATTTAAGCGCCGAAATCGACCTAGGTCAAATCACCCTTCCGCCTGTGTTTAAATGGCTTTCTGAAGCGGGTGGTATGGATTGGACGGAGCTTGTACGCACCTTCAATTGTGGTGTTGGCATGGTGTTGGTTGTGGCAAATTCTGATGCTGACACTATGATTCAAGCGCTTGAAAAACAGGGTGAGACAGCGATGAAAATTGGCGTCTTAAAACCGCGCGATGGTGAAGCTGTAACCTATAGCGGGTCTATTCTTTAATGAGTGATACGCCTCAAAAAACTGATGGCAAAACACGTGTTGCTGTGTTGGTTTCTGGCAGTGGAAGCAATCTTCAGTCTTTGATTCAAGCAACTCAGACAAAGAATCACCCTGCTGAAATTTCACTCGTGATTTCTAACAAAGCGGACGCATATGGGTTAGAGCGAGCGCGAAATAATGGAATCAAAACAAAACACTTAGACCACAAAGCTTATGTAGATCGCGAAGCCTTTGATGAAGCGATTCATGGTGTTTTAGTTGAGGAAGAGATTCAACTTGTCTGCCTCGCAGGCTTCATGCGCATTCTCACCCCTGAGTTTGTACGCAAATGGCCAAACCGAATTTTAAACATCCACCCATCGCTGCTGCCATCCTTCACGGGGCTTGATGTTCACCAACGTGCAATCGACGCAGGCGCCCGCTTTTCTGGCTGTACTGTGCATGTGGTTGATGAAGGGTTGGACGAAGGTCCAATCGTCATTCAAGCCGTCGTGCCGATTTTGCAAGATGATAGCGCAGACACGCTTGCAAGCCGCATCATCACGATGGAGCATCAAGTCTACCCAAAGGCGCTTGAGTGGTTTGCTAGTGGCCGTGCAAGGGTGGATGGTCAACGTGTTTTCATTGACGGTGAAAACGAGCCACCCGCCCCTATTATGTGGCCCGCTTAAGCCAGACTTTACAGTCGTGAAACGAAGCACCACCGAAGGGCGCAATCGGGCGTGCTGTGATGAGGGTGTTAATCCCCTCACCCTTCACATGCGCCTTGTTCGGCCAGATGCCTTCTGCGATTAAAGTTGATGGCACAAGCTTGTAAAAAAGCTTCGCGTGAAGGGTCACCTCGCCCTGCTCATTACCAATAATCACGGCGTCACCATCTAAGATATTATGTGCGGCTGCATCATCAGGATGGATCATTAATGTTGGACGGACTTCGCGCTTTTGGCCCGTTGGCGTTTCTGTAAAAGATGAGTTCAAAAACTGGCGTGCAGGTGATGTGGCAAGATCGAACGGATGCACGTCATCGCGCGTTTCATTTACCTCCCAATGATCCGGCCACTCAGGCATTTGATCATAAGCACCAAGCTTACCCATCTTCTCAGGCGACTTGAACGCGGGGATTATATCATCCCATTTTGGCTTGAAGCGATATTTACCGTCAGGCCAGCCAAAGCCATCGCGAAAATGAGCCTTGTCATTATCTGTCAGCAAATCTTGCCACGGATCATCTTCATAAGCATCAACACCTGGCAAGCCTGCCGTTTTGATAATTTTGTCAACGTGGTCACGCGCGGTCAGCTTAAATTCTGGGTCGTCAATTCCAAGGCGTCGAGCAAGCGCGCTCACCACTTCAAAATTCGAACGGCACCCCTCAGGCGGCTCCATGCCTTTTAAACCCAAGGACATATGTGTGTGGCCGCCACTGCGGTAAACGTCATCATGCTCTGTAAACATGGTCGCAGGAAGCACGATATCTGCAAGCTCTGCCGTCTCGGTCATAAACTGCTCATGCACACAGACGAACAAATCATCGCGCATAAAGCCCTGCTTGACCTTTCTAAGATCAGGCGCCACCAAAGCGGGATTTGTGTTTTGGATAAACAGTCCAGTCACAGGTGGGCCACCATAAAGGTCGGCCTCTTCACCACATAAAACAGCGCCGATTCGCGATTGGTCCAAACTGCGGCGATTGTCCTTTGGAAGCTCGTTGCCTTGTATGACGTCATTATTGAACGGATAAGAACCCGTGTTGGAGAAGAAGGCGCCGCCGCCCTCATGCCGCCATGCGCCAACAACGGCAGGAATACAGGTAACAGCATGCATATTGACGATACCGTTTTGCTGTCGCGTCAGCCCATATCCAATGCGGAAGAACGTTTTCTTGTTTTTACCAATAAGATCAGCGAACTCTTCTATAGAGGCCGCATCCAAGCCCGTTATGCTTGCCGCCCATTGCGGGGTTTTGTCTTTTAGATGTTTTTCAAAACCGTGCGGATCATCGGTGAATTTTTCAAGATAATCCCAATCAGCATACCCATCACGGAATAAAATGTGCATAAGCGCGAGCGCCAAAGCACCATCGGTTCCAGGCCTAATAATCACCTTATGATCGGCCTGCTTCATCGTGCCAGTTTCGTAAATATCAACCACGGCGATTTTCGCGCCGCGTTCTTTGCGGGCACGAACTGCGTGGGTCATAACGTTGACCTGTGTCGATACAGGGTTCGTCCCCCAAATCACGACACAATCTGATTGCGCCATTTCTTGCGGATTAACGCCGCCAAGTTTACCCGTGCCCACCACATAGCCGCCATAACCAGGTGTGGTGCAGATCGTTGAGTGTTGCTTGGAAAAACCCAAAACATTGCGGAAGCGGTTGATGCAATCACGCTGTACAAGCCCCATCGTACCAGCGAAGTAATAAGGCCAGATGGTTTCAGCGCCATATTTCTCAATCGCTGTTAAAAAGGCTTCGGCAGCTTCATCCAACGCATCATCAAAGGCGATTTCTTGAAAGTCACCATCGCCCCGCGCGCCAACGCGCCTGTATGACTTGGTTAAACGGTCTGGATGATGAACGCGCTCTGCATAGCGTGAAACCTTTGCGCAGATGACACCAGCTGTGTAGGCATTTTCCGCCGCACCACGCACCCGCAGAATGTTCTCGTTTTCATCGAGATCAATTTTTAGACCACACACTGATGGGCAGTCATGCGGACAAGTGCTAGAAATGGTGCGGGGATCAACATTTTTGTTCATTAGCAGGCCTCAATTGTATCCTATCCGCCCCTTTAGAATGGAATGAGTTGCGACCATACCGCTTTTCTGTGTAATTCCAAGTTCTATGTTGCTTGCTAACGCTAGAAATGAGTGCGTAATAATCAATTGTTTAAAGGTCTGGCTTAACGCTATTGACCAATCTTCATGCCTGTCGCATTTTGGGCGACATCAATAAAAATTGGATATTGCTATGCGCATTTCAAAATTGTTCCTTGCTACCGCTCTTATCGTAAGCACCGGCACCACCGCGTTGGCAGATTTTTCTGATCCCCCAAAGGTTGAAGCAGGGCTTAAAGGCGACGGCAAAGTTCCATTGTGTGACGATGCTAAAGTCTTGAAGAAGATCACCAAGAAATTCGCTAAGACGAATATTAGCTATAATGATCCCAATATGGCCTTCACAAAAATCGAGCATACTCGCGAGACATCATTTGTGCCCAATCCAACAGACCAAAATGACCGCCGCTTTTGCAAGGCCCATGTTCATTTAACCAATGGCACACATCCAAGCATGTTCTACCTCATCCAAGAGCACGAAGGTCTGGCTTCTTATGGCTGGGGTGTTGAGTATTGTGTGATCGGGCACGACCGCGAACGTGAGCATGGCGCTCATTGCCGCTCGTTGAAAGCGCCGTTTTAAAGGCATTCGTTGATGTACACCCCCACAAACAAGACCATCGCGTCCCTTCTCGTGGCAGGTCTTGGCATAAGCTTGCCTGCCCATGCGCAGGATGCAAGCTTCAAAGACTGGTCGATTTCCTGCGACAACGCGGGCTATTGCGAAGCCAGCACCCGTGACACCAAAGATATGGCGGGGCAATTGCGCATTGGCCGTTTGAAGCAGTCCAATGCGCTTTGGGAAATTTCTGTTGAACTGGATAAATCAAACAGTTCTGGATTAAGACCCATACAGCTGCGCATAGCAGGACAACGCACCACTCGCCTTTCGCCAAACCGCGATTTTGCGACTTTTGGTAATCCTGATCGCTTCCATCTCGTCAATTCCGCTTCGCTTCAACCCTTGTTTCGCCGCATGATTGAAAGCAGACGGATGTTTGCCTCCTTCAGTGATGGCGCGAGCAAGCGCGTTGAAGCAAGCTATTCTTTAAACGGCCTGTCAGCAGCGCTCCTCTATATTGATGACCAACAAAAGCGTCTGGGTTCACCCCGTGTTGCAGGACCACCATCAGGCAACCGCGTTGTAGCAGAACCGAGCGATCTCAAAGCGCCTGATAACATGGCGAAAATTGCAGAAACTGAACACGAAAGAACCACAGACCGCGAGGAATGCGATGCTGATGGTGCGACAAGCTACGCGCTCGGCACAGCAATCAGCACGCTTGATGACAAAAACTCGCTCGCCATCATCCCCTGCTCCGTGCACGCGTATAACGTGACATTTCAAGCCTATGTCATCAACCACCGAACCAAGAAGGCGAAACGCCAGCAATGGGCCGTTTATTCAGGTTTTACCGGATGGATTGGGACAGACCGTCTTACCAATGTGAATTTTGATGAGGAAAGCAAAGAGCTCTTCATGGCCCATAAAGGGCGCGGTCTTGGCGACTGCGGCACAGCGGGGGTTTGGAAATGGGAAGAATTCGGCTTCAAAATGGTTTCTTTTCACGCAAAAGACGAATGCGACGGAAAAGATGATGACTGGCCACAAGTGTTTCCCGTTCAATAACTCACAGCTGAATTAAGACAACTTCCATCTATTGCTGACATTTTCGTGTGAACCAGTTGAAAGCTTCCTATATTAGGATATAAGCCAACTAATCCGCACCAAACGTTCATTCAGGATCTTCACGCTATATGGAATTTGCGCTCTACCTCATTGCCGGCTTCGTGATATTGATCATTGCAGGCGACGTCCTTGTGCGTGGCGCTGTTTCGCTTGCCGAGCGTTTCGGTATCCCAAGCATTGTTATTGGCCTTACAATCGTTGCCTTTGGCACCTCTGCTCCTGAACTGGTGATCTCCCTCAAAGCCGCTTTGACGGGGCATGGTGAAATTTCCATCGGTAATGTGGTTGGCAGTAATGTCGCCAATGTTTTGTTGGTTCTGGGTATGCCTGCTCTTATCAAGGCTATTCCCTGCGGTGGTGAAGGATCTGTTCGTAACGCAGTCTTCATGGTGATTGTCACCGTTGTTTTCATCGTCTGCTTCTGGTTTCAGCCATTCACCTATATCCACGGCATCATTTTGCTTTCTTTGCTTGTGGTCTTTTTGGCGGACAGCGTGCGCTTTTCAAAAGCTCAGCGCGCTAAGGGCTTAGAGGTTGAAGATCCACTTGATGAAGTTGACGGAAAAACCAACAGCCTTGGACTTGCAATTGGCTTTTTGGTTGTTGGCATTATCGGTTTGCCGCTCGGTGGTCATTTGGCCATTGAAGGTGCAATCGGCATTGCGCGTATCTTTGAAGTGTCAGAAGCAGCCATCGCCTTGACCATTATTGCACTTGGTACCTCGCTGCCAGAATTGGTGACAGCGCTGATTGCTGCTCGCAAAGGTCATACTGAGCTTGCGATGGGTAATGTGATTGGCTCTAACGTATTCAATATCTTGGCGATCATCGGCACGACGGCGCTTGTTACGCCAATCAGCGCCCCAGAACGCATGATCAACTTTGATATTTGGGTTATGGTTGCTGCGTCTGTGTTCTTGTTACCCTTCGTCTTCTTCTGCATTCCAATCAGACGTCGATTTGGCGCACTCATGCTCATGGCTTACGCGGCCTACATGGTGTCCGTGTTTTATATGGAGGCTTAATGTCTACCCCAACCAAAACAGCCCTCGTCACAGGTGGCGCGAAGCGTATTGGCCTTGCCATTTCAGAAAACCTAGCCGCAAACGGATGGACACTCGCCATTCATTGCAATTCATCGGCTGCAGCTGGCAACGACCTTGCCGAGCGCATTCGTGCTAAAGGCGGCAAAGCCCATGTGGTTGTTGCAGACCTTGGCGATCACGACGCTGTTCAAGGTATTGTGCCAGAAGCGGTTGAAGCCCTTGGCTCGATCGACCTGCTTGTCAACAATGCTTCAATTTTCGAAGCTGATGAAATCGTGTCGACGAGCGAAGCCGTATGGGACATGCATATGGCGATCAATCTCAAAGCGCCGTCATTTCTGGTCCAAGCCTTCGCCAAACAATTACCGAATGGTATGGCGGGCAATGTGGTCAACATCATTGATCAACGTGTTTTGAAGATTACGCCTGAGTTTTATAGCTACCAGCTGACCAAGAGCGCCCTTTGGGTGGCAACACGCACGTTAGCGCAGTCCTTAGCGCCCAATATTCGCGTCAACGCCATTTCCCCCGGCCCTACCATTCAAAACGCCAGACAGTCTCCTGAGGACTTTCAGGCGCAGCTTGACGGTATCTTGTTGAAAAAAGGTGCTGAGCTAGAAGAATTTGGCAACACAATACGCTATCTTGTCGAGACACCATCAATCACCGGCCAGATGATTTGTCTTGATGGTGGGCAACATTTGGCGTGGGAAACCCCAGATGTTGCAGGCATAGCTGAGTGAATGACAAAACAGAATATGTAGTCCAAAACGAAGAAGGCATTGAACGCACGCTAAAAACTGGCGCGGCGATTATTGCTGATTTCGTCACACGCTTGCCCAATGCACCCGGCGTTTATCGCATGATCAACGATGAGGGTGATGTGCTTTATGTGGGCAAAGCACGCTCTCTCAAAAAACGGGTTTCAAACTACACCAAGCCAAATGGCCTTTCCACGCGCATCATTCGCATGGTGCAATCCACGGCGACGATGGAATTTGTCACCACCAAGACAGAAACCGAAGCGCTGCTTCTTGAAGCAAATCTGATCAAACGCTTCCGGCCACGCTTTAATGTGCTTTTGCGGGACGATAAGTCATTTCCCTATATCCTCATTTCAAAAGACCATGAAGCACCGCAAATAACCAAGCATCGCGGCGCTCGACAACGCAAGGGCCGTTACTTCGGGCCGTTTGCTGCGGCATGGGCCGTGGATAAAACCATCAACTCGCTGCAAAAAGCGTTCTTGCTGCGCTCTTGCACAGACAGCGTTTATGACAGCCGCTCGCGTCCATGCTTGCTTTATCAAATCAAACGCTGCTCTGGCCCCTGCACAGGCGAAATCAGCACTGATAATTACCGTGAACTCGTTTCTGCTGCTGAGGACTTTCTCTCTGGCAAATCAAGCGCGATTAAAAAGAAGCTCGCGGCACAAATGGAAGAAGCCTCCGAGCGTCTCGATTTTGAACAAGCCGCCATATACCGCGATCGCCTCTCCTCGCTCTCCGTGATCCAAAGCCACCAAGGCATTAATCCGCAAACGATTGAAGAAGCCGACGTGTTCGCGATCCACCAAGAAGGCGGGCAAGCTTGTGTGCAGGTGTTCTTCTTCCGCACGGGGCAAAACTGGGGCAACCGCGCCTACTTCCCGCGCGTGGATAAGACCGACACACCAGACACCATCCTCAGTGCCTTTCTAGCCCAGTTTTATGACGACAAGCCCTGCCCGCGCCAAATTCTGTTAGGCGTTGATTTTGACGAGCGTGAGCTGCTTCAAGAAGCCCTGACGGAGAAGAGCGAGCACAAGGTCACGGTTCTGGTTCCAAAGCGCGGTGAAAAGCGCGAGGTGGTGCAAGACGCCACCGACAACGCCCGCAAGGCGCTGGAACGCAAACTTGCTGAAAGCTCGACCCAACTGAAACTACTGGAAGGCGTGCGCGAGGTCTTCGGCCTTGAAGACATGCCGCGCCGTATCGAGGTTTATGATAACTCGCACATCATGGGCACCAATGCTGTCGGCGGTATGATTGTCGCGGGGCCAGAAGGTTTCGTGAAAGGGCAATACCGCAAATTCAACATTAAAGACGAGAGCATCGAACCGGGGGACGATTACGGCATGATGCGCGAAGTGCTGCGCCGCCGCTTTCAACGCCTCATCAAAGACGAACCGCGCGAGAAAACCACCGCCTCCCAAGATGAAGACGCGCCCGCCCCTTCCAACGAGGATGCAACAGGATGGCCCGACCTTGTGGTGATTGACGGCGGCAAAGGCCAACTGAGTGCCGTGCAGGAAACCTTCGCAGAACTGGGCGTGACCGACGTGCCCTTAGTGAGCATCGCCAAGGGCGTGGAGCGGGACGCAGGCCGCGAACGCTTCCACATGCCAGACCGCGACCCCTTCATGCTGCCAGAGCGCGACGCCGTGCTCTATTTCGTGCAACGCCTCCGCGACGAAGCCCACCGCTTCGCCATCGGCACCCACCGCGCCAAACGCAAAAAAGACATGATCAAAAACCCACTCGATGAGATTGAGGGTATCGGCCCGAAGAGAAAACGGGCTTTGTTAAAGCACTTCGGTTCCGCCAAGGGTGTGAGCCGTGCAGGAATTGATGATTTACTTGAGGTGGACGGGATTAATGAAGCAACCGCGCAAGTGATTTATGGATTTTTTAATGGGGGGTGAATGAAGTCCATTTGCTTCATTTTGCTCAGGGGATTGTACATAATCTTTTATGATTAGATAGACGAGCAACGCTTACATAGTTGAAATTCCATTTAGGGGCATTGAGTTCTCCATTGTTAAATCTATCAACAAGGCGATCAAATTCAATTTTAGACGCCAGTCCAAGAAGAGGTAAAATTTTTGCGAAATATTTTTTCGATTCAGAGCGCGCAAATACTTCAAATGGTTTGTTAGTTCCACTTACATCAGTTGCATAAATCAAACTAAGTGGCCACCAATAACCGTTGTTTTTTCCGGTTTGCGATCTTAAATAAATAATAAAATCTGCTTGCATAATGTCATTATGAGTTATGCTACTACCTGAACAACGAGACTTCACTAGGTCAGCCTCCAGCGAAATTCTTCTTAATTTCAGTTGGGCATTTCGGTGTTCAAAGAATTGAATGGGATTATTGAATAACGTATAATCTTTTAAGGGTTCATGAGCAGAATAATAAGGATCTTTGTTGACGTAACCGCGTGACAACAATTCAATAACCAAATCGAAACGATTAGCTTTCAAAAATGCTGCAATTCCCAATAAAAACATTTCACAACCAAAAAATTTAAAGTTGTCAAACTGCAGACTATTGAAGCGGCCCATGTCCTTTTTAGGATAAAAATAACCTGTAATTGCTTCTAAAAAAGAATGCACACAATCAACATATTCCAATTCATTGGAATAACGCGCTATAGCCGAAACAATGGATAGATATTGATTGCGATAAGGAAGAAAATTCTCTAAGTTTTCCATGACTTCGTCACCAAGGTAATCTACATCTTCTTCCCATCTGAATTTCTCTAACTCAGAATGAAAGTTTTCAAAATAATCATCTAAGTGACCTTTTGCATTCTGCTTACCATCTCGGATCGCCTCAATGGCACGACGGTGTAAGGAATCTATCGCCAGTATAATTTTTTGCTCTTCCGTTTCTAAGTAGCTTGGTTTTTTCCCAATACTAGGTTTCTTGTTTTGCGGTTGGCCATATACCCACCTCAATAGTTGATCAAAATTTTCTGAGTAATAATTTTCATTTATAAATGGGATAAATATTCGCGACGTATAGTAGGCTGGTCGCACAGGCTCTTCTTGTTCATCCAGCTCAGTAGACACCACCACGAATTTATTTTGTTTTTGTTTCTTAAATATCTCAGATGAAATTATTTGTGCTTCTGTGCCAGCTCCACCTTTTCGCTGATCTGATTTTTCAGCGTATACTCTATCACAAACTATAATTACCTTTTCTACGTCGGGATCTGATACCATCTGCTCCATAAATGCATTCGCTTCATCCCCCTCGTTTAAATCCCAAGCATCTAGTATTACATCGATCCCAGCCTCTCTTAACTCAGCACTGAGGTTGAGCACCCATTTTTTATGATCGTCTGATGTCCAGCTATAGGAAACAAATACTTTTGGATTTTTCATTTTAAAATCATTCTATATTTTCAAAAAATAATTGAGTTATTTACATCTAAGAAATGAAATTTCAAATTATATACAATCATTACTCATCTGATGGATATTTAATCCTCATTTTTTTGATTGACTCACCCCCAATCACCAAATTGTTCCCCCACGCCCTACCAAAACATGCAACAAAGCGCGCCTTAATATAACTCAACTTTGAGGCCTCCCCCTAATGACTGATTTTACAACTCACACAATCGAAACTGCACCAGAAGCTGCTAAGCCTTTTCTTGAAGGTGCTAAGGGCAAATACCAATTCGTGCCTAACCTTCTCGGCAATATGGCTGAATCTCCGGTTATGCTTGAAGCATACATGACGCTTGCGGGTCTGTTTGGGAAATCTGATTTTTCTGAGACTGAGCGCCAAATCATTTTGATGACCAATAACCGCTTGAATGGCTGTAAATATTGCATGGCAGCGCATACGACAGTTTCTCAAATGAGTGGTGTGCCGACTGATGTGATTGAAGCCTTGCGTGCGGGTTCCACCATTGCAGACAGCAAACTTGAAGCGCTTCGTCAGTTTTCAATCGTAATGAACGAAACACGTGGCAACCCAACCAATGCGGACCTCGACGCCTTCTTCGCAGCTGGATACAGCAAAGAGAATGTCTTTGAGGTTATCGTCGGCACAGCCTTCAAAGTAATGTCTAATTACACAAACCATATTGCGGAGACAGAAGTAGACGCGCCGTTTGCCGTTAATGCATGGTCTGCTGACAACGCTTAATTCTCAAACCTTAGGCAAAACTCATTTGTTCTAATGTGTAGCCGTGACCTCCGCCATCTTGCGCAGGCTTGAGGTAGACGGAATTAATGAAGCAACGGCGCAAGTGATTTATTGGTTTTTTAATGGGGGGTGAATTGAGGCATATGAATCTCAATCGCCTTCTCAAATCTAACGAATAAGGTTTTCGATAAACCCAATTGCAATTGCATGCTCGCGGGTTTTCGCATTGAGTTTCTGCTTGATTGACTTGATATGAAAATTCACCGTGTCGTTTGTGATGTTCATCTTATCAGCGATACGGTCAACCCGAAGACCATTTGCAAGCCAGTTCAGCGTTTCAAGCTCGCGAACTGTTAGCCGTTGCGTATCGTCATTTAGTGGCACCCAGTTTTCCATCCCACGACGCTCAAAAAGAAGTTTTGGCATGAAACTTTGAGCTAGAGAGGTTGCAAGCACCACGTCTTCTTCAATCTCCGCGAAGAAAGGTAGAAAATCATCAGTCTCCAAACTGCTACCAAGATTAAAGGCTACGGCTTGTCCAGGGTAATTTTGGCGAAATGGCGTTTCATAGGAACAGCGTAACCCAAAATTCGCGACTTCGTTAAGCATCTCTCGTGCAAGAGGGTTATCTAGGCCCGGAAGTTTGTCGATTGTTTTGGAACAATAAAGAAGGTTGTCGTCAGATTCGAGCGCATAACGCACCATTGGATCAACACCGCCATATCGCTCTGCATACAGGCGCATCCATTCATCGCTCATATTGGTAAAGAACCCTCGAGGCAAACCCGTCAATGTATCGACGACGCCAAAATTTACGACATCAAAACCTAAATCAGTAAAATGACCTTCAATAGCAGCCCAAGTATCACCGCTCGTATTTGCTTCTAAAATTTTGCTCAAAAAATCTTGAGTCGCGTAAATCCCCATAAATGCCCCATAAATTTTGCAAATAATAATAATAACAAAACAATTCCCCTGAAAATTTTCCTACCAAAACTTGTAGCTTACTAAAAATAAAAATTCTGTGATTTTAGTTAAGTAGACTCGATTAAAATTACTGACCCTTAGGAAAATTAAATGAATATTTCGATCAAAATTTCACTCGCCACCGCTATCATTACAGTTGGTTCGTTCTCAGGCGCGCAAACAGCGTTTTCTCATTCATCTCTATGTCAAGCTTTGCAAAACGGCGCGACATGGACAGCCCGTGACAACAGCCAAAATGCCGGTAAAGCTGGAAAGATCAAATTGAAGGGTGGTTGCTCAGTTGGTTCATCAGGTGTTGCAACAATTACCTGGGATGGCGAGACTGTTGGTAAGAAATATAAAGTCGGAAGCCGCACCCTATATGTCGGTGGCAAAGGTTATCGCGCCCGTGAAAAATCTGACGGCACTTGGACCGTTTTTAATACCTCTAGCCCTCTCTAGACCGCATACTAATACTTAAAAAAGCCATATACTGGGCATTTGGGAGGGTCGGCCTATGGTCGGCCCTTTTTCTACATTCAATAGCAACGGATCATTCGTTGCCTGCTAGAAGCCTTAGTCAGACGGAATGAGGGTCTGGCCGTCCTCTCCTTCACACCCGACCACTCAAACCTTCGTCAAAAAGCAATGCATATTATCATTCACTGATGATGTTAGTTTGCGCATTTGCTCGAACTGGTAACCCGTTTTCTCCGCCATCTTACGCAAGCTTGAGATAGTGAAATAATTCAAGTGATCAGGAAAGCGGAAGCCGCACCATTTTTTGCCCATAACCATGCGGTTAAGCGTGCCGTAGTTTGGCACTTTCACGTAGATCACCCCGCCTTGCTTTAGCTTCGCATGAGCTGCTTCCAGCACTTCGCGAGGTTTCATTTCGTGTTCCAAATAAGAACGCATGATGATGCCATCAAGGAAACTATCTTGAAATGAAATCAACCCTTCCAAGGCAGGAGCACAAACAGCAAAGCCGCCGCGCTCTTGCATCAGCGGGTTCACGCGCTCTATCGCCACTTCTTCAATATCAATGCCATAAGGTTCATAGATTTTCGGCACATGATTGATCGATCCACAGCCCACATCCAGAACACGGCCCGATGGCACTTTTTGGGTGATGTATTCCCAGTGGTTCGGCCGCTTTCTCAGGCGGAGCCGCCAGCGGGTTGCTTGATCTACTTTGCTGAAAACAGGCCGCTCTTTTGTGCGACGGATTTTTTCTTTTTCAAACTGCTGGGTCCAGCCAAGGTCGACGGCGAGTGCTTCGTAGTGCGGGGCCTCAGATAGATAGACGAAACCGCATGAACTGCATGTGACTGTGTTCCACTCATCATGGCTATAGCGTGAAAGCACGTGTGCGTCTTTAGAGTGACAAGATGGACAGTCCCGCACAACGCGAATAAAACTTTCGCCTGCATCTATCATTTGCTCGACAGCCATAGTCTCCCCCAAAACACGATCTGCACTGTTCAACGCTGATCCACCAGTTTTACTGGTGTATCGCTATGTATGTCGAGTATTAAGTTACTTCACGACTGATACGTTAGAGCCAAAATCTTGAAATATCTGGGGACTAGCACTGCTGGCGAACGTATTTTGAAAACACCCAACCAACACAGCTCCCATTATGACAAGAGACGCGCCACCATAGCTGGTTTTGACGGCGGCCCTATGCGACCGGCTAAAAGAAATTCAATCATATTATTCTCAATCAAAAAGTCAGTATATTACTCAACTAAGCGCAGCAGGAAACCAACGCATAACCAATTATTTCAATTTTGTTCGTGTAAGTTGATCCAACCAAGCCAATTCGCTCTTGCAATGCGCGGCATTTTTTGGTGAGTTCACGCCATGACAATAAGTGATGATACCCAAAGCAAAAGACTGGCCGAAAAAGCACGTGAGCGTTCGCTCACGCTAAGCTTGCCTAATCTTTTGACCTATGGCCGAATTTTGGCAGTTCCAGCTGTCGTCGGTTGCTTCTTTATCGATGGCCCTATTGGCCACTGGATTGCCTACATTTTGTTTGTTGCAGCCAGTATTACCGATTGGCTAGATGGCTACCTTGCGCGTGCTTGGTCGCAGCAATCAGCTCTTGGTCGCATGCTAGACCCAATTGCTGATAAATTGCTCATTGCAGGTTGCCTGCTTTGCCTTTGCGCCTTTGGTGTTATTGCCTCTTGGTCCATTTGGGCGGCGGTGATTATTTTGTTCCGTGAAATCGCAGTTTCGGGCTTGCGCGAATTTTTGGCGTCACTGCAAGTAAGTGTGCCTGTTTCAAATCTCGCCAAGTGGAAAACGGCCATTCAAATGATTTCCCTTGCAGTGCTTTTAATTGGCCCTGCCCTCGATCCAATCATTATAGATTTGGGCATTGTCCTCTTATGGATTGCAGCCCTTGTTACCTTGATTACAGGGTATGATTATTTCCGCGCTGGTTTACGCCACCTGCTTGAGGATGAAGCATGAAGCTGGTCTATTTTGCATGGGTGCGTGAGCAAGTTGGTATCGACGAAGAAACAGTCGATTTGCCAGATAGCATAGAGACCATCGCAGACCTTCTAGCATGGCTTCCATCGCGCGGTGATGAATATGCGATTTTTGAAAATGCCCACGCCCTTCGCGCGGCCATCAATCAAGAGCATGTGCATCATTCAGAGCCGATAAAAGGCGCCAATGAAATCGCAATCTTCCCACCGATGACAGGTGGCTAACCATGGCTGATATCACTGTTCGCATTCAGTCAGAGCCGTTTGATATTAATGCTGAAAGTCAGCGAATGACAGGTAATGATCATCCCAATGTGGGTGCTCTTGTTACCTTCACGGGCTATTGCCGCAATGAAGATGGCACAATCAGCACGCTAGAACTCGACCATTACCCCGGCATGGCAGAGCGCGAGATTACGCGCATTGCTGAAGATGCCGCAAAACGCTGGCCGCTTGATGCGGTCACGGCCATCCATCGCTTTGGTAAAATGGAAACAGGCGACCCCATCGTGCTCGTCGCTGCAAGCTCGCGCCATCGCCGTGCTGCCTTTGAAGGTGCAGAATATGTGATGGACTTCCTTAAAACCCGTGCGCCGTTTTGGAAGAAGGAACACCTAACAAGCGGTGATGAAAGTACATGGGTGGATGCGAAAGAGGCTGACGATGAAGCCCTCACCCGCTGGGAAAAACAATAGCCCAAACAAAAAAGGCGGCCCAATGGACCGCCTCTTTCAACATCTTATTAGTTCGGCTTAGCCAGCGATATCGCGGCCTGCAAACCAAAATGCGATTTCTTCAGCGGCTGTTTCAGGCGCATCAGAACCGTGTACTGAGTTTTCACCGATTGAAAGAGCAACCGCTTTACGGATTGTGCCTTCGTCAGCTTCAGCTGGGTTTGTTGCACCCATAACTTCGCGGTTTTTCAAAATCGCGTTTTCGCCTTCAAGAACCTGAACAACTGTTGGGCCTGAAGACATGAATTCTGTCAATTCACCGAAGAAAGGACGGTCTTTGTGTACTGCGTAAAATGCTTCTGCATCGCGCAAAGACATGTGAACACGGCGCGATGCCACGACACGAAGGCCAGCTTCTTCAAGCATTGCTGTGATTTTGCCAGTTAGGTTACGAGCCGTTGCGTCCGGCTTGATCATTGAAAATGTGCGCTCAATCGCCATTGTTTTCGTCCTGTAATGATAAATAAAGGGAAAGGATTGGCTGCTCTATACAGCCGTGTCCGCCCTTCGACAAGAGCGGACACGCGCAATTCGTCTAAAAGACTAAACGCCTGAGTACATCGCGTCGATGCGTTCAAACCAAGCTTTAACCGGATCATCGCCTGCAAGCACTTCAAATTGAGCAATCTGCATAAGCCATTTCACCGTACCAAAGACGATATAATCAGCATAAACAGGGCTATCACCACCGATGAAGTTCTGTGCACCAACAGTCATGCGCAATGGGGCTAGAGCTGTACGGAAGTTTTCAACACGGTCTTCGCGACCCGCTTGAACTTCTTCCAAAGTTTTGCCGATCATTTTCTCGCGGCTTTCGCGGAAATATTTCTGATCAGGCTCAGCAAGCACATCGTGAATGTCTTTAATCACGAGGCTAGCGATAAGAGGTCCCAATTGGCTGTTTGTCCAGTTTTGAACGAATTGTGCAGCAGCAACGCCCTGCTCGCCACCAAACAAAGAAGGTGCGTCTGGGTATTTCTCATCCAGGTAAAGCGCAATTTTGAACGAATCATTGATCTGCTCACCACCATCCACAATGGTCGGAACAGTTTTCGCTTCACCAGAAACAACCTCTTTGATCTTAGTAAAAGGTGTCGCAACAGCGTCAAACGCTAGCTTCTTGTGGCTAAGTGCCAGCTTTGTGCGCCAGCAAGTCGGAGAAAAGCGGAGACCTTCGTCTGCGCCGCATAAATCATAAACGGTGATCGACATAAAAAACTTTCTTGGGTTTCGTGCTTTTGGCACGGTAGATGGGCTCTAGAGTGGTGAAGCCGTGAATATAATGTGGCCTCGTACTATCCACATGCTCTGATAACGATTATAGACAAGCGAAAATAGAGAAAAATCTCTCAATCACACGACTTTGAACACCTTAAAGCCAATAAATCATGCTCCACATCAACGATGTCACGTTTCACATTGGCGGTCGAACGCTTTTAGACAAAGCAACTGTCGCGA